>JBFYKH010000059.1:0-3365 GCA_041306075.1 Candidatus Altarchaeota archaeon
ACGCGTCATGCGACCTCGGCCCCTACATCACCGCGGGAGTCTACGTCTCCAAGAACAAGGCCGGGAGGCTGAACCTGGCGTTCCACCGCTCCTCGCCGATATCCAACGACCGGCTGGTCGCGAGGCTATGCCACCGCGACACCTGGACGAACCTGGAGGAGGCCGGCGGTGAACTCGACGTCGCAATCTGTATCGGGCTCGACCCCACCGTCCTGCTCGCAGCCTCCATATCCGCCGGCGACGTGAACGAGCTGGAGATAGCCAACTCGATGAAGCCCCTGAAGCTCGTGAAATGCGTGACGAACGGCCTCCTCGTCCCCGCGGACGCCGAAATCGTCCTCGAGGGCGTCCTCACGTCCAAGGAGCGGCACAAGGAGGGGCCGTTCCCCGACATTAGCGGGACATTCGACGTCGTCAGGGACGAGCCCGTCGTCATAATCAAAAAGATAACGCACCGGAAGGACCCCATATACCAGGGCCTTCTACCGGCGTACAACGAGCACCGCCTACTCATGGGGATGCCGAAGGAGCCGACCATCTACAACGCGGTCAACGAGGTCGCCAAGTGCAAAAACGTCCTCATCACGCCCGGCGGATGCTGCTGGCTGCACGCCATCGTCCAGATAGAGAAGCAGGGCGCGGACGACGGCATCAAGGCGGCCGAGGCCGCGCACAAGGGCCACGGCAGCCTGAAGCACGCCATAGTCGTCGACGACGACATAGACATCTACAACCTCGCCGACGTGGAGTGGGCTATGGCGACCAGGATGCAGGCCGACAGGAACGTCAAGGTCTGGCGGGGCCCGGGCTCGAGCCTGGACGCGACCGCCGAGAAGATAGAGGGCTCGGACCGGCTGATGACGGCGAAGGTCGCGATGGACGCGACCATACCCTGGGGCAAGAAACACGAAAAGTTCCTGAAGGCCAAACTCGGGGAGTAGCCTGGCTCAGCCCCGCGGGTCCCTGACCCCGCCGCAGAAGACGTGGTGGAATTCCACGCCCCGAGCGACGTATCCTCCGTCGTAGGCCTTGACGCACGGCCTGTTCCAGAAGGCCGTGGCGTACCTGTTGTACGGGCGGTCCCTCATCAGTCTGTACGCGACAGTGTGGTTTAGCGCCCCCGCCGGCACCAGGACCATCAACTCATCGTCGACGACGAGCTCGCCCGAGGCCTCGGACATGTCCATGTCCACGAGAATTATGCCGGCGTCCTCGTCCCGGCCGCATCCGTTGGCGAACGACGCGGTCCCGGCGAGCCTGCCGGACGCTTCTGCTGAAATTGTCGCGCTGCAGTTTATCCTCTCGCCAGCTGCGTCCACAGGGACCTGGATCTCGGAGTAGCCGACTGGGAATGTGACGTTGTACGCGTGCGCCGCCTTCACGCCGGGGGGCGTCGCGCCCAAGCCTCCTCCGCACACGCCGTACTGCCCTGAAAAGAGCACCAGCGCGACCGCCACAGCGGCGGCGGTGAGCGACCACACAACGTTCCGCCTCAGGGCGGCCGCCTTTTTTCCGCCGGCGCCCCTGAGGTCGAGGAGCCAGTAGGCTGCACAGGCCAGGGATGCGGCCAACGCCAGCTTCAGCGCCGTCGACGCCAGGCAAGCCAGGGCGCACGGCAGGTCGAAGGAGGGGGCAGGGCGTCCGCGCTCGGACTGGTTCCCGGTCGTCCATACATCAAGCGCGACTTCGGCCGTTACCGGCACGGCCTCGTTGTTGTACGCCGCCAATGTGACGTAACTGGCGTTGACGGGCTGCTTCACGATCTCATAAACCTGGTGTGTGACGTTGAGGCGGCCGTCCCTCACGGACCCGGCCAGCCTGAAATAGCTGCCGTTCGCAGCCCCGGAGGCGAGCCTTAATGCTGCGATGCTGCCTGAGACCGCCGCCGGCGGGACGTCATCCGGCTCCAGGACGAGCCCCCCTGAGAGATGGTATCCCCTGAATCCCCCGTAGTCCTCGAGCCTCAGCTGCCTGTCCGAGGCGACGACGTAGTCGACCCCGAGCATGTTGAGCTCGGCGTTTGCCTGCCTGTCCGGCGTCCATAGCGCGTCATGTGCTGCATACTCTATCTCACCTGCGGTTGAGACGGCATCCATCCCTGATAGCGTCTCCGCCATGTAGCCCCTGTCCCATCCGGTCAGGACCCTGCCCGGCGGCAGCCTCCCAATGAATTCGGAGTAGAGCGCGTACTCGGCGTCTCCAGCGACACCGTCCCTGTTCCCATAGAGGTTGACCGCCGTCAGGCAGACGCCCAACGCAGCCAACAATGCGACGGCCCTCCACCTGTCCCCCGGCCTGCGGATGACGTAGGCGAAGGCGAGCCCGAAGACCCATAGAGCGGCAAGGTACGGCGGCTCGAAGGGCGTGAGGACTGTCACGGCAAGAAGGAACGCCGCTCCCGCCGGCAACGCGTACCTGCCCCAAGCCGGCTTCCAGTCGGCGAGCGCATACGCAGCCAGGATGGCGGTGCCTACGTCCATGATGCGCATGCCCCGCTCCATCGACAAGGCGAAGAAGATCCCGGCCGCGAAATACGTGACGCCCACGTACTCGCGCCTCCGGTACGCCGCGTAGAGGCCGGCAGGCACGAGTAAGAGGAGAATGTTCTCCTGATAGATGAAGCTGGCGAGGGACGCCGGCGCCACGTCGGCGCTGCCGAGCCTGCCCTGCGGCAGGCCGGAGAGCTGGTAATCCACAGCTAGAGGCAGGATGCACAGGCCCGCGAGGGTCGCGGCCCCGACGTAAGCCGCCGTGAAATACTGTTGGCTGCGGGGGCCTGCCTTGATGGCGCACGACGCAATGTGGACGCCGGCGACGCCGAGGGCGACGTATGCGCCGACGTTAATCCAGGAGGCGAGGTAGATGGCGCCCAACCCCAAGATGAGATACGCGGCGCCCCTGATGAACCGGCCGCGCCGCCAGGCAAGTATGATGGAGAGGAGCCCGGCAAGCGACAGTGGCATGGCCAGGTGGTCGTGGGTGAAGCCTGCAAGCGACAAGGCCAGGGGCTCCACCATGAACGCGTAGAGGATGCCGGCGAAGCATCCTGCCCTGCGGCCGTGCACGACGCAAACGATGGCGTATATCAAGGACGCGGTCGCGCATGTGAGCGCGACGGCCGCGAGCCCGACTGAGTAGAACAGGACGTCGCCCCCGAAGACTGCCCCGAGGCCCCTCAGAAGCCACACAGTAGGGTCTCTGCCGCCGTAGGCTGTCGACTGCGTCCCCAACGCGACGCCGTAATACAGCCAGTATTCGACGTGCCTTACCGCGTGGGCTCCGAAGAGGCTGTGGAACCAGCCGTTCAGGAGGATGCGGACGCCACCGCCCAAGAGGAATATGGCCGCGACGTCCCTCAAAGCCCA
>JBFYKH010000060.1:0-39953 GCA_041306075.1 Candidatus Altarchaeota archaeon
AGGACCAAGATCATGATGAACGTCGGCATACCGGAGAACGCGTTCGAGCAGTCGTTCATCCCAAACGACGGCGTCGGCCTCGCGAGGGAGGAGTTCGTCATCAACAGCTACATAGGGATACATCCGAAGGCCCTCATAAACTACGGGAAGATTGCGGACCCCGAGGTGAAGCGGAAGATAGACGAGCTCACGTACGGGTACGCGGACAAGACGCAGTTCTTCGTGGACCGGCTCGCGATGGGCGTGGCGCACATCGCGGCGGCGTTCTATCCGAAGGACGTGATACTCCGTTTCAGCGACTTCAAGACCAACGAGTACGCGAACCTCGTGGGCGGCAGGGAGTACGAGCCGGTGGAGGACAACCCGATGATAGGGTGGAGGGGCGCATCAAGGTACTACGACCCTAAGTACTCGGACGCGTTCGCCCTCGAGTGCAAGGCCATACTGAAGGTCAGGAACGAGATGGGGCTCACCAACCTGAAGGTCATGATACCCTTCTGCAGGACGATAAAGGAAGGGAAGTCCGTGATAGAAGAGATGCGCAGTAACGGCCTCGTCCAGGGCGAGAACGGCCTTGAGGTCTACGTGATGTGCGAGATACCGTCGAACGTGATACTCGCCGACCAGTTCTGCGAGGTCTTCGACGGCTTCAGCATAGGCTCCAACGACCTCACGCAGCTGACGCTCGGCCTCGACCGCGACAGCGAGCTCGTCTCCCACATATACGACGAGCGAAACGACGCGGTGAAGCGGCTAATCAGGCAGGTCATAACGGTCGCGAAGGAGAAGCACAGGAAGATTGGGATATGCGGGCAGGCGCCCTCGGACTTCCCGGAGTTCGCGGAATTCCTGGTCGAGTGCGGCATAGACAGCATCAGCCTGAACCCCGACACCGTCCTGAAGACGAGGATGAGGATAGCGGCGAAGGAGAAGACGGTCTCGGCAAGATAGTCACAATCGATAAGGGAAATATTTGAATTTTCAAAAATCGTTTTCCTTATCGATACTAGCAAATCAGTGGCATAATTAAGTTTTGGCAAAAGCCAAAGCCCAAGAATTTACCTGATTTGCTATCACTTCTTCCGGTACTTCCCGGTGTCGACTTCGGCCTTGGCCTTCATGAGGCGCTCGAAGGCGTCCTCGGGCTTCTGTTCGGCCAGGTGGCCGACGGACTTGACTATGTGGCGGGTGTCGTCCTCGTATTCCTCGGGGTCCTCGGCCGGGCGTATCCTGAGCCATGATTGCCTGGTGTCCAGGACCATCCTCAGGAGCTCCTCCCGCTTGGCCTTTATGTCCGCGTACTTGTCTATGAAGCCCTGCCTGAACGCGTACATCACCTTGTACCTGCTCTTGTCGCTCCTGAAGCTCGGTATGTACTTGAGGTTGGAGACCTCGCAGGCCGCTATCTCCTGCGTGTACCTGTCCCCGTCCTCCAGGGTCGTCTTAGCGCCCGGGGGCATGTCGAGGAAGCTCTCCTTGTCAATCCTCGTCAGTATCCTGGTGGACGCGTCGAAGACGTAGTTGGTCTGGAAGCCGTCCTTGACGCCGAAAACGTAGCTGAACGCCAGGTGCATGCCGAGCTGGTAGGCGATGGTCACCATGTTGTCCTCGATTATCTCCGGGCGCCTGTAGGCGAGCTCGTTCAGCGTGGCCCCCGGGAGCCTGTCCATCACCACGTACGGCCTGTCAAGCATGGTCAGCCTCAGATGAAGTTAGCCTTCTCCCTGTAGGCGTGCAGGCTGAGGAGCTTGTAGAACGCGGCCTGCGTAACCTCGTTCCTTATGTCGTCGCCCCTTCTCGACTCGGCGCCCAGGAGCACCCTCATGTCGTTGACGTTCACGCCGGTCTCGGGGTTCCTCCCCTTCAGTATGTAATCCCTCTCGTCCTGCCTGTGGCCCCTCTTTATCTCCGTCACCTCAACCTTCTCCCCGCGGACGGCGGAGACCACGTCCAGGAACCTGTCAACCTTCTCCCTCCGCTCCATGAGGCCTAAAAGATGCTCCCTGGCGTCCTTCGGGTTCAAAAGCATGGACCGCTGCCTGTTGTCCCTCTTCAGCTCGAAGATGTCCGGCAGCTCGCACTCGACGCCCTCGTTGGCCTTCCTTATCTGGGCCGGGACCTCGGTCCTGAGCCGGTCGACGAAGTCCTCGAACGACATCACGGGCGACGACATCAACAAAATATGGGGCGGGTGCGAATAAATACCGCCGGCGCCGATCTCTTTTTAATCGCTCGCGGGATAATACTATTCCGTTAGGTGATGAAGTACATAGTAGTGACAGGCGGGGTTCTGAGCGGCCTTGGCAAGGGCGTCGTCACGGCCTCCATCGGCCGCATACTCAAGGACGGCGGGTACACGGTCGCGCCCCTGAAGATAGACGGCTACGTCAACGTCGACCCCGGCACCATGAACCCGTACGAGCACGGGGAGGTGTACGTTCTCGACGACGGCGGCGAGACCGACCTCGACCTCGGCCACTACGAGCGGTTCCTGAACGTCGACCTCACGCGCGACTCCAACATGACGACGGGGTCCGTCTACAAGACGGTCATAGAGAAGGAGCGCCGCGGCGAATACCTCGGCAAGACGGTGCAGGTGATACCCCACATAACCGACGAGATAAAGTCGAGGGTGAAGAAGTTCAAGGCCGATGTGGTGCTAATCGAGGTCGGGGGCACGGTCGGCGACATAGAGAACCGGATATTCATCGAGGCATTGAGGCAGATGGCGCTCGACAAGGGCAACAAGTTCCTCTTCATACATTTGTCCTACATACCGGTGATTGCGAGCGGGGAGCAGAAGACGAAGCCTACGCAGCACAGCGTGAAGGAGCTCCTCGCCCTCGGGATACAGCCGGACATAATCGTCGGCCGCTGCAGCCAGCCGCTCACCGACGACACGCGACGGAAGCTCGCGCTCTTCTGCGGGGTGAAGCCGGAGGAGGTGCTGAGCGATCCGGACGTGGAGAACATATACTCGCTGCCGTTGGAGTTCGGCAGGCAGAACGTCGGGGACATAGTCGCCCGGAAGCTGGACCTCAAGAAGGCAGAGCACGAGTCGAGGAAGTGGCGGGGGCTCGTCGAGGACATGAGCAAGCCCTCCGCCCAGGTGACCATAGGCGTAGTAGGCAAATACACCGGGCTCGAGGACGCCTACCTCAGCATAAAGGAGGCTTTCAAGCACGCGCAGGCAGCGAACGGCTGCTGCGTGAAGCTGAAGTGGCTCGAGGCCGAGGACCTCAAGGACTCGGACTTCGAGGCGTTGGACGGCGTGCTCGTCCCCGGAGGCTTCGGCTCCAGGGGACTCGAGGAGAAGATACGGGCGGTCAGGTATGTCCGTGAGCGGAAGCTGCCGTTCCTCGGGATATGCCTCGGCATGCAGATGCTGGTGGTGGAGTACGCGCGCAACGTTTGCGGCCTCAAGGGCGCCAACACCACCGAGGCGGAGCCGGGGACGCCGCACCCGGTCATAGATTTCATACCGGAGCAGAAGGATATTGTCGACAAGGGGGGGACCATGAGGCTCGGGGCTTACGAATGCGACGTGAGGAAGGACACGCTCGCCCACAGGCTCTACGGGAAGAGGACGATTTCCGAGCGGCATAGGCATCGCTGGGAGGTTAACCCGGAGTATGTCGGCAGGCTTGAGGAGAAGGGACTGGTCTTCTCGGGAGTCTACCGGGAGAAGAATCTCATGGAGATTGCGGAGCTGCCAGGGCACCCATACTTCATAGGCTGCCAGTTCCACCCGGAGTTCAAGAGCAGGCTTGAGAATCCGGCGCCGCTGTTCTCCGGGCTCGTGGCGGCGGCGATTAAGAGGAAGAAGAACTGAGTCACTCGACCTGGTCTATGTAGTCGTCGTGTATCCTGTCGTCGTATTTGACTACCTCGTTCACGGGGATGACGTTCACGTTGTAGCCTGAGAGCTTGGACATGAGGCTGCTGAGGCATTTAGGCCCATCCTCGTTGGATATGGCCTTCGCGATGACTTTCCCGTCGCCGCTCCTGAAGACCTTCAGGACTTCGCTGCACTCCGCCACCCTGGCTGCGACGTCCTTGGACTCGTGCTCCGGCACGTCTATGACTACGAAGTTCAGCTTGAATCCGAGGTCGTGGGGGTGGAGTATGGCGGTGAAGTTCTTTATTATCCCCTTCGACATCAGCTTGTTGACGCGGGTGAAAACGGTCGTATGCGGGACTTTAAGCGCCCTGCCGAGCTCCCTTAGGCTTAGGCGGCCGTCGGTTTGGAGGTTTTTTAGGAGCGCTCTGTCTAGCGTGTCTAGTTTCATGAATGATTAAAATAGGTATTGGCGGTTTATAAGCCGTTTAGTGGCCTTATCCTGTCAGATATACGCGCCAACGTTCACGGTCAGGCTTAGTATTATCAAAAACAGCCCGCATACCACCAGTATTTTATCGCCGTTCTTCATCTTTTGGTGTTTTCTACATGGTTTCCGGATTAATAAACACCAGTTATTGAACGTTGTTAAGGCTTTTTCGCCTTTAACTCGAGCACATCCCCCAACTTCTCAATCGCCCTCAGGAACTCTATGGGCATGGCGTAGATGACGGTTTTGGACTGGTCCGACGACAGGTCGTTGATGGAGTGCAGGGTCCTCAGGTGCAGCGCCCCAGGGCTGTTGTACAGCGTGCCCGCGGCCTTAGATATGTTCTCGGCTGCTATGACCTCCCCCTCCGAGTTGATGATTACCCCCCGCCGCTCCCTCTCCGCCTCCGCCTGCTTGGCCATGGTCCTCTTCAGGCTCTCCGGAAGCTCTATGTCCTGCAGTTCGATGGCGGTCACGTCTATCCCCCAGGGGTCGGTGGCGATATCGACTATCTCCCTAAGGTTCTCCGCTATCTTCTGCCTCTCGGAGAGGAGCTCGTCCAGCGTCGCCTGGCCGGTCACGTTCCTCATCGCGGTCTGCGCGTACTTCGAGGTGGCGTAGACGACGTCCTTTATGTTCAGTACGGCCTTCTCGGGGTCGGCTATCTTGAAGTATATTACCGCGTTGATGTTCACGGGGACGTTGTCGCGGGTCATGACCTCCTGCTTCGGAATCTCTATGGTCTTCACCCTCATGTCGATGCGCTCCATGCTGTGGTAGACCATTATCAGGAGGTGGAGGCCGGGCTCCAGGATGCCAGCATACCTGCCGAACGAGAACAGCACGCCCTTCTCGTACTGGTTGACGACGACCGGATAGACGACCATCTAATCCACCTCCTCCACGGCCCTCAGCACCTCGAGGGGCACGAAGAAGTGGACCGTGTTAGAGTCGTCGCTTGATATGTCGTTTATGGAGTGCAGGGTCCTCAGGTGCAGCGCGCCCTTGGTCTTGTGCAGTATGCTCGCGGCCTTGGCAAGGTTCGTCGACGCTATGACCTCGCCCTCCGCCTTTATGATGGTGGCCCGCTTCTCCCTCTCCGCCTCCGCCTGCTTGGCCATGGTCCTCTTCAGGCTCTCCGGAAGCTCTATGTCCTGCAGTTCGATGGTGGTCACGTCGATGCCCCAGGGCTCGGTGGCCGCGTCCAGGATCTTCCTCAGCTTGTCGGATATCTGCTTCCTCTCCGACAGGAGCTCGTCAAGGCTCGTCTCGCCCGCTACGTTCCTGAGAGACGTCTGCCCGTACTTGGAGACCGCGTACATGTAGTTCTCGACCTTGAAGTACGCCTTCTCCGGGTCCAGTATCCTGAAGTATATGACCGCGTTTATCTTAACCGGGACGTTGTCGCGGGTCATGACCTCCTGCGTGGGGATGTCGACCGTCATTATCCTGAGGTCCATCTTGACCAGCCTGTGGTAGAACGGGACCACTAGGTTCAGGCCTGGCCTCCTGATGCCGACGAATTTCCCGAACCCGAGGAGCACCCCCCGCTCGTACTGGCGGATGACCTTGAAGAACATGGACAGGATGCCTAGGATGAACGGTCCGGCGAAGGCGAGTGCGAATATGCCGAAGAAGACGAGGCTGAAGAGCCACTCGAAGAATGCCATGTTTGAATATGCCCTTCTGCCTATAAAAAGCCTGGGTTCAGCGGTAGTACTCGTCGATGACGAGGATTATCGCCTGCATGTTCTCGTCGACAAGATACGGGCATTCGCTGACGTCCTTCTTCCCGGTGAGCACTTTAGCCGCGAACAGGGCGCACTTAGGCAGGCCGCAGGGGGACTTGCCGCCGCAGTTCTTCCCCGGCAGGAGCCTGTATATTGTGGCTACCGTGTGCATGTCGACGTCCTCGCTCATGCGGACACCTCATTCACGAGCTCGATTATGCGGTCCGCCTCCTCTTCGCCTATGACGAGCGGCGGAAGCACCCTCAGCGTGTTGCCGCTGTATATCGCTACCGCGCCCTTGCCGAGGAGTTCGAGGGCCCTCCTTCGCCCGTCGTCTACTGTGACGCCGAGCATCAGCCCCCTTCCGCGGACGCCTGCGCCCTTCAGTCCCGCCTTTATCCGCGCCCCCATCTTCGCCGCGTTTTCCACCAGCTTCTCCTTTTCTATGACTCCTATCACGGCGTTCGCAGTCGCGCATGCGAGGGGGCTCCCGTTGAACGTGCCGCCCTGCTGTCCGGCCTCGAAATCCATGCCCGTGTACGCCGCGGCGCTCATCGGGAAGCCGCCGGCTATGCCCTTGGCGAGGCAGACGATGTCCGGTTTTACGCCCGCCCGCTGGTAGTCGAACCAGCGGCCGGTCCTGCCGAATCCCGTCTGTATTTCATCGACTATCATGAGGACGCCCTTCTCCTCGGTCAGCTCCCTCACCCGCTTCAGGTAGTCGTCTGCGGGCACTAGGACGCCGGCTTCGCCCTGTATCGGCTCCACTATGACCGCCGCTGTGTCGTCGCCTATGGCAGCCTCGAGGGAGTCCATGTCGTTGTACCTGGCGAACTTGAAGCCGGGCACGAGGGGTTCGAACGGCTTCCTGTACTTCTCTGTCCAGGTGGCGGACAGCGCCCCCATGCTGCGGCCGTGGAAGCTGTTTTCCATGGATATTACCCCCCTCTTCCCGGTGTGCTTTCGCGCGAGCTTGAACGCCGTCTCCACGGCCCCGGCCCCGTCGTTGGAGAGGAAGACGCGCTCCATCCCAGTGAGGCTTACGAGCTTCTCGGCGAGGGCCAGCTGCGGCTCCGTGTAGACCCAGTTGCTGGCGTGGATGAGCCTCGCGCACTGCTTGGAGACGGCCTCCACGACCTCCGGCCGGGCGTGGCCGACGGACGAGACCGCCACCCCCGCGAACATGTCCAAGTATTTGCGGCCGGCGTCGTCGTAGACGTACGGTCCCTTGCCGCTGACGAGGAGCACGGGCAGCCTGCTGAACACCTGCGCGAAATTCCTCTTCTCCGATGCGACGGCGCCGTCGAAATCCATGGTCGCTTAATATAGCGTTTTTCTTATTAATAGTATCCGGTTGATTGTATGTCCAAGCATGATGGAGGATGCGGCGGGCTGGCGTCCAGGCTTCTGTCTCCGTGGCGCTCCGTCAAGGCCTGGTGGGAGCGTTTCCTCGGCAGGCTGCCTGGCTGGCTTTCCCCGTGGGTCAGGGACATTGTCGACGTCGCGGTCACCGTGGCCGTCATAATAGCGGTCCTCAAGCTCCTCTTCGGCGCCGACATGCTCGTTCCCCTCGTCGTCGTGACGTCTGAGAGCATGGTTCACGAGTCCGGAGACGACAGCTGGCTCACGTGGCTGGGCGCAAGGGGGGTGGGCGAGTCTCAGGCCAGGGGGTTCCCGATGTCAGGGGGGTTCAACATGGGCGACATGATAGTGGTGATGAGCCCCGCCGCCTCGCTCGGGGACGTGATAATATACGAGCGCGACCTGGACCACCTGAAGTTCCAGGCCCGCGACCCCATAATCCACCGCGTCGTCGGCGTCGCCAGGGTGGAGGGCTACGAGGTCGTCTCAGTTGAAGGCACCCTGGACTGCAAGACACCAGAGAGCATGAACGAGACCATAGGGCGGGTCCTAATCTGCCAGCGGAACAGCGGATACTGCCCGTACACCAGGTTCCCTAAGACCGGGAACTTCAGCATATTCATAACCAAGGGGGACCACAACGAGGGCTCTGACCAGTGCAACAGGAGGCTGGACATATCCTACCCGGTGACGGACGCCCAGGTGACCGGCAGGGCGCTCATCAGGCTGCCCTACCTCGGCTGGCCTAAACTCCTCCTGAGCGTCGTATACCAGGCGCTCACCCTCCAGTATTGACGCTTAATTACCGGCTTTTACATCATATCTCTGATGCGCCTGGAAACGCTGGAGCTTGAGAACTGGTGCACCCACGGGAGCCTGACAGTCGACATGGGCTCGTCCCTGCAGATTGAGGGGCGCAACGGGACCGGGAAGAGCAGCATACTGGAGGCCCTGAGATTCATCTTCAAGGAGACTGCGAGGGGCTATGCGAAGCGGATACGCAACGGAGAGAGGGCGGCGGCCGTAAGGCTCAGGTTCCGCTCGGACGGCGTCGAATACCTGGTCGAGAAGAGGATTCGCCTGGACAAGACGTCGACCGCGCTCATGACCGCGGACGGCGCCCAGGTCGCGGACAACCCGTCCTCGGTCCACAACCGCCTGCAGGCGATTATCCCGGAGGAAATCTACGAGAAGCTGCTTTACATCCCCCAAGGCGGCCTCACAGAGGTTCTTGAGCGGCTGTCCGGCAGGGACGGGAAGCTCGAGATGGACCGTCTCTTCGGGCTGGACAGGCTTGAGACTGTGTGGGTTAAGGCGGGGGTGGAAATCCAGGGGGCGGAAGCCGAGTGTAACGTCCTCGGGGGGGAGATTCTGAGGCATCCCCCGGAGGCGGAGAAGGTTTATCTTGCGCGGGAGACGGAGCTGGCGGCGAAGGAGTCGGTGCTCAGGGACAGGATTAGCGCTGAGCTGAAGGGCCTGGCTGAAGCCCGGTCGAGGCTGGCGTCCGCGGAGTCCAGGCTGAAGGCTGTGCTGGGAGCCAGGAAGGCCCTGGAGGAGGCGAACCGGGAGTCGGCTGAACTCTCGGCGCAGGAGGCTGGCATGGCCAAGGAGATTGAGTCCGTGAAGGCGAGGCTCGGGGAGATGCGCGCGAAAAAGAGGGAGCTTGAAGTATTAAGCGGCGAACTCGCCAGGCTCCAGCCTTACGGGCGTATTAGGCCGGCGCTCAACACCCTCAGGGCCCTGGCGGAGTCTAAGGCCCAGCTGGACGACGTAGAAGCCATGCGGGAGCGGCAGGTCGCGCTGTTGGCCGAGGCTGGTTGCAGGGTGGCGCTCGAGGCCGAATACTCCGCGCTCAGGGAAGAGCTGAGGAAGGCGGAGGCCGGTCACGCGGCACACAACTCGCGGATAACCGAGGCTAAACGGCATCTGGCGGACCTGAACTCCCTAGGCGGGCAGGCCAAGTGCCCGAGATGCGGGCAGAGGCTGAACGCGTTCCACCTCGAGAAGGAGGGCGCCGAAGCCAAAGAGATGATTGCCGGGCTTGCGCGCGGAAGGGATGCGGCTGAAGCCTTAATCGTCGAACTCAAGGTCAAGGCCGCCCACTTGGAACGCAGGCTCGACGAAGCCAAGTCGAAGGAGGCCGCGGCAAGGCAGCTCGGCGAGGGGCTGAAGGCCAGGGAATCCAGGCTGGCCGCCATCAACCTGAAGCTGGAGGAGGCGGGGGCGGAGCTTTCCAGGCTCGGATACGCCGGCGAATCCCAGGCGGACGTCGACGCCGGATGCGAGAAGCTCAGCCGCCTCGCGGAGCGCGCCCGGATGCTCTCCGATGCGTCCGCCGACATGCCCTCGTACGCCTTGAAGGAGGCCCTCCTGGCGGGGAAGCTGGCCTCCCTGAAGGAGCGGAAGGCGGAGCTTGCCGGGCGGGCTGCCGGGCTCGGATACGACGAGTCAGAGGAGCGAGCGCTGTCGGCTGAGCGGGACAAGGCGTCCGAGGACAGGCACCGCCTCGAATACTCCGGCAAAGCCCTCGAAGCCGAGGCGAACGCCGCGAAGGCGGAGAGGAAAGCCGCGGAAGAAAGCCTGGCGGCCTACCTGGACCTCGCGAAGAGGCATGGGGCGGCCAGGCGCAAGCTCGAGAGGCTGAAGGGGGCCCGCGAGTTCTTCCACAGGGACAAGGGCATAGCCAAGTACCTGCGGGAATCCTTCGTGCAGAGCCTCAACTCGATGCTTTCCCTGAATTTCAAGCGGTTCAACCAGAACCCCAGATACGTTGACGTCGCATTCGACAAGGAATACGGGATAGTCCTGCGCACCGGCTCCGGGGACCTGGAGGCCGCGCAGCTGTCGGGCGGCGAGCTGGCGCAGCTGGCCCTCGCTTTGAGGGTGTCGCTCATAGACCTGATGTCGCCGATACGCCTCCTCATACTCGACGAGCCGTTCGGAAGCCTCGACGAATCCCACCGGGAAGTCCTGGGCGAGGCGCTGAACCGGATAGCCGGCACCGGGCAGATAATACTCGTCACCCACGTCCATACGGAAAGCCTGCAACTGAACAACAGGCTGGAGTTGGGCGGGTACTGAGCAACTAGTTCGGCAGAGGCCGGTTATTCCGCCCCTATGACCTTCATGAACATGAAGACGAGTAGGGTCACGACGACGCCTACGACGAGGAATATTATCCTGTCGACGTTATCGACTTCGCTGTGCGCTATCGGATGGTCCATTATCCTTCTCCTGTTTGGCATGCTTCATTCACCTCTTATTTTTTAGATATTGTCGCCATGGATTAAAAAAGCAAGGGCCTGCTCAATACCTCACGGAAAAAACCTCCAAGCCCTCCGCGTCCCCCGAGGCGTCCAAAACCACCTCGTCCACCCTCGCGCCCTCCGGCCCCGCCCTGCACCAGTTGACGACCCTCTCGACTGCGCCGGCGTCCCCCTCGAAGACGGCCTCCACCCTCCCGTCGCCGAGGTTCCTCACCCAGCCTGCGACGCCCTCCAAGACCGCCTTGTCCCTCGTGCCCTGCCTGAAATAGACCCCCTGGACCCGGCCTGAGACGTACACGTGGACCCGCTTGGGCATGCAGTTAAATATCGGGGCCCAATATTAATAGACATGGAGGCTACAGCCGTGTGCCGCGGTGCGGCGACTATAGTGACCGCGTTCGCCTCGGGGCTTGGCGGCGCGTACGGCATAGGCCTCGAGAACAGGACGACGGTCGAGCTGGACCGGACCGGCAGGGTGTCCTCCACCGTGAACGGGCAGGAGAAGGGCGCGGCCCTGGCCGAAGCCGCCGTCAAACGCACGCTCAAACGTTTCAGGTCGGAGTACACGGGGGCGTCGGTCACAACGGAGACCGACATACCTCATGCCGCGGGGCTGAAGAGCTCGAGCGTCGCCGCGAACGCCATCGTCCTCGCAGTCTCCGGCGCGCTGGCGAAGGAGTGCGGCGGCGTGAAGGACGTCCGCCTCAGCAGGAGCCGGAGGGGGCAGAGGCTCGAAATCAACGGCGAAAGGCTGGACGACGAGGAACTCATAAGCATCGGCATAGACGCAGCCTACGACGCGAAAGTCACCGTCACAGGGGCGTTGGACGACGCGAGCGCGGCATACTTCGGCGGATACACGCTCACGGACAACACGAACCGGAGGATAATCTACCGCGGCGGGATGGAGGAGACCTTGACGGCCATGATACTCGTCCCCGAGGGGGAGATACGCTCGGCGGAAGTGGACCTCGAAAGGCTGAGGACCCTGGCGAAGGAGGTCAACCTCATATGGGACGCAGCCAAATCCGGCAGGATATACCAGGCCATAACGCTCAACGGCCTCGTCCACGCCGCCGCATACGGCCAATCCCCGGAGCCGTCCCTGCTCGCACTCGGGGCGGGCGCCATAGCTGCCGGGATATCCGGGACCGGCCCCTCCGTCGTCGCCCTCACAAGGGACGGCGGCGGCACGGTGTCGGAGGCGTGGGACGGGCTTGAAGGCGCTGTGATAAAGGCGAAAATCAACAACCGGGCGGCGGAGGTCCTGAAATGACGGTCTACACCGGCCGCATAGGCCTCAAGACGAAGTCTGACGGCGGCATGACGGACGTCTCCGGCGACGTCCAGGCCGTCGTCGCAGCATCGCGCATAAAGGACGGCATAGCAGTGGTCTTCTGCCCAGGAAGCACCGGCTCCCTGTCGACCGTCGAGTACGAGCCGGGCCTCCTCAAGGACATCCCCGAGGCGATGAACCGGGTAGCGCCTAGGGACGGCGTATACGCGCACCACGCCACATGGCACGACGACAACGGAAGCGGCCATGTGAAGGCGACGATAATAGGGCCGGGCCTGACGGTCCCCGTGGAGGACGGACGGCTCCTCCTGGGCAGATGGCAGCAGATTGTCTTCATAGAGTTCGACACGAAAGACCGGGAACGGCAGCTCACGGTGAAGGTGATTGGCGAATGAGGCTTAAGACGATTGTCCTGGCGGCATTTGCGGTGGCCTCTGCGGCCTCGTGGGCGGGCGCGTTAACGGCGGCGGACGTAATCCAGCCGACGACGACGCTGGTCTATGCGCTCGGCTGGCTGATGCTCACGGTACTCGGGATGAAGTGGATAGTCGCCGAGAGCTCTCAGGAGCGGCTGGACGCGAAGAAGGGGATGGTCTACATAGTCGTCGGGCTCCTGGTGGTCAGGGTGATATGCACCCTGATAGCCTTCTACTGTCAGGCCGCGCAGAACTCGATGGCCCTCGGCGGCGTAGGGTTCTCTTGCGCCTCCGCCTCCATAGGCTGCTGAGCCGGCTTCCTTCAGGCAGTCCTCCTGTACATCCTGGCGCACGCCAGGCCTGCGGCGATGGACGCCGCGTACATGAGGTACTTGAGCCATCCGGCGACCACGAGCACGCTTATCCTCATCGGGTCGTCCTTATGGACCAGGTGCGATGTGACGGTGATGGTCTTGCCGAGGGAGGGGAGCTCCAGCCTGACGGGCAGGACGCCCTCCCGTACGGGGACGTTTAATGCGCCGTCTCCCGTCCCTATGAGGTTCATCGACTTGGCCATGACCTGCCTCGGGGCGGCCTCCTCGACCATCGCGTAGTCCGACGCCACCATCGCGTTCCGCTCGTACGACGTCGAGCCCATGTTGAATACGCCCATGCTCAGTATCCCGAAGAATACGACGACTCCGAGGCACAGGACCACCAGCATCCCGGCACCAGCGAGCATCCACTTCATGGACTGCGCTGAGATGTGCTTTTTGACGGCGAGAATCACGGTGGCAATAACCGCCAAAGCCAGGACGACCCAGCTGAAATAGTACGCTCCGACGGAGAACACGAGGTAGGCCGCCGCGAAGGCCGGGCTAGGCTTCAGGATGTATCCGAGGCCTCCGAAGATTATCGCGAACACCATCACGGCTTCGAGGCCGGGCAGCTCGCTGCCGCCCTTGGCGCCCCACGTCCAGAGCACCACGTAGTCGCTCGGGAGCATCACCTGCGTGGTGAAGTCGGTTATGGTGAGGTCTGTGTTCGCCACCGGGACGTCTATCACGTTGACCGCCCCGAGGGCGCTGGTGGTGTTGAAGTATATCAGGTCGAGGGTGCCGCCCTGCGTCTTCGGGAACGACAGGAAGAGCCTGTCCTCGTCCTTCGTGAGCTTTATGGAGCTCCTGTAGCCGGTGGCCGCGTAGAGGGGGACTCCGGGCACGTCCATGCCGATGTAGTCCACTCCCGTGTTGCTGTACCTGTACTCGAGCTCGCCGAGCATGCTGCCCTTCTCGGTTATCGCTATCCTGTTCGTCGCCTGGCTGACGGACGCCGCCAGCGAGGGGTACATCTTCAGGGATACCACGGACACCGAGATGGGCTCGCCTGCGCTCGCCAGGAACGCCCTGGCGTTGCTGTACGACGGGCTCATCGCGGACTGGGAGAGGTCTATCTCCTCGGCGGACGTCGAGATGCCGAGCTTCTTCTGGGGGTCGGACTCCACCAGGACGTGGTGGCGGCCCTCGTCGAGGGGGACCCATATCTGAGTGCCGGAGAATGTTCCGGTGACGGCGACGCTCGCGGACTCTCCGCTCAGCTCCAGTATGAGCCTTCCGCCGTCGACGCTATAGTCCTTGGCGCCTGTCACGGACACGATGCTCTCCCCGCTCCTGAGGTTGAGGACCGCCCTGCCGAGCGAGCTGCCGAACGACCGGAAACTGAGCCTGTAGTCGAAGCCGTTCCTCTCGGCGAACGTGTACTTGAACGACCCGTCCGACAGCATCGCCACCTTCTCGGCGCGCTGGATGATTATGTCGCTGCTCCAGAGGCCGTACTGGTCGCCGTGCACCGCGTAACCGTGCCTTATGTCGAACTTGACCGCGTTGACCGGTCCCGGAACGTAAAGCCTCGCCTGGCCGGCGGTGCGCAGGGTCAGGTCGCCCCGGTAGTCGAACCTGCCCTTCCCGAGCACCATGAAATAGCCCTTGTCGTCGAAGGATACGGTGACCTCCTTGCCGTTGACGACGACGTTGTCGACGAGTATGTCGGAGGCGCGGCCGAGCAGGTAGACCTTCACGTTCTCCCCGGATATGACCTCCCCGGACCCGGAGATGAGTAGCTTGTTCATATCCAGGTCGCCGCTCAGCCTCATCTCAGACACCGCCCAGAAGCTGGGCTCGGTGTCGTTGACGATTATTATCTCGGCCGATGCCGAATGCGGTAAAAGTGCACTTAACGCCAGAAAAACCAGTATGGCCGGGAATACGCATTTACGCTCCATGGTAACTAATAGTCTGCGGGAAGCATATAAAAACCCACGTTATCCTTCGGGCAAACCCGAAGAATGCTTATATTCCCCCGCGGGAAATTAATAACAGGTGCATGCCATGAATCTCTTCAGACTGCTCGCGCAGGTGCGGAAGGAGCCGGAGTACGTTGCACGGAACAAGCTGGTCATGCGATTCAAGGAGAAAGCCTCATACACCGACGAAGAGCTGAACGAGATATTCGCGTTCAAGGGCATGGAGCCTCACGTCAACCCCGACGCCAAGGCGTTCACCCATAAGGCCCTCGCCGCCCCTACACTCGACGACAGGTTCAAGCTACTCAGGAGGGTGAAGGGCGTGGGGATGAAGGTGGCCTCGACCATACTCATGGTCAACAATCCGCACAAATACGCGGAACTCGACGAGGTCTCCTGGAACAGCCTGAGGACCAACTTCGGGTTCGCGGCTCCCGCGAAGGACCAGAACTCCGACTACAGCGTCCAAGAGTACCTCCTCTACCTGGAGGCGCTCCAATCCCTCGCCGACGAATACGGCATGAACGTCAACGACGTCCAATACGTCATAAGCCGCATCGGCAGGGAATAGGCGGCTGCCAGATGACTGCTGTAGTTTTGATTGGGCCGCCGGGTTCAGGGAAGGGGACGCAGGCCGAGCTATTGTCCTCGAAGACCGGCTGGCCGCAGATATCCACCGGCAACATCCTCCGCCACGCCGTCGAGCTCGGGACCGGCCTCGGCCTCAGGGTGAAGGAGCGCCTCGGGCGGGGGGAGCTCGTCGACGACGAGACTGTCGAGGAGATAATACGCGATCGCCTCAGGGGAGACGACTGCAAGGGGGGGTTCATACTGGACGGCTACCCCCGCGACCTCGGCCAGGCGAAGGAGCTCGAATCATCGGCCAGAATTGACCTGGCTGTGTACATACGCGTCCCCGACGAAGTGATAGTCGAGCGGATAACCTCAAGGAGGGTCTGTGACTGCGGGAAAACCTACCATCTCGCGTCCAAGCCGCCGGTCAGGGCGGGCGTGTGCGACGCGTGCGGGGGCGCCCTCCGCCTGCGGGAAGACGACCGGGAGGAGACCGTCAGGCACCGCCTGCAGGTCTACCACGGGCAGACGGAGCCGGTGCTGGCCTACTACGCCGGCCGCGGAATCCTCCTGGAGATTGACGGCATGAAGCAGATAAGCCGGATATCGGACGCTATTATAGCCCGACTGGCAAGAATCTAACATGAAGACGTTCGAGGCGGCGTTACTGGCGGTCCTCTTAGCCTCAACGGCCTCGGCAGACTACCTGACGGTATACGATTCGCCTCGGACGGTGCACCTCGGAGACGAAAGCATTCGGGATTGGGCGGTTCCGGAGCCCCAGGGCCTCGAGAGCCGGGGCGCGTTCTTCCTCGAGGGCCAGTACCAGAGGGTGTGGGCTGACATGGAGGTGTGGGACGTTGACGGGGAGACGAACGAGATAAGAATCAATGACAGGCGGGCGGCACGGCTCTGCGAGTCCAAAAGCGAGGTTTGGCGGCCCTGCACCGTCGTCCTGGACCCAAGGGTCCTCCGCACCGGAAGGCTCAACCTGTCGATTCACGCGCTGTACCGCGGAGAGCGCGGAAGCGTCCGCGACGACTTCATGGTGCGGAACCTCAAGGTGATGGCCGAATACGACGACGTGAACCCCAAGCTCCTGCCAGAGAAGACGCAGAGCGCATACAATGTCACCATTGGCGAATCCGTGAACGTGACCATAACCGTCACGAACGTCGGCGGAGCGTCGGCGTTGAACGTCTCAGTCAGCGACGTGAAACCGCAGGGGGGATTTATCATCCGAGGCTCGACCTCGGGCTCGTTCACCCCCCTGCGTCCGGGGGACATATACCATTACACATACGCCCTAACGTTCCAGAAGACGGGACGCTACGCGTCGTGGCCCGGGGCCGTCGAATACGGCCTGCCGAACGGGACGAAGCGCACCATACAGCTAGAACCAACGGTAGTCTACGTCAGGGGTCCCAAGCCGGACCTGTGGGTGGAGAAGAACATCACGGGCGCCATCGTCGCCGGAAGCCAGATACGGATACTCCTGACAGTCGTAAACAACGGCTCAGAGGACGCGTACAACGTGAAACTCTACGACATCCTCCCCCTGAACTTCACCATCGTCTCCGGCAGCCAGCGCACCTCCTATGCCGCGATAAGGGCCGGAGAGAACGTCACGTACGAATACGTGGCGCTGCCGGTGTCCGAGGGATTATACCTGACGGCCGCCACCCTGACTTTCAACGACCGGGAAGGGAACACTTACGAGCGGACGTCCCCCCACCTATCCCTGGTCGTCCTCGGCGCCAAGACGGCCGGAATCGGCCTTGGGAACCCCCTGATGATACTCGGCGCCCTCGTGGCGATAGCGGCGGTGCTGGTGATAGTGTACGACCGGGTCAGGCCCAAGTAGGCCGTCCGGCATCAGCGTCTCATGCCACGTAGCAGCGCGCGTCGACGGTCTTGGTGGTGAGGTAGTAGGCAGTCCCCTGCTGGTGCAACACGCCGCTCGAATCCAGCCAGACGCCGACGTCGTGCTGCTCGACCTTGAATCCTATCTTGAACTGCTTCCAGACGAAACGCCTGATGACCCGCGACTCGTCAAGCTCCGGAGCCTTGTACTTCCCGGTGCAATAATAGTAGTCCCTGTTCTCCCCGACGTTGTTGCCCCAATAGCAGTTTAACGTATAATCCTTGCTCATCACCGCCCCTGATGGTGAGTTGAAGTCGTCGAGGAATATGGACTTCATCCCCTCCTTGAGCGTCTCCATCCTCAGGTCGCCGCCGGTCCGCAACTGAACCTCCTTGCTCGCGACGTTGCACGGGGTGACGTAAACCCTCGGCGGGGGGGTATTGGAACTTGAGGACATGCAGCCGGATATCAGGGCAATTGAAACCAACAACACCAGAAATATCCCGCACCTCATATATATCCCCTTGGATAATAATAACGTTGTTTAAATATATCCCACTATGGTCTTGCGAAACAAGCGCATGTCGCTCCTGCCGGCCGGATACCTGTTCCCGGAAGTCGGCAAGAGGAGGCGGGCGGCCGCGGAGGCGAACCCGGAGGCGAAGATAATCAGCCTCGGCGTCGGCAACACGACCGAACCCCTGACCCGTCACATAACCGAGTCGCTCGCCAGGGCTGCTTCAGGGCTGGGAACGCCGGCCGGCTACTCTGGGTACGGTGACGAACAGGGGTTGGGGAAGCTTAGGGCGAAGATAGCGGAACGAGTCTATAACGGCTCAATAGCGCCTGAAGAGGTCTTCGTGTCAGACGGCGCCAAATGCGATATCGGGAGGCTTCAGCTGATGTTCGGGGCGAGCCAGACAATAGCTGTCCAGGACCCCTCTTATCCAGTCTATGTAGACGGAAGCGTCATGGCCGGTGCCACCGGAACCTACGACGTCGGAAGACAGCAGTACCGCGGCGTCAAATACATGCGGTGCTCACCCGAGAACGGGTTCTTCCCCAAGCTCGGCGACGGGGAGAGGACCGACATAATCTACTTCTGCTCGCCGAACAATCCGACCGGGGCGGCGGCGACAAGGCAGGAGTTGAAGGCGCTCGTGGAATACGCGAGGAGGAACCGCTCGATAATCGTCTACGACGCCGCATACAGCGAGTACATAACGGAAAAAGGCCTCCCCCGGAGCATATACGAGATAGAGGGGGCGAAGGACGTGGCGATAGAGGTCAGCTCCTTCTCGAAGTTCATCGGGTTCACCGGCGTCAGGCTCGGCTGGACTGTCGTCCCCTCGGGGCTGAAATACGACGACGGCACGCAGGTCATAAGGGACTGGAACAGGGTCACGACGACGGTGTTCAACGGGGCGTCCAACATAGCGCAAGCGGGCGGCCTCTCAGCATTGGACGACGTCGGCCGGGCCGAGATGAGGGAGACAGTGTCCTATTACCTGGGGAACGCGAAGATAATCCTCGAGGGCCTGAAGGAGATGGGCGTCGAATCATACGGCGGCGTCAACGCCCCCTACATATGGGCGCGCTTCAAGGGGGGGCGGAGCTGGGACATATTCGACGACATCCTCAGGAGGGCCTACGTCGTCACGACACCGGGGAGCGGCTTCGGCCCGGCAGGAGAAGGATTCCTTAGGTTCAGCGCATTCGGCCACAGGGAAGACGTGATAGAGGCTGTCGAGCGGCTGAAGAAGATTGGACTATAAACGAATAAGGTAGACGCCCCCGCCGGTAAAAAAGGACGGGGGTTGTCGAATCAGCCTATCCGAAGAGCGACGCCAAGCCGCTTGCGGCCTCCTCCTCGCCCTTCTTGTCGTCCTCCTTCCTCTTCTCCTCCTTCACGGGAGCTGCGGCGGCTGCCTGCGCGGCAGGCGCGGCGGTGACGACCGACTTCGCTATGGCCTCCTCGATGTTGATGCCCTCAAGGCTTGCCACAAGGGCCTTCGCCCGAGCATCGTTGACTTCAACGCCAGCGGCCTTCAGTACGGCGCTGACAGCGGCTTCGTCTATCTTCTTCCCAGCGGAATGCAAAAGCATCGCAGCGTAAACGTATTCCATCCTAAATCCTCCAATAACATTAAAACGTAGGAATCCTATAGGGAACGGCAGTATATAAACATTCCCTACCCCCGAAGACAGGTCCTGACCGTCGAGCCGAGGAACCTCCAGCCGTCCCTGACCGCCCGGAGTTTGGACACGCCGGAATGACGACCGAGACTGCCATGACCCGATGGAAGACGGAAGATTGTCTTGCGGTGGGGTTGTCCTGCGCTCACACCCAAATGGAGAAGCATCACTTTCTCCGGACGAATCCTACGGATTCATGGTTGCGCAGGGGCCGTTTCCACCGCAATGTAGCCTGACCTCTTGACGCGCGCCGTTCACGGGATTCGCGGTTGCCTTCGCAGGCAGGCAAAGAGATTAGGGGAAGACGCGCATAAATACGGGTTTTATGCGCAGAAGCCCATGTTAAGGGGTGGACGAGCGGATAGTCGGATACATGAGGGGGGCGGTCCTCCGCGGCCAAAGCCGCCAGGACACATTCGACAAACTCACAGGGATAGGCGTCTCCTACAAGGAGATAATGGAGGACTTCAAGGAATCCTCCGACAAGCGCGAGCCTGAGGCGCATGCGCCTAAGCCTGAAGAGGCGCAGAAAACAGCCGCAAAAGAGAACCGCATGGGGCGCCTGGAGGCCGCGCTAGCGGCCGTAATAATAATCGCAGCCGTAATCCTGCTCCTTTGGCGTTAAGGCTCCGAGCCCTCGTCGAATGTCTTTAGGGCGCAGTATTTCCCGCACATGCTGCATTCCCCGCCGGACACGTGCCTCCCCCTGGCCCTGCCGACGTCCCGGTCCAAGGCGAGCCTGAACATCCCCCCCCAGTCCAGCCTCCGTCTCGCACGGCTCATCATATCGTCTCGGCCGCGCCTGCCGAGCTTCACCACGTCGGCGGCGTGAGCCGCAATCTTCGACGCTATCACGCCCTCCCTCACGTCATCCGCGTCCGGGAGGCCTATGTGTTCGCTCGGCGTCACGTAGCAGAGGAAGTCCGCCCCGTACATCCCGGCCAGTGCGCCGCCGATGGCGCCCGTTATGTGGTCGTGGCCGACGCCGATGTCGGTCACCAGGGGGCCGAGGACGTAGAACGGCGCGTTATGGCACACCCGCTTTTGCAGCTTCATATTATACTCTATCTGGTCCAGCGGCACGTGGCCCGGCCCCTCGACGATGACCTTCACGCCCCGTTCCCTCGCCTTCAGGGTCAGCTTGCCAAGGACCATGAGCTCGGACAACTGCGCCTTGTCAGTGGCGTCGTGAAGGCACCCTGGGCGGAGCGCGTCGCCTAGGCTGACGGCCACGTCGTATTCCGCAAGCACGTCCAGTATGCTGTCGAATCCCGCATACAGGGGATTCTCGGCCTTGTTCCTCATCATCCAGGAGGCGATGAAGCAGCCGCCCCGGCTCGTAATAGGTATAATCCTCCGCCTCGCATGCCTGACGCCCTCCAGCGTCAGGCCGGCGTGTATCGTCATGAAGTCGACGCCTTCGCGGCACTGCCTCTCCACCTCCCCGAGGTAGTCCTCGAGGGTGAATGCAAGCCTCCGTTTAGCATATACGGGATATATCGGCACCGTGCCCAACGGGACCTTAGTCCGCTTGAGAACCAGCTTCCTGAAACGCTCAGTCTCGCCGTCGACGCTCAAGTCCATCAAAGCGTCCGCGCCAGCGTCCACGGCCACCCGGGCCTTCCGCAGCTCCCCGGCGAGGCCGCTCTTCCCGGGCGAGGTCCCGACGTTCGCGTTGACCTTCGTCGAACAGCCGGCCCCCACAGCCAACGGCCTAATCCCGCGCCGCGGGTTGCCGACGACGACTATGCTTCCGGCCTTGATTCCCGAAGCCAGCTTAGCCCTAGAAACGCCTTCCCGCTTCGACAGTTGAGCAATCATTTACCCCAACTATTAAGCAACAGAAGCTAAATATTCACCGCCGCCAGGAAAGACACGGACACCGACACTTATAACTCACACTGCCATAGTAATAGAACACAAGCCCGTGTGGGGTAGTGGATATCCTAGTGGCCTGCGGAGCCGCAGACCCGGGTTCGAATCCCGGCACGGGCGCTTAGTATCCTACACTCAGCGTTTCGTCTTTTATGCGCGCCGGGATGCAAAAAGCCCCGGCTTTTTCAAGAATCCCGGCGTGGGCGTCCTTCTGTGTACTCGGCCATATATGCCCCCAGAGTCCACTAAGTTAAGGGTTGTTGATGTGGCCGGATTAAAGTCCCTGAAGGCTTCGGATTTGATGGTCGGGTTCCCTCAGGCCCCCCATCAAACCCTTGTTTTTGCGCGGCTGCGTGGGCTGTCAGAGCATGGTCGTAACTGTAAAAAAACACCCATAACGGCGATTTTCCGGAGGTAACTGTGGCGGACTTTGTGGGTAACAACTCATATGTGTGGTGCAGCGGCAGGTGCGCTGGCATATTCGTGCGAGGTGATAAGCTTGGCGAGCCGGCACGGATGCCCTCGCCCGCCGCGCGGAAGGATGATATACGAGACGATACTGGCTGTCCTGACAGTCGTGGGGGTATGGGCTATCGAGTCAGCTTACAGGCGGAGAAGCAGAGCCGGCCACATCGCCTGGACGAGACGGTACATGGCGATAAGATGACGGGACCCGCTGTCAGGGAGCGGTTTTCCTCAAGATTCAGCAGAATAATGGTTGTCCGCTATAGCAAGAATGCCGCGGCATTTGTATCCCGGTACTCTTTTATTCCCGGCCTTCACGTATTCTATTGATGCTTAAGGGAAGCGGAGGACGGGTGGGGGGATACGCCGACGCCCTAAGGGCCGCATTCGGTCCCGAGTTCAGGGAAGGCCCCGACGGGACGCTCTTCGAGTCGCCTGGGATGGTTCGTGTCCGGGTTCCCCTGCGGCAGGACATCGTCGACCAAGGCGGCGTCTTCTCCGCGTTCAAGGCCGATGTCGATGCAAGGCTCAGGAAGGCATGCGGGGAACTGGGTCTGCCAGCCGGGGATTTGAGGTGCGAGTACGGGGGCCGCCCCGGCGACGACGGCGTCGACATGGTCCTAGTGGCGTCCAAGCATCATTCTGAGCGGCTCGGGGATGCGGAGCGTTCAGGTGTAATCGGCCTCGCCGTCGAGCTGAAGCGGACGATGGACGTCGGCTACCGGTGACCCATCGTCCTGCGCGTACTCCATTTATTAAGCGACAGTTACAAGTATATTAAATTCTTGTGTTGGAATAGGTGGGATGAATATGAAAGAATGGAGTGTTTGGTCTGTTGTCTTTGTCGTTACGTGTTTCATGCTGGCTTCGGGTTGCCTATCGAGCGATGCCCCTCCGACCACACAGACTCTAAGGCAGCAGACAACCACTACATCAACCACGCTTAGGCCCCAGACTGAGGCGGAGGTTAATGGGCTGACTTCTAGCGCCGTGTCAGCATATGACACGGGCACGTGCAAGACCATAAACGACCTGAAGAAGCAGACCGAGTGCATCGAGAAGGTGGCCGTGGCATGCAATGACCGGAACAAGTGCCAGGCCATCAGCAACGCAAACGACCAGACGGAGTGCGTCACCAAGGTGGCTGTCGCATTCTACAACGTTGACACGTGCAAGACCATCGTTGATTTGGGCAAGCAGGTGGAGTGCGTTGAGAGGGTGGCTATGGCGTCCGCTGACAGGACTAAGTGCCTGGCTATTTCGAGCCCTGAGGCTCAGACGGAGTGCGTCACCAAGGTGGCTGTCGCATTCTACAACGTTGACACGTGCAAGACCCTCTCAGACTCGTCCAAAGCCGACTTGTGCATAAGCAAAATCGCCGTGCTTACAGGAAACGAGGACGTTTGCTCGGCGGTCGCCAGCTCAATGGCGAGGACGGGCTGCGTGGACTCGGTGAGGGAAGCCGCCGGCGGCTAGCTATCGCCTAACGCGAGCTGCCCTCCCGGCTTTGCGCGCTAGGGCCCCCCGGAGCCCTTTGAAGTAGCTCCTGTTCCTCAGCTTCACGTTAAGTTTGTAGGCCCTTATCCAGTTCTGTATCAGCTCGTTGAATATGTAGTCCAGGTCCTTTTCCGGGCCATGCCATTCAGGGTAGTCCTTCTTGAACCGTGACATGTCCGTAATCCACCAGATGTGGTCGCTTTCCCTGTGCGGCATCTCCTCCCAGGAGGCCTTGAGGCCCGTCTTGGACTCGATAGCGCTAATCGTCTCGAAAATGGACACGGAGTTCCCGCGCATGCCGCCGAGGTTGTACGCTTTCCCGTATACGCCGGCCTGGTTAGGCCTCGGGTCACTGACCCATAGGTAGATAACCTCCGCCACGTCGCTTGAGTGGATGTTGTCGCGGACCCTGTAGCCTCCGCCGTAGAGGTTCAGCTTATTGCCAAGGAGTATCTGCTTGGTGAAAAAGCCCAAGAACCCGTGCATCTCCACGGCCTTCTGCCTGCTCCCGATGAGGCAGCCGCCCCTGAATGTCGCGGTCTTGAGGCCGTAGTTAATCGCGTACTCCTGGCAATAGAGGTCGGCTGCCGTCTTGGAGACTCCGAAGGGCGTGTGGCCGCAATGGTCTATCTGCAGCTCCTCGGTGAACGAGTCGTACTTAAGGTTCTCGTAGCGTTTGCCGACTATCCCGTACCTGAAGAGATTCGGGGCGTCGCCGTACACCTTGTTCGAGGAGAGGAACGCGAATGGGATTTTCGGGTTCTTCCTCCTTGTCATCTCCAGGAGGTTCAGCGTACCGAACGCGTTTATCTGGAAGTCCTCCATCGGTATCTCGAGGGAGCGCGGATGCGACGGCTGTGCCGCGCAGTGCACTATCGCGTCCGCGTTCTCCACTAGCGGCTCGATAGTCCTGTTGTCGCGTATGTCCGCATCGTACAGCCTGTAGCCCATGAACCTCCTGCACATATCTTCGCCGATCAGGTCGGTGCTGCCGCCGGGGCCCAGAATCGTCCCGCGGGTGTTGTTGTCGATGCCGACTACCCTCCAGCCCTCTTCTGAGAACTTCTCGACGCATGCGCTGCCGACGAGCCCGTTTGAGCCCGTTACCAGGACCGTCTTCATAGCCTTAAATCATAAGCCGGTGTCGTATTTAACCGCTGCCCTGCTCAGCCAGATGTCGGCTTAAGTCAGGCGGTGGGGCGTATGTTCCCTATGTTCGGGGCGTTCTTGTGCGTCCTGAACCAATCTGGCATGCTCCAGGCGCCGGCCCCGTCCCTGAACATAGCCCTCGCCCGCCAGGAGTACAAGCCGCCGGGCTCGAATTTGCCGGAGTCAAGGTAATAATACCTGTTTTTCGTGGTCCGGTTGAAGATGACGCATTCGTCGAACCGCATCGGGCACTCGCTGACCTGGACTTCGTACCCGACGGGGCTTTCCCCTGGGCCGCGGTCACGCATTTCCCAGATTAGCGGCGTCCGATAGGTGCTGTAGGACTCGCCAGTCGTGGGCATCTCTAGGACCGGCATGCCATAGTGCTCCTCCAGGACGTACATCCCCCCCATATAGAGCGCCAACAGGCATGCCAGGAGGCTGTACGCCCAGGGCCGCCTGGCATGTCCGGCGTCAGTCATGAGGCCGCGGGCCATAACGCCCTTACGAGTAATGTAATAGGCCAGCGCGATTCCGCACAGGGCGAAGAGATATGGTGTGTAGCCGTCGCCTTGGCTGTACTCGAGCTCCAATATGTGGCCTCCCGGGGGCGCCCAAAGGCCGACAAATCCGGGCGTAACGTCCACAGTCTCCGTCTCCGCGCCATCTATCGCGGCCTTCCACCCCGAGAAATAGCTCATCTTGAAAACCAGGAAGCGCGGCTCGTCGGTGCGGTACTCCAGTTTGTACCTCTGCATGCCGGACTCGATGCCTTGAAGCTCCTGCGCCCCGCTGAACTTTGCCGTGGCTGGCAGGACAATGTCTATCCACGCGGCGTTGCTCTTGCTGGGGCTGGCATTGGCCCCGACGGCCGCCTCCCACGATATCACCTGCCCCCCTGATGCCACGTACCTCCTCAGCTTGGCGTCGGCCGCGTTTCGGTCCCTGGCCTCGTAGTCGAGCAGTATGAGCGCTGGATACGCGTTTGCGTCGAGGTCGACGTCGTCCAGGACGTTGTTCTTGGAGCGGACGACGAATGGCAGCTCGGAGTAGCTCTCGCTAGTCTGGTACGCGTTCAGCCACTTCAGCCCTAAGCCGAACCAGCTATCGTCGCTTGCGAAGGCCAGCACGGGCTTGCGGGCGGCGAACTGGAAATAGGAGTGGTCTCCCGGGACCTCATAGAACTCGAATCTGGCGTTTTTGGACAGGGCCGTCTTCCCAGTCACCCTAGAGCCGTCGGGGGAGTCCCCCCAGCCGCTTGCGGCAAGAAGGTACCTGATGTTGAAAAGCTCCATAACCTGCGGCTTGTACGGGATGCCTTTTGCCAGGGATTCATTCTCAAAACCCTGGGGTATCATCCTGAAGAGCATCTGCTGGGTGTAATAGTTCTGCTCCCAGACCGGCGGCATGATGGTCGGCAGGCCGGACTCCATTATGAAGACCGGATACCGCTCATGGGCCATCGTCACGTTCAACTCATGCCCCACGTACATCCTGGCGTCACGTTCATATGTCGCTCTGCCGAAGACGTCCCTGACGGCTTCCAGCTCGTCGTTGGCGACGGTCCTCACCAGGCTAGTGAACACCGCGTAGCGCTCTGGCAACAGGTGTCCGAAAACGCCGACGGACAGTATGAACACGGAGGCTGCCAGGAGGACCGTATGCTGCCGCCTTCCGGAGCCCTTCTTTGCTAGGGCGCGGGAGGCTAAACCGGCAAAAATCCCGCCGACCTGGTAAAGGCCTATTGCCGCCAGGATTACCACGAAGAACTCGAAGACCACTATGGTCCGTATGTACCACAGGTGGTTGTGGAACGGCATGAGCTTCAGGAACACTGAGTCATCCTCTCCGGAGTAGATGAGGACTGAGAACAAGAGGCCTATCGAAAGGAAGCCGTTGTGCTTCTCCCCCGGCCTTAATGCGCAGTATGCGAACCCTATGAGCGACAACGCCGTTAGGAGCGGCAGCCTGTCGTTCGCCGAGTTGTCGTACCAGTTATACCTCCTGAGCTCTGGGCTGGCGCCGTCGAATATCCGCCCCCCCAGGTAGTGTTCCAGCGTTTCCGGGAGTGTGAACGAGTTCTGGTACCATCCCTCATACCAGCCGTTCCTGACGAGGCTCTCGACGACGCTCCTGCCCGAAACCTCCTGCATCATCGGCATGATGTAGGGGGACGCCAGAAGGGCGGACGCGACGATTATCGCCGCGTACCTGCCTGCCATAGACCTAAATTGCATGCCGTCGCCGCGGACAGCCAGGGTCAGGACGAACAGCGTCATGACTATCCCGAGCATATAGCTTATGAGGAAGTGCGCGAACATCGACAGTATGAGGGCTGCTATGAGCGCCCAGACCAGCCTCTTCCGCGCGATGGCGTCGTAGGCTAGCGCCAGCGCGATGGGAAAGAGCAGCATTCCCATCGCCCCGGTTATCGCGCCCGAGTAGAAGTAGGTAGTTATCCCGTTCCCCCATGCCGCGTTTGATGTCACCGAGAACAAGGCGGCCAGGCCCGAAACAATCTTCGAATAGCCTATCCTGCCGAGGAATACGAAAAGGCTTACCGGGTAGAGGGATATGACCGCGCATAAAGCCACCTTCTCGGCGGCTAGGATCCCCATCGACGTGGCCTTGTGCAAGGCCACGACGGCGATGTGGAAGAGGGACTGGTAGAAGTAGAATAGGGGATGGCCCGTGTTCTGGAAGTGGTACCACCCGAAGACTGTGCCGTCCTCGGTCAGGAGGCGGTCCAGGTACATTATCTCGGCGGTGTGGATGTAGTTGTCTCCCCCGTTGATGTAGCCCGGGGCGGGGATTATCGGCGCCGTTACGCCAACCAGGAAAATCACCGCAATCAGTAGCAGCGATAACCCGATATGGTCCTGCAACTCGTCAGCGCCGCCACGGCCTCCTGACACCCCGCGTTTGCGAACCCCCCTGGTTGGCATCCCTCACAGCTCTCTCCGGCCCGTCAGCCTGTCTGCCAGAGGCTTCACCCGCAGCTCGTAGAAGCTGACGGCGCACATGGCCAAGAGAAGCGCTCCGTGCTTTACAGGCTTCATCTTCGTCCAGCCTTTTCTCCTGCGCTGGTAGTGAACCGGCATCTCGACAATCCTCAGGCCCAGCTTCGCCGCTCCGAAGAGCAGGTTGAAGTCGCCCCACCTGTCCTTGCCGGCCTTCATCCTCACATAATCCCTCTTCAGGAGGCATTTAGTGCCGCATAGTGTGTCCGTCAGCCTCTGCCCGATTATCAGCGACAGCGTCCTGCTGAATATGCCGTTGCCGACGAGGTTCAGCAGCCTCATCGACTCCGCCTCCAGGGGGTACATCATCCTCGTGCCGTTGATGAAATCCCCCTTGCCCCCGTTTATCGCGTCATAGAACCTCGGCAAGTCCTCGGGTCTGATTGACATGTCAGCGTCAAGGATTACGAGCGCGTCGCCCTCCGCGGCTTCGAAACCCATCCGCACGGCGTGGCCCTTCCCCTGGTTTTTCCGGTAGGACACCACCCTGACACCCTCCGGGTCCCTCTCCTGAAGCCCCCGGATGACCGCCTCCGTGTCGTCCGTTGAACCGTCATTGACGATGATAACCTCCTGCTTTGCCGCCATCCTCGGAATCCTGCCCACGCACTCCTCTATGTTCTCTGCCTCGTTGCAGCACGGGATAACGACCGAGAGGGACAGGCGCCTGTCCGCCATCTCGGGTTCGTCCCTTATGCCCGCGACGATGTACTGGATGATGCATAAGCCCCTCACGAATCTGATGCCCGGGGCGAGTTTGTTGACGGCGTTTGAGATTAGGGGGATATGTTTCGGGATTAGCAGCCGGTATCCTGTTTCGATGACCGCGTACCCCTCAAGCTCAAGGAGGTTGCATATGTCGTCCTTCATGACGAAGTTATGGTGTCCCTCGGGCATCTTTAGGCCGAGTTTCTCGGCGAAAAGCAGGATGGGCGACCATAGGGGGTTGATGGTGGAGACCACCAGCCTCCCGCCGCCGTTGAGCATCGGCCGAGAGTTCCCTAGGGCGTCCTGGACGTCTATGAGGTGGTCTATCAGGTCCGCCATGACGATGTAGTCGAATCTGTCGCATCGGGTTATCGTCTCTGCGGCGCCCTTTACAAACTCGAGGCGGGGATGCTTTTTTCTCGCGATTTCAAGTGCGTTTTCGCTTATGTCTACGCCCACCCCCCTGCCCGGATTCAGGCAGGAAAGGACGTCGCCCGTCCCGCAGCCGAGCTCAAGGACGGAAGCCCCCGGGGGAACCAACTCCCTGAACAACCCCTTCAGGCTGTCGAAGTAGTAGCTGTTCTTGCGTTTCCAAAAGTCATAGTCCGCCGCTATCGAGTCGAAGTGCTTCTCGACCTCGCCTCGTTTTTCATAAATACTGCAGTACCCCCTATTCATTATGCTGTTTGCCCCTTTTTTTGTGCCTTTGCGAGCCCGAGAAGTTTCCTGATCCCGGCCGCGGCCTATTGCCCCAGCCCTTCATCCGGGCTTTCTGGTATATCCGGATGGCCGCGAATGCCGCCACCGCGACTATGGGCAGCCACAGGGGGAACGGGAGGAGGCTCTGCCAGCCGTTGTCCTTTATTGTGACAACCCCTCGCAGCACCGAGGAGTGCTGTTGGTCTCCGTCCAGGTAGGATACCCTCGCATATATGGGGTACGTGCTACCGGGCAGAGCGCCTATAGAGGACACCTTTAGGGGCATATCCAGGTCCTCGTTCGGCTTTATCCTGAGGTCAATGGCGTTCGGCTCTACCTTCAGCTCATACGGCAGGAGCATCTTTACCTTGATGTCGTGTTCCCTGTCGTCGCGGTTGATGACCGTCAGCATGGCGTCTGACTTGCCACTGTTGACTGTCACGGGGGTTATCGTCCCGTACACCTTGGAGGATGTGGGCTCCCCCAGGTCCAGGGTTATCGTATTTACGGAGGAGAACGGGTAATTGTTTGCGTCGGCATATCTGGTCAGGAGGGCTATCACGTACGAGCCCTGATTCAGGGTGTCGGATATGCTCACCTTCAGAGTGTCCCTCTTCGTCTCCTTCGGCTTCAACTCCCTGTAGGTGATGGTCTTTGACGAGAACCCGTCCGGCAGTATCAAGGACAGGCGAACGTCATATGCGGACTCGTCGCCGTTGTTTATGACCGACACCTGCAGGTCCGTGTCTCCCGCCCGGACTATTTCCGGCGCCGTGATAGACGGCACTATCTGGATGTAGCTTGCGGCCGCAGGCGATGAAAGGAGCATGCAGAGTAGGCAGCATGACGTTGTGTTTCGCCAGTCCATCCCGTTAATTATGTTTTAGCCGAATAAAAGAACACCGCGGCCTGAAGGCCGCGGTATTATTGCCAGAAGAGTCGGCAGAAATCGGCGTTCATCCTTTGCTTAAAGGCAAAGGTATTCTGCCGACTCTCCTATAAATAACCTGCCTGCGGGAAAGTCGCTGCCGTATGCGCCCCCGGGACGGGTGCGCGGCCAGGTAGCGCGCGTAGACTGGTAGCCGGGGAGACTGCACCTGCCTTGGCGCCTTCGATTGGCCTCGCGTCCGGCTTCGCGGCCTCGGCTACCGGTGATTGGTCAGTGCCTAGTCTTCACCTTGCAGCCGCAGCCCGTGTCGTCGCTGAAGCCGTCTTCGACGACCCTGCAGGATATCTTGGCGGTGGCGCACTCCTCGGGGCTGTTCCGGTAGTGCCTTACGCCGGCGCAGTATTCCTCCCACGCCTTCACGCATCTGCCTTCAGGCTCGCACCAGACGTGTCCCTCCTCTGCCACGCAGCCGTGCCCGTCCGGGCCGCCATCCGCCGGCCCCTGGCCTATGCAGCCCGCCATTATCGCCGAAGCCAATGCCGCGGCCAGTATGGCGCGCATCATGCATCCTCCATGAACTCTATGGCTGACTCGCCGAGGATTATCGTCCCGTCCACCGTCAGCCGGGTCGTGTTCAACAGGAGATTTGTGCCTGTTAGGTTGAGGATGTTCCCGGACGTCACGTTCAGGTAATCCTGCACGAGGGGCGTAGTGTCCGTGCAGTTGGTGTACTCGAGGATGCTCCAGCCGTCCTCCAGAGGGCTCCCTTCGCAGTTGGCGCCCAGGGAGTATACCGTCGGCCCCTCGGCCTCCGTTGTCGTGTTCGTGTAGTTGCCGTCCGAGAAGGTGAAGTAGTAGCCGTGGGTCCCCGGGTCCAGGGTCGTGTTATAATAGTATGCTGCCCCGCCCAGGTAGTCCTCCGATGATTGCGCGCAGTCATGGAGCACGTCGTCCAGGCTTATCCGGTACGTGGACGGAGGCTCCCCGTCCAGGTCCCGGTAGGTGACCGTGAAGTTGAACAGAGTTGAGTTGCTGCCGAACTCCGGGTCCACCGCCTGCCCGGACAGCGTCGGGGCCCGGTTCACATACGGGCCTGCGGCCGCCACGGTGACGTTCCGGAGGACGGAGTCGCTGAAGTTAAAGTAATATGTGTGGTTTCCGCCGGCAACCTGCGTCGAATAATAGTATGGGACGCCGCCCACATAGTTCGCGCCTTCCGCAGTCATCTGGTGGGGTGAGCCGTCTATGTAAACCAGATAGTCGACGGGGGAGTCCCCCTCCTGGTCCGCGTAGGTGACCGTGAAGTTGAAGAACGTGGATGTGGTCCCTGATGAGGGGGTCACAGCCCCGCCGGCGAGAGTCGGCGCTTTGTTGACGACCTCTGGAGAGTTGGAGGTATTCGTCGTGGTGTTGACGGTGTAGCTGTCGGAGGCCGTGAAATAGTACGTGTGGTTCCCAAGAGTGAGGTTCGTGGAGTAGTTGTATTCGACATAGGAGTCCCAGGTCGAGGCCCCCGCAGTCATGTTACGGGTCGCCCCGTCTATGACGACGCGGACGTATGCGGGCGCGGTATCGTCCCGGTCGGTATACCTCACCCGGAACGTGAAATTGGTGGTCTTGGAACCGTTCATCGGAGTTACGGAGCCGTTGTAGAGTTTAGGCGCAGCCAGGTTCGTGTAATAACGTGTGGCATTGTAGGCATCGATTCTGGGCTTCGTCACTGAATCTCGAGTTACACTAACTCCACTACCCACTAATGCCGTTTTTATCTGCTCTGGCGTTAGCCATTCGCCGTACTTCCTGAACATGCCATACTCCTGTATGAGTGCTGCGGCCCCCGCGACATGGGGCGCGGCCATCGAGGTGCCATCGGCCGAGCCGAATCCGCCGTCATATGTGGATGTGATGTACGAACCCGGCGCCCAAACGTCCAGTATGTTCGCTCGGTTGCTGTAACAAGTCACATTGTCTGGGGCGGTCGTAGCATCGAAACACCCGCAGGAGAAATTTACTGTGTCAGGGTGCCTGCCGAGGTTTTCGTCATACACCGCCCCCACCGAGACGACGTTGGGGTCGCAAGCCGGATAGTCTATCATCGTTGTATACCCTGAATTTCCGGAGGCGGCATCGATAAATATGCCGGCGTCATACGCGGTCTGGATGAATTCGGCCGTTGCAAAATAGGCGCTGGTACAATCGTCCCGGTCTGAACGAGGTTGGTTATAGCCTATGCTGAGTGTGATGACTGTGATGTTGTACGTGTCCATCAACATAATGCAATCGTCGATGGCTTGGTCGATATCAAGCGAACTTCCGTAACCGTCAGCGTCTAGTGCCTTCATCGCGATTATCCTGGCGTCTGGAGCTATCCCCCTATAGGTCGTTGAATTTGAAACGATAATTCCGGAGACATGCGTCCCATGCCAGTGGTCGTCCATCGGGTCATCATCGCTGTTCACGTAATCATAGCCGTACGGGACTTTATCGCAACTCCCAGCCGAAAACGGCTCCGAGCAGCCGCCGATATTCGGGTGCGTGTAGTCAATGCCACTGTCGATAACGCATATCGCCTGCCCCTCACCTGTGTTTCCCTTCGTGGCGAACCAGGGATTACTGCCGTTAATCAGGGGGTTGCTTTTGAATAGCATGGCATATACTGGCTTAGCAGCCTCTATGGAGGCCACATCCTCGCTGCCCAACAGCTTTTTCAAGCCTGCTTTGCTGACTGAACCCGAGAATCCGTTTACGAGCGCGTATTTATGGCGTACTATGAATTCATCGCCGTTTAATCTTGGCAGTATCCGTTTCTGGGCTTTTTCGACGTTTTCCCTTATGGCCTGCAGGCTTTTCCGCTTGGCGTTTTTTGTCGTCTCAGCGCCGAGCGCCTGAAGCTCAACTGTTAAGGCCGGGCCTTTTTTTAACCTCACCGAGACTAAAAGCCTTTCTCCGCGCTCCAATACCGAAGCATTAGTGTATACTCCCTCGTCTATTTTGCCATTTACGTATGCGGCAGCCAGCAGGTCCATGAACTGCGTATCTGCCACTACGCCTTCTATCTCGGGGGATAATGTAGTCGATGTCGACTCAAGTGTCGTGGTCGTGTACTCTGCAGTTGTTGTCGGTTCAGTCAACGTTGTCGAGGGGGGTTCAGTCGTCGTGGATGACGCTATAATGGTCATCGTGGTTTCGATTGGGGTGGGGGGCGTCGTGGTCGTCGGTTCCTGTGTGGTCGTTGTCGGTTCGGGGGCGGTCGTCGTTGTCTCGGCGGCTGTTGTCGTGGTGGTGGGTTCCTGCGTGGTTGATGTGGTTTCGAGAGCGGTTGTGGTGGTTTCGATGGTGGTTGACGCGGTTTCCGGGTGGGTTGTTGTGGTCTGTGGCTCCTCGGGGGCGGCCAATGTGGTGTCCGTCGTCCCGGGGGCGGTCTCCGACGGCGGCTGCTCTGAGACAAGCTCCTCGGAGACGGAGTTCGGGGCGGCCAATGCTATGGCGGCAAGGAGGGTTACGGCTAGGATGTGCGTCCTTCCGGGCTTAAACATGGGTCACCATACCTGTTGCAGAAGACTATGCGCTTACGGGATTATAATCCTGCCGCCCCCCTGGAATCCGGTATAAATTGGCCGAATAGAAAATACCCTCATGGATTCCCGCGGCCAGGGCGCTATGGAGTATCTGATGAGCTACGGGTGGGCGATACTCGTAGTCCTGGTCGTCGGCGTCACCATGTGGCAGTTGGGCGTGTTGAACCTGTCGTCCAGCACCCCAGCCACCTCGTCTGGTTTCACCACCATTAAGCCTGCCCTCGCCACCTGTAAGTCGGGGGGGAACATATGGGAGATGGGTTCGGCAACATTTCAGGGATTCGAGTGCCAGTTCATGAACGTCGCCGGACAGGACATCGTGCTGAAGGACGCGGACATCACGGTCAACGGGAGAGTCTGCAGCATACAGGTGGCCCAGGACATCCCGGACGCGATGCCGTCTCCCGGCCTCGTAGGCAGCATGTTCTACACGGTATGCCCCAACGACGACCCGGGAAGCTGCTTTCCTACCGCGTGCGCCCGGAACGTCGGGATGGTCCAGACCGACTGCGCCGCCGACGGCACGTTCATCCCCGTCCCCAAGGACGGGATGATATTCGCGGGAATATACCGGCACGTCTGGGTGGTTTGGGAGGACTTCGGATTCTGCGGCCCGGATTACAGCCCCGACGCACCATATGAGGTCTTCTTTGACTTCACCTATGACGTGGAAATCGGCGGCATAGTGGCGGAAAAACACAGTTCAGGAAGCGTCCGCATGGTCGGGGGGCCGCTTTAGGGCGTTACAGTCAGGCTGGCGTCGGCGTCAAAGCCACGTTGTCGGATTCCACCTGGGCGTTGGAGCGCCACAGGAGGTAGAAGTCCTGGACGCTGTAGGCGGTGAGGCCCATTATCGGGTCTACTACGAAGACCCTCCCCGGCTCGTATCCGGCCACAATCCTGTAGTGGCCGTATGTTGTGTCGTTCACCGTGAGCCGTTGGAGGACGACGACGGGGGTTTTACGGACGCATACGGTGTAGAGGAGTCGCTCCAGCTTTTCCTGTGGGTCGCCTTCGCTTGTGACGTTCACTTTGAAGTCGAAGTCCCTGAACAGCCGCGACACCATGCCGATGCCCGTCGTGTCCTCGGTCTTCAGTCCTCTTGCGAGGTTGGCCTGCGTCCGCGACACCCCCCAGTACTCGGACACCATCTGGACGACCGCGGGGCCGCACCAGGAGGCCTCCTCCTGCCGGCGGAATGGGACGTCTATGAAGCAGGATTTAGGCACGCAGTCCCCCCTGCCGTCCACAGTCTCCTGGCGGCTGCCGCTTGGGCATGTGAAGAGGGTCGTGGTCGACGAGGTCGTCGAAGCGGTCGACGAGGTTGTGGAGGTCGTCGACGAGGTCGTGGTTGGGGCGGGGATGGTTGTGGATGTGGCTGGGACGCTGGTTGACGGCGGCTGCGTCGTAGACGTCGTTTCCGGGGCCGGGTTCTCCGGAGGCTGCGCTATGAGCCAGGGCAGGGCCGCCGCGAAGACGCATAGTAATATGAGCGGTATGTACCGGCGCATAGGATAGTATATGCTGGGGCAGGCTATAAGGCCGGCTGCTTCTTCGTTATCCTGTAGTCCCCGTAGTCTCCGTCCCTGCTGTATAACGCCTGGTAGCCGTATTCTCCCGGCGGCCATTCAGAGTTCCTCGAAAGGTCGCGGACCGGTTTCCCATCCATCCTTTTCGGCGGCCAGATGAGGATTTTGTCGACTGTGGCGTCGGTTACCGCCATCTTCTCCGGGTCTACAATCAGGCCCCAGACGGGGATGACGGCGAGGAAGCCGCGGGCCATGTGCGCCTCCATCATCTCCCGGCCTCTCCTCGCGGTCCTCTCCGGCAGGAGTACTGTGGGCAGGGGGTCGAATGAGGGGTCCGTGGCGGGGGGCCTGATTCGCGGGAGCCAGTAGTCCCTGAATCTTTCGAAGTTCCCCTCCGCCCTCTTCCAGGCCTCAAAGTCCGTGTTCTGCCGGTGGGTTTTCAGGTCGGCGAGTATCACTTCGTCGCGGACGTTTCCGATGTCCATGTCGACCGGGAGGTCTATGGCGGGGTGGGAGGCCCCGTTCGCGAGGTTTACGGGGACTATGCGCTCCACATGCCAGGTCTTGATTTGGGCGGGGTCCGAGGAGTATGCGTCCGGCTTCAGCGTCGTTGTCAGGCCGTAGGCTGTCCTGATGGCCGCCGCGAACCTTTTCTGGTCGGTTGTCAGCTGGTTGCTGTCCTCCAGCTCCTGGAGGGTGGCGGCTCCGTCAGCCGCTGCCCGGCCGTTTTTGGCGGTCTTGTGCATGAAATATACCCTGAGGTATTAGTATAAAAAAGAAAGCGATTCCGTCCCCCAGACTGGACTACGCGGACTTCTTCTTGAGTATGTTCTTTATCTCCCTGAGCTCCTCGAATATCAAGAGTAAAGCCACCGCCGCGACTGCGCCGACTAGCCACAAAACATCCTGCATATTGTCACCTCCTTGGATGCACATGGTAATCCCTTTGTCGCAACAGGTTATAAACGCCCCCTTTAGACCGCGTGGTCCGGGTAGATTATCCTGTAGACGCCGTATATCGCCGACATGAGGGACGCTATCGAGAATGAGAACACGAAGTAGACGATGAGCTTCACCGCGCTCGAGTCCTCGTCGAAGCTGTCTATCGGCAGGAGTATCAGGAGGGAGAAGAAGATGGATATGAACAGGAACAGGAACTGGTTGCTGATTATCATCTTTATCTTCTGCTCCTCCTTGACGAGGGAGACCAGCATTGATACCGAGTGGGACACCTCCCGGTGCTGCCTTTCGAGCCTCTGGTGGGCGTCGCTCCAGCCCCTGAGGTACTCTATGAAATCGTCGTCGCCCGAGAACATCTTCGAGAAGTCCGGGTCCGGCATCCTCCGGATTATCTCCTTGCGTATGCCCACAATCTTGTTTTTTATGGCCTCGATGTAGAATATCAGGAACGCCCCCAGTATGCCGACCATGGCCGCGTAGCCCTGGGCTATGCTGCTGAACAGGTATCTCAGCGACTCCAGCGTGAAGTATATGTCGTCTGTCAGTAGGTCGAAGAGCGCGAGGAGGAGCGTGAAGCCGACCGAGAAGAGGAGGATGGAGACGTGCTTGTCCGGGTACCTTAGGAAGAAGAGGGTGGCTGCGAGGGCGAACGCTATGGGCACCAGGGTCAGCGGTATGACGAGGCATGTGACGTCGACGGCCATGTTGTCTGATTATTGTCGGATTTGTTAATAAGGCGCCCGCCATAATAGTATCCGCAATGAACCATGACGTGTTCAAGCGGGAGATGCGCAGGCAGGGCATACGCAGGGGCACGTTCGTCGTCTGCTACACCTCCAACAGCATATGCACCGGATACGTGGAGGGCATCTGCTACCCCACCAAGCGGAGGGGCTTCATCAACCTCGCCGGCACGAGGAAGGTCAACCAGGGACGCAAGGAGGACTGGTACGACCACGTCTACAGCGTCAGGCTCTCGAGGATACGGAAGATGGTCCCCATAGGCGATTTCGCGGACGTAGTCGGCAGGGTGTTCTACATCCATGCGCGCACCAAGTGAGCGCCGATGGCGGCATGCCGTTACTTCGGGCTCTGCGGCGGCTGCTCGCTGCAGGACGTCGACTACCCGCGCCAGGTCGAGGACAAGAGGGCGCGGCTCGCCGGAACCCTAGGTTGCGGCGTCACGGACGTCGTCTGCGGCGAGCCGTTCGGGTACCGGACGCGGATGGACTTCGTCTTCCACGGCCATGGCATCGGCTTCAGGGCGAAGGGCATGCGCAGCGAGGTCTTCGACGTAGAGGAATGCCCGATATCCAACGTGGGCGTCAACAGGCTACTCTCCGAGGCTAGGGAGGCTTTCGGGGAGAATGACGTCTGCGGCCCCGGGAACCCGGAAGGCGCACTCAAATACGTGGTTTTCAGGGCTCCACCCGGCGACTCCTCGGTCTCGTTCGTCCTGAACTCCCGCTCGGAAAGGAGGGCCGCGGCCATCAGGTCCATCGGCGAGTACGCCAAGTCGTCGTCGGCAGCGAACGTCGCCGCCGCGTTCATACACCCGAAGTCCGAGCAGAGCCTGTCCCTGGACTACGTCACGGTCAAGAGTTCGGACGAGCTTGCCGAATCGTATCTCGGACGGGTGTTCCGGTACCCGATACAGGGCTTCTTCCAGAACAACCATGGTATTGCAGAGCTCCTGCACGGACACTGCCGCAGGTTGCTGGCTTCGCATGCCTCCCCCGGCCTGGCCCTCCTCGACCTGTACGGCGGCGTCGGGACTTTCGGCATCCTGAACGCCGACCTGTACGGGAAGGTCACCGTCGTCGACGTGGACGGGCCGTCGATTAGGTCGGCGGCCGGGAACATCGCCGCAAACGGCGCCGCCAACGTGGAGGCCGTCGCCTCGGACGTCAGGGACTTCGCCTTCGAAGCCGGCGAAAGGTGCCACGTCATAGTCGACCCCCCGAGGCCGGGATTGCACCCGAAGGTCGTGAAGAGGATTGCCGCCCTCCGCCCGGATGTCATAGTCTACGTCTCGTGCAACCCCGAGACCATGAAGCGGGATATAAGCTCCCTCGGCGGCTACAGGCTCGTGGACGCGGCCCTGTTCGACATGTTCCCGCAGACGCCGCACCTGGAGGCCGTCGCATTGTTATCCAAGGAATGACGCGAGCCCGAGGATGATGAAGAGGGCGGCTGCTGCTTCGTTGAGCCGTTTCCTCGGAAGCGAGCCCGCCAGCCTCGAGCCGACGCGTATGGTCGCATACGAGATGGCGGCGAGTGCCGCCAGGACCGAGGCGAACACCAGCAACGCGTCGTATCTCGTGGCGAACAGCATGGCGGCTATCTGGGTCTTGTCGCCCATCTCGCTCACCCCGACCACGAGGAGTCCCGAGAGGAACGGCCCCCTCCGGCCGGCTTTCCCGTCCGCCTCCTCCGGCTTGTCGAACAGCATCTTCACGCCGAACGCGAGGAATATCGCCCCGGAGGCCGCCGAGACGATGTCGGGGTGTATCGTCTTCGCCGCCGTCGACCCGAGGGCGACCGCTACCGCGTCCGCGAGGGCGAAGCCTGACATGACGCCGAGGAACAGGCGGCCGCGGCTCCTGGTGTTTGCCGCGAGGAGTAGCACTGCCAGCTGCGTCTTGTCGCCTATCTCGGCGAGGGCGACGGAGGCGAAGGGTACCAGAAAGTCCGCTATCATTCTAGGGGGGCTATGCTAGGGGCCAGAGGCTCTGCCTCTTCGCGACCATGTTCTGCGGCGTGTTGAACTTCACCTGCGTCATGGTGCCGTGGGCCGACAGGATGGAAACCCTGACTTCCCGCTCCTCCAGGAGGGGGCTGTTCAGCTTGAGGTATGCCCTGATGACCTCCCCGGTCCGCAGGTGGCCTGGCACGGGGCTTTGCGGGTAGTTGAGGTAGTAGATGTTGTAGCCGTGCCCTGTCGCGCCCATGCACGGGCTCGTGCATGTCTCGTTGTACGAGAACGACTGGTCGTACCCGGACCATTCGACGTTTATTATCGTCGTGTTCAGTATCATGTCCATGTTCCCGGGGAGCAGCCTGAACGTGACGTAGATGTCCTCGAGGGCGTGGGGCGTGCCGGCCGGGTCGTTCGTGCTCGCGTCCGTGCCGACAACGTTTATGACCTCGACGCCGGCGCTCACGTCCTTCCTGCTTTCGCCGCTCTGCGCCGTCGTCCTCTGCTGTATCCCGGAGGACGTCTCTAGGAGCACGAGGCCCACGAAGCCGGCGACTACGACGACGACCAGGAATATGATTATCGCGTCCAGGCTCGCTACCCCCCTCCCCCGTCGAGTCATGCGGCGCATACAACCTTTATTTGCCGAGGGAGGTATATAAGTGTGGCATCGGACGTGGGGAAGAAGGCGTTCGACTGGCATTGGGCCGACGAGTCCCTGAGGGGGATGGAGGCCTCCGGCGGGGGGTCGCGTTTCTGGAGGGCTTTCAAGTTCGTCCTCTATTTCGCGGACGAGGCGGCCATAATGCTGGTCGTCGCATACCTGGCCTGGCGGTACCTACTTTAGGCTACGGCTTCATCGTAGCGTTCGTTATCTTCGTCAGGTTACGCGGCTTCTCGCAGCTCATGAGCTGGCTGAACTTCATAGTGCACGACGACATCTGGTAGACGCATTCCTGGCCTTCGACCTTGGCCTGGAAGTCGTTGTATCCGCCGACCGGGTTGGCGAGCTCGTAGACGACGTCCGCAGTCACCTGGGTGTTGTTGTTCTCCCTTCTTCCGCCGGCCGACGCCCCGGGCGTCTGGCTCTGGCACCGGGTGACCACCGTTTCCGTGCGCGTGAGAGCTTTCATCCTAAATTCGGATGTTCTAATATAATCAAATGTACATGTAGAGACCCAAAACTTGATTCAGAAGGGTGTTTAATTTTAAAGCGTAAGTAGTATGGAAAAGAAAAGAAATTTATGGGTAATCCCAACAGATAAACCAAGTAGGTTAAAAAAAGACTCTGAATATGCGAAGACAGTATCTTACGCTTTATCAAGACTACCTTTAACATGGAGATTTGCTCAAAACATCTACATCACTAATCTTGAAGAAATTAAAGATGACGAATGGCATTTACATTACTATGAAGGACAACCTGTAATTAGTAAATCACATAATGGAGCTTCTGAATACATAAATTTAAAAGCTAAAGAATTTGGTTATCAAAAAATCATCTTAACAACCGATGAATACTTAATCTCAGATGGTGTACAAGCTATTGATG
>JBFYKH010000061.1:0-3732 GCA_041306075.1 Candidatus Altarchaeota archaeon
GGCTCGGGCAGCTGAGGCGGGAGGCGGCGGGGCCGGACCTTGAGCGGATAATCCGGGATTATAAGTCCTCGCGGCGATAAGCTAACATGGACGGGCGGGCTCAGGGGGCGATGGAGTACCTGATGAGCTACGGGTGGGCGATACTCGTCATCCTGGCCGTCGGCGGCGCGATGTGGCAGCTTGGCGTGCTCGATATCGGCGGCAGCATTCCCCCGACGGCCGCCGGGTTCCAGGCCCTGAAGCCGCTGCTGCCCACATGCGAGATGAAGAACACCATATGGTGGGGGACGTACAGCGGATTCACCTGCCAGTTCGTGAACGTGGCGGGGGGTGAGGTCATGATAAAGGACATAAACATTACCGTGGACGGCAAATACTGTTCATTCCCGCTTATTGACCTAATCCCCGCATATCTCTGGGGAGAGTCCTTCTACTTCTACCGGAGTTGTCCTACGACTTCCACGTGCTTTGGTCCGATTAGCGTTGACTCTAGGCCACCAACCCACTTCTGCAATCCTGCCAACACTCCGGACTGTTACCTTCCTGTGCCGAATGGCGGCCAGTTCTCAGTGGATACGTTTACCTGGCCGTTGGCCAGGGACGACCCGTGCGCGGACATAGTCGACGGCCGGCCCTATTCTGTCGACGTGGACCTTACCTACGAGATTGATGTCGGCGGCGTGGCGGCGACCAAGGTGAGCTCGGGGAGGATACAGCTCACCGGCAAGGAGTAGGCCGGACTGTCACCGTACATCACACGAGGGGATAACCATTGTTTTTAGTCTCACCCGGCGATAAGCTATCATGGACGGGCGGGCTCAGGGTGCGATGGAGTACCTGATGAGTTACGGGTGGGCGATACTCGTAGTCATGGCCATAGGCGGTGCGTTGTGGCAGCTTGGCGTGCTCGAAGTAGGCGGGAGCGTCCCCGCGACCGCCGCGGGATTCCAGGCCCTGAAGCCGCTGCTGCCCACATGCGAGATGAGGAATACGCTATGGTGGCCTCCCGGGAACTACAACGGTTTCACATGCCAGTTCGTGAATGGAGCTGGCGGGGAGATACGGTTAAAGGACTTGATGGTGACCGTTGACGGGAAAACCTGCTACTATCCAGTGCTCGATCTCTTCCCTGTTGAAAGCCCCACAGACTCATTTTACCTCTGGCGGACATGCGTCCTTGACCCCTGCGGCGGCCCCTTCAGCGTTAACGAGCGGACGTCCGTCACCTGTTGGGTTATGAATGCTCCAAGCTGCTATGTCCCGATACCGAACGGCGGCCAGTTCTCGGTCATGGCGTTCACCAATCCAGCTACCCGCACCGATCCCTGCGCGAATTTAGTCGACGGGAAGGTCTATGACGTCGACATCGAGGTCACATACGAGATTGACGTCGGCGGGGTGCCGGCGACCAAGGTGAGTTCGGGGAGGATACGGCTCCCCGGCAAGCCGTAGCGTCGCCATGGGCGCGCCAGGCTTATTGACGCTTTAATCCTTCCGCCAGGTCTGTGAGCGCTTTCCGGGGGTCCTTGGCCTTGGTGACTCCTGATGCCAGGAGGACTCCGTCTGTGCCTAGCCTGAGGGCGTCGCGGACGTGGTCTCCGGTCTTGACTCCCGCCCCCGTCAGCACCCCAACTGCGGGGTTCGCCTTCTTCACGGCTTCGACGACCGCGGTTATGAGCTCCGGCCTCGTGGTCACCGAGACGTCGCCGCCTATGAGCTCCGGCGGCTCCGCGGCTATGTAGTCTGGCCCCATGGCCGCTATCGCCCGGGACTCGCTTACCGTGTCTGCGCCCGTCTTCATCCCCGAGCAGACTATCGTGGTGAGGCTGAGCTCCCGCGCCCTCTTGAGCCTCGGTGCGATTTCCTCGAGCGCGAGCTTCCTCTCGCTGTGGTTTATGAGAGTGCCCCTGGCGCCGGCTTCACGGACGGCCTCCGGGAGCGTCCACCCGGTCGCGCTGCCGTATTTCACGGCGTCCACGTGCTGGGCGAACACCGGTATCTTGACGGCGTCGCACACCCGGCTTATGTCGGCTGCCTGGACTGCGACGACGATATTCGCGCCGGACTCGGACGCGACCCTGTCGCATATGCGCGCGAGCTCGACCGCGTTCCTACCGGTCGCCTCCATGTACGTCTTGAAGTTCACGACGATGCTGTCCTTCAGGATGGGTTTCGCTGCCATGGGATGGTATTTGTCGCAGGCGGAATATAACCTCAGATGATGAGGCCGATGACGTAGTCGAAGGCGTAGTACATGCCGAGGGACGCGGGGACGAGGATGAGCGAGTACTTGACGGCGTACCTGTTCTTGCCCTCGTTGATGACGGCGAGGAGCCAGCTGGCTATCAGCGCCGTCATGGATATGTTCACGAGGGATATGGCGGCGAGGAATTCCGGGGTGAGGTTGAGCTGTCCGAAGGTTATGCCGCCGACGCTCTGTATGTCCGGCATGTCCTCCATGACCTGGGCGGTTATGTCGCCTATGGTCTTTATGAAGTGCATGGAGACGACGGACAGGAGGGGGGTGCCGACGACGACTATGAAGGCTATGAAGAGTATGTAGCTCTTGCTCCTGGAGACTATCTCCTTCTTCAGGTCCATGTTCTCGGATATGTCGTTGGCGAGGTCGGCAAGGAGGGTGGCGATGGGGCCTCCGGTCTTCATGCCCTCGAGGAGGAGTTCGATGCTGTCCTTGAAGGTCGTCGACTTCACCCTACCCGTCATGTCCTGGAGGGCTTCGGGGAACTGCATGGTAGACAGGGACAGGGCTATGGTCCTGTCAATCTCCTCCTTGAGTATCCCGAACTCCGGCCTAGACGACTCCCTGAACGCCTGGAAGGGCGTCATCCCGCTGTTTATGTTCGCGGCTATGAGCTGCAGGAAGCTTGGGAGGACCTTCTCGACGGCCTTGCCGCGGTTCTCCGCCTTGAAGTAGAGTGTGAGGTAGGCGGCTATGTGGTACATGCCGGCGACGAGGAAGAAGAAGAAGGCGACTATGACGTTCTCCATGCTGATGTAAAGGAGCAGGATGAATGTCACGAGGAAGACGCTCGCCGAGATGACGAAGCTCCTGCCGAGCCAGTAGTCGGCGCGCATGTCGCTGCCGCAATAGGCCAGGAGCATGTTCACGTCGCTCTTCGCCTGCCTGGGGAAGAGCTTCGCCGCGTTGTAGTACGCCCAGTCCATCCGGTTAACTATTCTCAGAATGCCCTATTAATCCAAGCTTCATTCCCCGAGGGCCTGTTTCACGGCCAGGAGGAGCTTCTCCCTGCTGAACGGCTTCTCTCTCTTTTAGCGGCCACGCTAGCCACACCCTGTGCGATATTCTCATCCGGCCTTTAGATAACCGGTCGGGGCCGTAGTCCGGGTATTTAACCCCCTCGGCATATTCTTCTTGTATGGACGAGCGGATTAGGACCGGCATCGCCGGCTGGGACAACCTACTCGGGGGCGGGATGATCCCGAAGAGCATCAACCTCCTGTCCGGGTGCTCGGGCTCCGGGAAGACGCTGTACACCATATCCTACATCTACAACGGGGCGGCCCTGTACGGGCAGAAGGGCGTCTACATAACCCTCGAGGAGATGCGGGAGAACGTCCTCAGGGACGCGAAGCTGATAGGCTTGGGCGTCGACCGCGTGAACGAGGAGAAGATGGCGGTGTACGACATGTCCTCGCTCCGGGTGAACGCCATCAACACGAGCGACGAGGTCGACAACGAGGACAGCCCCC
>JBFYKH010000062.1:0-53559 GCA_041306075.1 Candidatus Altarchaeota archaeon
GGCAGGGGGTATATAATGACCCTCACCACGTCGCTTATGATAATCACCGTCCTGTCGCTCGTGCTCTTCTACCTGGACGCGTCGTCCCCGGCGATGGACGACGCGAGCGACATGATGACCCTGTCGGAGATGCACTACTACGCGGCGTCGCTGAAGAAGGACGCCGGAAGGGCCGTGACCATATCCGCCCAGCGGGCCGCCACCTACGCGACGAACCATGTGATGCTGACAGGTGAGGACCTGAGGGGATACGGCATGGAAAACTGCAGCGATTACAACTACAGCAGGGTAGGCGCCGCCGCAGCCATCGGCGAGCTGATGGTCTGCGGGACCCTGGAGAACGCCGTCGAGCCCACGAGGGACATTGAGGCGTACATGGAAAACAACACGATAAGCGAGTGGGTGAACAGGACCAACAACAACAGGGGGCTTCCGTACAGGACCACCGTGCGCTTCAGGAACCTCACCATGGCCATGTACGACAGCTGGCATCTGGTGATAGTGAGCGAGTTCGACATCAACATCACCGACGCCACCGGGCGCAGCGGCTACAGGCAGTATTATTCGCCGGTGGTCTCGCTCGTGGACGTCAGCGCTCTCGAGGACCCCATGCAGGACGTCAAGTTCGGCCTGCCGACGGCCGTGAGGACTTACGGGAGGTGCGACCCCGCCAGGGTCGTGAACGGCACGGTCCTGGACGGGTGGGTGGACAGCGGATGCTATCATTCGGCGCCCCCCGGCCTTAACTCGCCTTCCTTCCTCGACCGGCTTGAGGTCAGGGAGAACCTGAGCGACACAGGGTTGAGGCATTCCGCCGAAGTCCTGGCCGCCCTGAACTACACGTTCCAGGACATCGGCCTGGAGAGCATGGTGAACCTTGACGAGTTCAGGATGTACGGGCAGCTCGTGAACGGGAACCTCAGCAATGTCGACTACATGTACTGGAACGGGATAAACAGCACTTGTTTCGTGGACGGAATGCAGGAGCATCCGGGCTTCAGGATTGACTGGCAGCACGCCAAGTTCTACGGCGTGGTCGGACTCACGTGCGAGGTGGAGGTCACGACAGGCGGTTCGGCGGAGGCTGTGTTTTACCCTCTCGACATCACGGTCCCTGCGTCGTCTGAGATTGTGTGGGTGGAGAAGTCCGGCAGCGGTTACACCGTCACCGCGGCCGGCCTCTGGAGCGGCACGAGGCCGTTGCCAGCCTTCGGGAGACTCGAAGAGACGCTTAATGCCCCAGCTGGAGCGTATGCGGTGGGTTTCCAGCCGGACGGCGGCGGGCCGCAGAGGTTTTTTATCGTGAATGTGATTTAGGGACATCCACCAACGCATTTAGATAAGTAGATATATTTGCCGGTTTCGCCGCAAGAAAGACAAGAACACAGTATTTATTAAAACCCAACAATACTTAAACACCCGAATGGACGAAAAAGCCAGGGAACAGGACCCAGAGACAAAAAACAAGGTCCTGGAAGCCATAAACACGGCCGGAAGAACCACGATAAGCGAACTGACAGACAAACTTGACCTGGACAAGTCCACCATAAACCGCATAGCCGACGAACTGGCGCGCAACGGCCAGATAAAGGTCGAGGCGCACTACCTGAGGGAACCGGAGTTCGAATCCCTGAACTACAAGGAACTCAGGAAAGAGGCCGCGGGAGGCCAGGCGGTGGCGACCCACGTGCCCGACGCGCCCAATGCGAGGGAAGGCGCGGGCAAGGCCGCCGAAGAGGGCGAGAAAGCCCCGGAGGACCCCGGAGCCAAGAAAGTCTCCGAGATACTAAAACAGACGGCGGAAGTCAAGGCCGAGAAGGTGCTCGAGAAGTACGTCCTCGTGTCCGACCAGGTCCACTTCGACGTGAAAATAGTCGACACCGGGGACTTCGTCCCCCACTACCTGGTCTCGATGCCGAGGATAGACTTCGTCACAAGGGCCCTCCTGGATGAGACCAAACGGTCCCTGATAGGCGAAGTCAAGATAGAGTCGAAGGACGTCTTCGAGTCCTCCAAGTTCCAGAAGCTCAAGGTCAAATTCGAGAGCCGCGCGAAGGACAAGCTGAGGAACGTCCTGAAGAAATCCTCAGACGAGTACGTCGCGACCCTCAGCAGGATCCTCGTCAACGAGATGCTGGGCCTCGGGGACATAGAGTACCTCCTGCTCGACGACAACGTGGAGGAGATAGTCGTCAACAACAGCAAGGAGCCGGTGTGGTGCTACCACAAGGTGAGGGGGTGGCTGAAGACGAACATAATACTCCCCACCGAAGACCTCATAAACAACTACGCCGCACGGGTCGCAAGGGACGTCGGAAGGGAGATAACCCACCTCACGCCCCTCCTGGACGCCCACCTGGCCACGGGCGACAGGGTGAACGCCACCCTCTTCCCGATATCCACGGCGGGGAACACCATGACCATAAGGCGGTTCTCGAGGACACCGTGGAGCGCCATACACCTCATGGACCCGAAGGTGAGGACGATAAACCCCGAGATAGGCGCGTTCCTCTGGATGGCCATGGAGTTCGAGATGAGCATACTAGTCGCGGGCGGCACGGCCTCGGGCAAGACGAGCATGCTGAACGCCATAATGCCTTTCATGCCGGCGAACCAGAGGATAATATCCATAGAGGACACCCGTGAGCTGAACCTCCCAGAATACCTCCACTGGCTGCCCATGACGACAAGGCCCCCGAACCCCGAAGGCGAAGGAGGCATAACCATGCTCGACCTCCTCCAGAACTCGCTCAGGATGAGGCCCGACAGGATAATCGTCGGCGAAGTCCGGGCCAAAAGGGAGGCGGAAGTCCTGTTCGAGGCCATGCACACCGGCCACAGCGTCTACAGCACCTTCCACGCCGAGCGCGCGCAGGAGGTGGTCGACAGGATAACGACGCCGCCCATGGACATCCCCGGCACCGTCATGAAGTCCCTCCACCTCATAGTCATACAGTACAGGAACAGGAGGACAGGCCAGCGCCGGACCTTCGAGATATGCGAGATAGTCAAGGACGAGTCCGAACACCCCACCCTCAACACCCTCTACAAGTGGGAGCCCAGGGGCGACAGCATAAACAAGATGTACCCGAGCATAAGGGTGAAGGACGAGCTGGCCCTGTTCACGGGAATGACCGAGAAGGAGATAGACGAGAACATGGCCGACAAGAGGACGATACTAGAGTGGATGAGGGACACGGGGATTAAGGACGTGAACAGCGTCGGAAGGGTAATAACCGAGTATTACCTAAACAAGGACCTGATAATCAACATCGCCAAGACCAAGGGCGAGTTCAAGATAAAGAAGTAAGATGGCCTCAGCCTTCGAATCCCAGATGATGCTCAGGATGTCCGAGCCGCTAGTAGAGTACGCAAGGCACCTTGAGCCGCTCTTCCCCCATATGGAGTGGAACCTGAAGAGGTCCGGGTACACGATAGAGACCGCCCAATACCTCGCGATAGCCCTGTACCTGACGGCGGCCGTCTTCATGGTGGCCGGCGTGGCCGTCGTGCCGGCAATCATCAAGCAGGGCGTCCCGAACAGCCTGAACTACGTGATGTTCACGCTCGTAGCCACCATACTCACATTCGTGTACATAATCATACTCCCGTCCGCTAAGATGAGCAGGCGCGGAGTCCTGATAGACAACGACCTGGAATACATGCTGAAGGACATGCAGATACAGCTGTCCGCGGGCGTCCCCCTCTTCGACACCCTGGTGAACATAGCGAAGGGCGAATACGGAGAATGCTCCCGCATATGCGAGAGCATAATACAGGAGGTCGAGCAGGGCAAGGCGATAACCGACGTCCTCGACGACGTCGGCATGTGGTCGCCGTCCGAATACTTCAGGAAGACGCTGTGGCAGATGGTGAACGCCCTCAAGAGCGGAAGCGACATCGCCGAAGCCCTCGACGTCATAGCCGCCGACATCAGGCTCGAGAAGGAGAACAAGATAAAGACCTACGGCAAGGAGCTCAACCTCTACGGCCTCATATACCTCATGGCGGCCGTGATAGTGCCGTCCATGGGAGTCACACTCCTGGCCATCCTGTCAAGCTTCCTCGGGAAGGGCGTAATCACGGACAAGGTGTTCTACATCATAATGCTCGGGATAGCGATATTCCAGATAGTGTTCATACTTTTCGTAAGGAGCAAGAGGCCGAGCATATAAGATGGAAGCTAAAAAGAATCCGCTGGGAGCCGTTTTAAGTGACGTAACAGGGAGGATAGCGGTCATCATCTCGGACTTCGCCATGTACCTGTTCAGGATAATACTGTTCGCAGTCAACCGCATCATACTGTTCTTCATACAGATCCTGCGGATAATCAGCGGGACCGTCTCCTTGGCCATGGTGCACCTGAAGAAGGTCATGGCGAACCTTATCCCCAAAAGGAGCGCCACCGGCCTCAACCAGCAGCTCATCTACGCCGGGGTCGAGATGACCGCCGAGGAGGTGGTCAGCATAACACTCGTGTACAGCGTGGTCGTCGCCGTCGTAGCCTACCTAGTGACCATCGTCCTGGAGGCCCCCATCCTGATATCGCTCCTTGCCGTGGTCGCAGCCATAGGCTCCGTCTGGGCCCTCCCTTTCGTGCTCCTTTCCATACTGACGACGAACAGGACGAACGCCGTCGAAGACACCCTCCCGGACGTCCTGGCCATGGTCGCCCAGAACATGAAGGCTGGCATGACCTCGTACAACGCCCTCTGGAGCGCCGCAAGGCCGGAATTCGGCCCCCTAGCGGTCGAGATACAGGACGTGGCGAAGGCCACCCTGACCGGGATACCCCTCACCGACGCCATGATAGCCATGACGAACCACGTGAAGTCGGTGAAGCTCCCGAGGAGCATAAGGCTCATAGTCCAGGGCATGAAGTCCGGGGGGGACCTGCCCGCCGTCCTCCAGGCCATAACGATGGACATGAGGAGGGAATCCGGCCTCAAGAGGCAGATGGCCGCCGAGACCAACGGCCACGCGATATTCATCCTGTTCGCCATAATGATAGGCGCGCCGCTCCTCTTCTCGGTCTCCTACCAGTTCATAATGATATTCTCCGGGATGATGACGAAGCTCAACGTCGTAGAGCTCGCCAAGAAGGCGCCGCAGAGCATGATACAGATAAGCCCGCTCGCAATCACGCCGGAGTTCTTCCAGTATTACGCCCTCGGGATACTGCTCCTGTCAGGGTTCTTCGGGGCCATAATGATAGGCATCATCAGGACCGGCGACCCCGTCTCCGGGGTGCCGAGCATACCGGCGTTCATAGTGATACCCCTGATAGTGTTCTACGTCATGAAGACCGTGCTCGCGATGTTCTTCGCGAACATCATAGCGTTCTAGCGCGCGTACTTCAGGAGAGCCTTCCCCGCCGCATCCACGGCATCCCGGCTCAACGTGAACTCGGACGTGGAGGACCTGATGAAATCGCACAGGTCGTCGAGCTCGACTATGTCCACCGTCGGGTTCATGAGCTCAAGCTCGGCGTCGGGGTGGGTGAACACCAGTATCCCGTGGACCCAGAGGTGCGGCGCAGGGCCCGGGAAGATTTCCTCGCGGTAGAGGAGCAGGAAGTCCTTGAGCACCTTCGCATTCCTCTTAACCTGGTTAGATGGGCTGCCGACCTCGAGCTCGCGGACTACGCCGTGCTTGAGGCGGGTCTTCCGCCAGACGTCGCCGTCGCAGCTTATCCTACCCCCGTAGTTCTTGGACTCTATGACGAAGAAGCCGTTGGGGCCTATGACTATGTGGTCGGTGTCGCCGCGGTTGGGGGGCACCACAAGGCCGTTCAGGATGACGTAAGAGTCTTCCAGGCCCCCCAGAGCCTCGAGTACGGCCTCCTCCCCGAAGAAGCCGCCCACCCACGTCAGATAGCTCCGGTAACTGTACCAGCCCAGAACGAACGAGACCGGTATCAGGAGCACCCCTATTGCGGCATACGGGAAGACGTCAAGGAAGAACATGGCAACCCCAGCCACGAGGAGGACGAAGAACAGAAAGGCCCTGCTCTTCACCAGCTGCATGTTTCTCCACACGTAGATGTCCCTCCCGCCGCTCCTTAGGACCCGCATAACAACCCGTGGAGTTTATAAACACGGCCGCTTAAATAAACAATCGGCCACTGGAATCCAGCGGCCGACATAGAAAAAGAGGTGAAAAACAATGTTTAGGAAACAAAGAGGTCAAGGAGCGATGGAATACCTCATGACCTACGGATGGGCGATCTTAGTCGTTATGATCGTCGGCGTAGTCATGTGGCAGCTTGGTATATTCAACATGGGTTCGACGAGCCTGACATTCAGCGGCTTCTCGAAGATTAAGCCGCAGCTTGCAGGAACGGCGCTCGACTCGACCGGAGCCGCGAATATTATATTCACGAACGGCGCCGGGGCGACGATAGACCCATATGAGAACACAGTAAGTATAGCTGGGCTGAACGATGAAGACACATGCATGGGAACGATAGTACCCTCAGGGGGAGACAACGTCAACAGCATAGCTGTCGGCTCGAACTTCCTGGTGACAGCAACTGGCTGCGTATCAGGGTCCAGAGGCTCCGTCTACCAGATTAGGGTTATCATCCCGTATGACGTCGACATAGGCGGCATAACAACAGCCCACACCGAGACCGGAATAATAAGAGGCCCGTACGAATAAGCGGACGGCCTCTAACTTTTTCTTTTTTCCCTTTATTTTTATTTATTCAATACCAGCGTAGGAGCTCGACGTTGGACAGGTTATTCTTTAGGGCGTAGTCATAGGTCCAGTTCGCCCAGGCGCTATTACCCAGGGCGTTGACGTATATGGGTATCCCGCGGGAGTTATAGAACCTCAGCATGCGGGCCGTGTCCTTTCCGCCGTCAACTGACGCGGCGACTATCCTCACGTCCTTGTAGAGCTTGACATAATCCAGGGTGACGGCCTCCTCCCGCCGGTAATAGAATAGGGCGGAGCCGTCCTTTACATTCGATAATAATATCTCTGAGGCGTCATTATACCCGGACCGCCAGCTAAAGCTGATGTAGTAGTCGGAGAAAGCCACGGACGCGCTGTAACTCACGGACAGGAACAAAACGAGCATGAACGCCGTGGGATAGGACTTCGACTTCAAAGCCAGCGTCCCGATGGCCAGGAGAAGCAACGCAAATGCCACCGGCAACGCCCGGTAGAACAGCCCGGAGTACACTTCGTTGTTAAAGGCCATATCGCGGGCGAGAAGCAACGAAAGCGCCACCGACACGGCAACCCCCGGCCTCGAAACACGTGTGTAAATCCGCGACATGACATATACCGAGAGCACTGCAAGGTAGGGGACACCGTCCAGGAAGTACCGCATCCCGAACGTTTCGTCAGAGCCCCCGTGAGCGTATACCGAGGAGTAAACAAACGGCTCAAAAAAGGCGACTGCGAAGAGCAGGTATGCGAGCCCACGGTCTATTCCAGACCTGACCATCAGAAAAGGCGCAAGTAGTGACAGAGCTAAAAAAGGCGTGGACTGGAATAAAGCCCGCTTAAAAAAAACCGGCGCGACACCAGATGGAAGGAGATCCAGGTAGAACACCTTCGAGAGGAAGTATATGAATATCAGGCGGACAGGCTCGAAGAAAAAAGCGACGAGAGCTATAAGGAGGATGAAAACGACCGCATGCTTTTCCAACCATGCCGTGAATCCGGAAAAAGAGGCCGTACGCCCCAATAGGACCCTCCAGAAAACGAAGACTGCCGCACAGGATACAAGCACAACCGCCAGGGGGAGAATCCACGGCGTCAACGTATACCCCGTCTCAATGATGCCTCCGAAGACGTAGGTGTTGAAGACTGTAATGGGCAGGGCAATAGCCAGAAACCCAGTTAAAAAGGGTTGAAATCCGCCTCTCATACGGTAGTAGATGAACGCCGCAATCAATACGGAGAAGCCGCCGTTAGGGTATCTGACGCCGACTCCGACCCCGGATATGAGCCCGATGAGGAAGAAATACAGGGGGTTATCCAGGCCTTTGATAAAACACCTGACAGCCAGGTAAACCGACGACAGGACGATGGCCGCTGAAAAAGTGTGCGGCAGAAGCATCTGGGCGTACTGTAGGGAGTAGGAGCCCGCCGAATAAAGGACTGCAGAAAAAAAAGCCCCCCGCTTGTCATGAAACAAGAGCATGTATAGGTGGTAGATTATAAACGTCACCCAAACGAACCCCAGGACGTTCATCAGATGGAGGCCCCACAAGCCGAAACCCCTGTAGAAAGGCCAGGCCAAGACGGGGTAGAGAGGGGCGGGGATGCCGTATAACCTGGCCTCATTGGCGTTATATACGAACACTGTGGAGGGAATCTTCAACTCCGGGGAGAAGGTCTCGTTCAAACCGTTCCATATCTGGAATTGGCCGTCAACAGCAAGAGACTTTGCCATCAGGGCGTATGCGCCCTCGTCAGTCACCATTAATCCTGGAGAGAGCGAGTAGACTAGGAAGGCGAGTAGCAACAAGAGATAAGCGTGGAATAATGCAGTTAGACGAACCATTTAACTGTATTAGGGGGCCCTAATAAAAAAACAGGGCTTTGGCTTTGTAGGGTCAACTGCATACTACTACCGCCTCAAGTCCGCGGGCAGTCGTATCAAGGGGAACAGATGACACGGATGCGCGCGAACGCATTGCATGGTTCGTCGGGTTCAGCCGCTATTTGCTAGGCTCTTCTGCTTTTATGAGCAGCCAGATGTAGCTTGGACAAAGCCAGAAGAATAGGCCGAGGACTGCCAGGGCAAGCCGCTGACTCCAACTGCCGGGCTTCACGATGTCCACGGCGCGGAAACGCACCGGGTCGGCGATGACGGCCAGAGTATAGTCTTCTACCTTGAAGCGCCTGACAAGCTTTTTCAGTCCCCAGAAGGTGAGGTGGTTTTCATAGTACCTGTCCGCCCTATGGGAAAGCCTGATGTAGACGTGCGCGAGCATCTTCGGGATGACGGATAGTAGGGGAAGCCGGTAGTGGGGCTCGATGAGTCTGAGCCTGTTGGACGCGCCGAAATAGCAGACCCCGCCGGGCTTCAAAACCCGCCATATCTCCGAGACGAGGAGCCGGTAGTCCGGGACATGTTCGTATACCTGCGCGCAGACGACGACATCGAAGGTGGAATCGGCAAAGCCGAGGCGCATGCCATCCTGCACGGCGAAAAAGAGGTTGGGGGCGCCAATCCGCCTTGCATATTTCACGGCGGGGACGTCTATATCTACCCCTGCGACGAATGCGACCCTCTCAGCCAGTACTCCGTCGACTATTCCAGACGAGCTTCCCACATCCAGCAGCGTGAGGCCGCTGAGCCTGCCCCCGAAATGGTCTTCCAAGACAGCCAGAATCTTCTCCGCCTTGATTCTCCTGCCGCGGGAGTCGAACATCTCGGGATGGGTGTTCGAAAAGCCATCCTGATAGTCGTGACTGCCCATACGGGTGTATATTTTGTGGCCGATGCAATATATACGGCGCTTACCGCGGGCTTCGGAAGAACAGGAAGGAGACCTTATCCAACATGAACTTCCTTCTTACGACGTATATGGCGGATAGGATGACCAGTGGCGCTGAGAAGGTGAGTATGAAGTTGGTTGTTCGGGAAGGATTTAGCAGTAGGAGCCTGTCAAGTTCTATGAAATGGAAGTGCATCAGGTAGATGCCAAGGGATATGTTTGAGATGTATGATGCCAGCCTCCCGGGCCGCTTCGTCGTCTCCAGGGCGGCATAGAAGACTGCGGCAGCCCCGAAGACAAGCGACATCCGCATATAGGTCGGGACGATAAACGGGGCCCATGCATCGGAGGCAGGGTAGATGACCCATTCAAGGAGCGATGCGACGCAATAGAGGAGGAAGTATTTGAACGCCTGATTTAGCGGCTCATGGACGCCACCGCCAAGCCGACGGGCTGCGGCGATGGCCGCGAGGAAGACGAGGGGGAGATAGTTAACCGGAACCACGTAGGATACTAGCATGGACGGCAAGCCTATGTATTGCACGGCCAATGGCGTAAGGATGACAGCCGCTGAACTTGCGGCAAGGGACAGATACAGGGTTTTAACGGCCCAATCGCGGACTAAGTAGGAGACCGCATACAGGAGAAGGAGGTTTGCCAGGAAGAAGAGGCCGTTCTCCTGGGTGAGCCGGAATGCGTCATAGGCGCTGGAGACCTCGACGGCTCCGGATGAGACCGCGACCGCGATGTTGACGAGTACCCAAAAGGCGTATATGGATGTTATCCTCCCGACCCTCGAGGCCAGGTAGCCGGCTTTCGAATCCACCCTCAAGTCGAAGAGGAAGAGCGAGATTATGAAGAATACCGGGACACCGAGGAGGCAGAAGTTGTAGTAGAACCAGGCGTCAAATAAGCCGTTGATGGATTCAAGGTCGACCGTGTGCCAAAGGACGATCAGAATGATAAAAACGACCCGCGCATACTCAAAGCCGTTGAAAACCTTTGGCGCCGCCATATGTGGCCCCTAAAAATCCCCTCGCTTAACCGCTGTGAGGAAGTAACCCATGGGGCATCTCCTTGGCCCGTATCTCGACAGCACTACATCCTTGAACCGGGGCTCAAAGAGGAGCCTGAGGCTGTATTCCGTGAACCGCCAGTAGTCATGGGGGACGAAGTGTAGTGGATAGATTGTCGGCACGACGACCATAAGCCGCCCGCCTGGCTTCAAAGCCCGATACAGGCCATCGATGGCCTTGTCGAATTCGAAAACATGCTCTAGGACATTTAGGCATAGGATGACTTCGAACTCGCAATCGAATCCCATGTTCGTTACATCGACGCTCCTGATTTTTCCGCCACCGTCCAGCTCCGACTGGATGAAGTCGTTTGAAGCGTCGAAAAACCGCATCATCGAATACCTGCGCTTCCCGTCAACTTCCACGCCACTGCCTATCTCGAGGATTCTCTTCCCGGACACCTTTGAGGCGTACTCCTTCACCTTCCGCTCTTGGAAATGGCGGAAGCGGAAGACAGAGTTGACGAAAACCCTAGCGGCGTTTAATAGGAAGGCCATGGTATAGATTATTCTAAAAGGTTAAATAGCGGTAGGCTACATGAAGCTTGAGTACGGACTGTATCAGCTTGTCAGGTTGCTTGGCGTCAGCAGGCTCTTTCCCTCCCTGAGGACGATCACCGTCTATACGGAGGTCACGACAAACTGCCAGAACAACTGCGTATTCTGCTCTATCGGAAAGGTGAGCCGTAGGAGAGGGTTCATCACTGACGCCGTCAGGGAGAGGATGGTGGCGCTAGTAGCCGGGCATCCCGACACCAAATTCAAGGTTTACTTTCACCTCGTCGGGGAGCCGCTCCTATATCCGAAGCTTGAGGAGTACATAGGGGAGCTGGCAAAACTGCCTAACACCGACCTGTGGGTATGCACCAACGGGATAGCGTTGGATGAGAGGAGGATTGAGGGCCTACACGGGGCAGGCCTGAGGAACATATGGTTCACGCTGTTCTACGGTGATGAGGAGAGATACCATGAGAAGGCACGTTCCGAATGTTTCGCCGTTGCCAGGCAACACCTTGGACTGCTTTTACAAAAGGCCGGCCTTTTTGGGAGGATACACGTCGTGACGTTCTCGGAAAGCTTCGGCGACCTGGAGGAGTCTCTGAGGGAGCGGAGGAATGTTACCACGCAGAAGGGGCGGAAAATCAAGGTGTGGGAGCTGGGGAGCTACCTAATCAGGCCGAGATACCTTGTCGTGTCCATTGATGGGGACGTGACCTTCGACTGGAAGGACTACAACTTCGCCGAGAAGATAGGCAACATCCTGGATATGGACAGCGAATCCATACTTGCTAGATATTGGGGCTGACAAGACCCCCCTCCAGTACGGTACGGTAGACTCCGGCCGTCCTCGCCGCAATATGCGCCCATGTGAAGCCCTCCATCGCGCGCTTCCTTGCGGACTCCCCCATCCTCCGCATCATCTGCGGATCCGCAAGCAGCCTCTTGACCGCCTCGGCCAACGCCTTGGAATCCCTCGGAGGCACGATGAATGCGGTATCACCGTCGACTGCTATGTCCGGAATCCCATCGACATCTGACGCGACCGCAGGCCGCCCCACAAACATGGCCTCGGCCAGCACCAGGGGCATTCCCTCCGAAAGCGAGGACAGGACGAAGACATCGCAGCCAGCCAGTACATCCGGCATCTGCGTATGGTCCAAAAACCCCATGAAGTCGACGTTGCCCGCGATATTGAGCCGTTTTACCCGGTCTTCAAGGTCGCCCCTCAGCGGGCCGTCGCCGACAAGTACCAGCCTTGCCCGGGGGCACTCCTTGATTACATCCGCCATTGCATCCAAGAGGTATATGTGACCCTTTTTTTCGACAAAAGAGGCTATGTTGAGGACTCTGAACGTGTTTTCCGCCTTCTCGACGTATTTGAACATGACTGGGTCCCCAGCGTTCGGTATAAAAACCGCCCTTCTAAGGTCAACCCCGAATTTCGAGTATTTTTCCAGCATCCTCCGATTTACCGCGATTATCGCGTCCATGCCGTTGAATATCCACCTCCCAAGAAGCCCGGTGAGTCCCATCGGGGACATATGGTTTATCCCATAACCCTGACACGTTAGGATGACAGGCTTCCCGGTCAGCCGCTTCAAAAACGCTCCCACAAGACCGCTTGGAGGCCACATACAGTGTATCAGGTCATAGTTGCGGAATCTCCAGGCAGAAACCATGAAGGAGGCCGCGAAAAATGGTATCTGAAGCTTGGCCAAGACACTACTTTTTAGGTTAGCCGGGATTCCAGCCCCATAGCAAAGCCTCTGAAGCCTCTGGGGGAGGAAATACCTGAACCTGTGTATCTCGACTCCGTCCCAGTTCTCATAGAGCAGTGTGTCCTTGTCTGCCGGGGCGAGCACGTCGACTTTGATGCCGGTTTTCACAAGCTCGGCTGCCAGGTCATGGAGGAAGCACGGGTCGTGAATCCCCTTCCTCCGGGGGTAATGAGTCGTAAGGAACAAGACCCTCAATATCAAGCACCCAGGAACCTATTACCGAATCCCCGCATAAAAGCGTTTAGGTGTGCAACCTAAAATGCCAGGGGCAATCTGTGACCGGAGGTAGCAGGCACGGACTGAACGGGATAAGCCGCTCATTTCGGCGCCGTGACATTCCGCTTGGGGGCGATAAGCCGACGGGTTAAGTGAGCGCAGCCTGCGCAGAAGCCAAGCGACAATATCAGAAGCAACCTGGCTGCGACTGCGCCTAAAAAGACGCTCTCGCGGCCGACATTGAACGATGCCATTGACTCGGTTATGACCACTTCGCGCACGCCAAGGCCGGCAGGCACCGGCGAGACGAACCCGGATATCACCCCGGCCTGCTCAGCGAAAAGCATCTGGGCGAACGAGGGGCTTGAACCGCCCAGCCCGCTTATGAGGAGGTATTGCGAGGCGCTGGTGCAGAGTACTGCGAAGACGCCCATAGCAAACGCAATGGCCGCGGTTTTCACTGTGATGTTGGGCAGTGCGACTGCTAGCAGGCGTGGAACCACGCGGCTAGCGGTTCTCCCGCGGGCCGCCATGAATGCAACGGCTGCAGACGCAAGGGCAGCGGCGATTAAAGGGAGCAAGCCAACTAAAACGGCCGCAAACCCCACCAGTAGCATCAGTAGCCTGGCGGACATGCCGACGGCGGTATGGGCTACGAACAGCCTGGCTGACTCTTTCGTGTCGCCCATACTCCTTTTGATAAGGGCTATCTTGGGCAGCGAGAAGAAGGACGAAGTTACCCCTATATTCAGGAGCATCGTGTAGAAGTCTATGCTTAGGCAGTCGGCGAGGGGGATGCGATAGCCCGAGAGGGCATACAGCGCCCCCGACAACGAAAGCATCCCAGCCGCCGAAACGAAAAATGCCGCGATGATGGTGGCGCCTGAAATCCTTGAGAATACTGAACGTAGGTCGTAGTCTGATATGTATCCCAGTATGAAATTCAAAGCGAGCGCAAGCACCGCGACCTTCAGGAGGGTTATCAGAAACCCCTTGGTAGTGAAGTCCATATTCAACGCGAGTTCCGCCCGCTAGATACGCGGCTAGCTCGTTGGAATTCTGCGACCCCCCTCAGAGCCGGCGGGCAGATTTCTGGACGCCGCTGTGACGAGTACGATGAGCCCGCGCGCGTATTTAATCAGGTCTGACGGGGAGGTCACCGTGGAGAGGAATCGTATGAGGACCTTCGGCCGCAGGTAGTATCTCCTCAGGGCTTCCTTTTGCAGCGCCTTGAGTTCCTGTTCGGTTCTTCCGTCGGTGATGTAGGGGAGTCTTTTGTCGGCCCAGCCGCCCCAGGTGTTGTAGTCGGACCAGTTGTGGTGGGCTATCTTTCCTTTGGCGTCCAGCTCCTGGAACATTGGGGTGCCGGGGTAGGGGATGGTCACCGTAAACTGCGCCCAGAGCGAGTCCAGCTCGATGGCGAATCTTATCGTCTCCATGCTCTCTTCCCTGGTTTCCGTGGGGAGCCCCAGCATGAAGAAGCTGCGGATGGTTATCCCTGTTTTGTGCGTCAGAGCGTATGTCTCCCTGACCTTTTCCTTCGTCACCCCCTTTTGTATGAGGTCGAGGAGGCGCTGTGAGCCCGACTCGACACCGTAGCTTATCTGCCAGCAGCCGGCCTTCTTCATCAGCTTGAGAAGGTCCTCGTCCACCGTGTCAACGCGGCTCTCGCACGTCCATTCCAGCCCGAGCCCCTCGCGTATCATCGCCTCGCAAAGCCCTGATATGAACCCTCTGTCTAGCGTGAGCGTGTCAGCCTCCAGGTTCACCTGTGTCACCCCGTAGTTCTCCTTGAGGTCTCGAAGCTCCCAGAGGATGCGTCCGACACTGTGGTGGCGGAAAGTCCGGCCGAATGTGTGCGAACAATACTGGCAGTTGAACGGGCAGCCCCTGGCGACGATGACGGTGGGGCAGTAGCCCGAACCCTTAGTCCGTGATGCAGTGAGCCGATAACGCTCCATCGGAAGGAGGTCCCTTGCCGGGGCGGCGATGCTGTCAAGGTCCTGTTCGAATGCCCTCGGGGGAGTCATCATTATCTCCCCTTTCCGCCGGTAGCATATGCCCCGCACGCCGGCTAATTCCCCGTCCCCGGCCAAAGCCGATGCTATTTCGACTATCGTCTTCTCGCCTTCGCCCACGCATACGATATCGACAGCCGAAAGTTCCGTCAGCGTCCTCATGGGCAGCACCGTGGGATGTGGACCCCCCACGGCTATCGTGACCTCCGGGCTCCTGGACTTAATCGCCTCCGCGAGCTGCCTTACCGCTGAGAACATGGGTGTGAGGAGGGTCATGCCGACCAGTTGGTAGCCGCCATCCGCTATCTTCGCTACAACATCGTGTACGTGCAATCCGAGAGCCGGAGCATCCAGGATTTCTACGTGTAAACCCGCATCCCTCATACTGCCACCGAGATATGCTAGGCCCATCGGTTCGGCGACGGCCCCAAACGCCTTCATGCCCGCGCCGTAGCGCTCCTCGAGCGAATAGGGGGGGTTAACCAGTAGGGTCCGTATCATATCGACCTGTCCCGCTTGTATTCATATGAGATATCCTCGAGAATCTTCCTCTGCCGCGTTTGTATGTCGGCTTGAAGGGCCAGTACGAACAGTATGAATGCCAGAAGGGTGAACAGCAGGCTGACGTTTATGAGCGACTGGTAGGGGGTTGTCGTGTGCTTAATCAGCCAGTGCACGAGCACGAACAATCCGGATACTGAGCCCATGATGAGGGAACCAACGCCTATCCCTCCGAAGAAGGCTAGGGGCCGGTAGTCCCTCACAGTGCGTATGATTATTGTTATCGAACGAATCGTGTAGGATACGACGTTGTCGACTATCCTGGAGTCACCGTCCCTTTGGCCTTTCACCCTGCACGGGACTTCCCTTACGTGCATGCCTTTCTCTATGAGGTCTATGAGGGACTCCTGGGTGTATGTGTATGTCGAGAAGACGTTTAATCGGAGGGCTGCTTCCCGGTTGTAGGCCCTGAAGCCGCATTGAGTGTCCGTCAAGCGCACGCCGGTGAGGGCGCTTATGAGCCTGCTGAACAGCTTGTTGCCGACTTTTTTTATCCACGGCATCGTCGGCTCGAGTTCCCGGTCCATGAACCTCGAACAGACCGTGACGTCCGCTTCGCCGTCCAATATGGGCCTGAGCAGCTTAGGTATGTCGCGGGGGTCGAACTGCATGTCCGCGTCGATGTTCACCACATAGTCCGCGCCCAGGATTAACGCCTCTTCGATGCCCTTCTTGAAGGCGACTCCGAGGCCGCGGTTCTGAGGCAGCCGTTTAACGCTGTCCGCACCGGAGTTCAATGCTTTTTCTGAGGTCCGATCAGTCGAACCGTCGTCCACAACCAGCACCTTCACAGAATCGATGCAGTCCCTCGGGATCTGTTTCACGACCTCGCCTATGGTGCGCTCCTCATTGTAGGCTGGTATGACCACCACGAGAGTCTTTGCCATGGGACACAGTATTATTTACAAGCATCTTAATTAGTTATTATGGGCTTCTCGCGGGGTCAGGGGTCGACGGAATACCTCTTCACCTACGGCATCGCCCTGATTGTGATGATTATCGCAGGCGCGTTCATCCTGAACACCGGCGTTTTGAGCGACAGCGGCGGGACGGTGACGTACAGCGGATTCTCCAGGCTCATCCCCCAGCCCAACGGGATAAAGGTGGATTCCCTCGGCCTGGACATGTCGGATTTCGGCGGCGTGTTCACCAACGGCGTCGGGGACAAGATTATTTTGACGGGGGTCATGGTCAAAGGCGAGGCCGGCGAGGTCGCATGCTGCTCGGACGACGCGTACGGGGACGGCAACGAGTGTCTGGGCCTCGGCGCGGCGTACATGAACGTCAGCGGCGTCGAGGAGACGGCCTGGGGCGCTGGGACGAGGCCGCGGGTGAAGGCCGGCGATTCGTTCGAGGTGTTTCTTGGCCCCTGCACGTTCGATGCCGAGGAGAACGAGGGCGTCGCGTACAACGTTTACGTCGAAATCGGGTACAACACGACGCGCGGAAGGGAGACTATCCCGCACATCGACGCCGGGAACATCAAGGGGAGGTACGCTTGATGGCCGAGGCTAGTAGGGGGCAGAGTTCGGTAGAGTATATGATGACGTACGGCATCGGCCTCCTGGTTGTGTTAGTCATAGGTCTTGCGGCATGGCAGTCGGGCTTCTTCGACCAGACGAGGGACGTGACGCCGGACAGCCGCGGCTTCACGCAGGTGGTGCCGTCGGACTGGTTCATGGACTCGCGCGGACATTTGAACGTGTCCATACGAAACGACGCCGGAGAGGAAGTGAAGATAGACGCGAGGAATACGACGGCGTGGGTGCTGGCCGGGGGCTTCGGAGAATGCGGGTCGGCGGCCGTTCCCGCCGCGCTCGCCCAGAACATGCGCGCAGGCGACGTCGGGGTGATAAGTTTCGCTGGCTGTCCCCTGGACGGCGCGCAGGTCGGCGGCTACTACCAGGTGAACCTGACGGTCGGATACGACAACCCCTACTCCGGGCTCCCCCACAAGAGCGTTGGCGTGATATGGGGGCCCATTAAGTGAGCAGGGCTTATATTCGCATCCGGGAATATGTTACCATGAGGCCGATGAGGGGGCAGAGCGCCGTAGAGTACATGATGACCTACGGCTGGGGCATACTCGTGGTCCTGGTGGCGGGAGTCGTCCTATGGCAGCTTGGCTTCCTCGACATAAGCAAGAACGTCACCCCGGACAAGCGCGGGTTCAGCCAGCTCGTGCCGCTCGACTGGGGCCTCGCCTCCGACGGGACGCTGAACATGATCGTGCAGAACAATGCGGGCACGATAATCGAAATCGAGCAGGCGGGCACTGAGGCCAACATGATGGCCGACGGCACAGGCTCTTGCACGGCCCCGGTCATACCCGCAGCCCCGGACAATCAGATGAGGCCCGGGGCGACCATGCAGTTGACTTATACCGCCTGTCCTCTGGACTCCACTAAGGTAGGCACGTACTACAAAGTCAACGTGACCATAGGATACACCAACAGGGCCTCGACATTGACACACAAGAGCAACGGAGTCCTCTGGGGACCTTTAGGCTAGGCAATCCTGTTCGGCAGGTCCTTTATCCCGACTGTCTCCTGAGCCGACGATTTCATGTCTTTTACGACGGCCGACCCGGCCTTCAACTCAGCCTCCCCGACGATTACCGCGTACCTGGCACCCGTCTCGCTCGCATACTGCAGCGCCCGGTTAAGCTTCCGCCCGGAAAGCTCAAGCGCCACCACGAGCTTGGGCCTCGCCCTCCTGAGGCCGGCGGCGACGGCGAAAGCCGCCTCAGCCGCCGAGTCCGAGGCCGGGATGACGTACGCGTCAGTCCTGAGGCCCGGCAGGACGCCGCCCTGCTGTCTCACTGACTCTACCAGCCGGTCGAGGCCGAACGCGAACCCCACCGCGGGCGTGCTGGGGCCGCCGAAAAGCTGGACCAGGTCGTCGTATCTTCCCCCGCCGAGCACCTGGTTCTGTGCTCCGAGACCCTCCACGCGGGCGTCGAACACCACGCCGGTGTAGTAGTCGAGGCCGCGGGCCATGCTGAAGTCGACCGTGTAGTTCGCCCCTGTCGAGTCGAGTAACGTCATCGTCTCCTTCAGGCCGGCTAGCATGGACTTGGCCTCCTCTGCCTCCACGAGCCTTTCAGCCGCCTCCACGGCTTCGACGCCGCCCTTAAGCTGAAGGAGCGCGTGGAATGCCGGATCCTTGACCCGCTCCCCTACGGAGGCCATATCGGCCTTGTCGAGCGCCCGTATGACCCGGTCCTGCTCAGCCTGGTCGAAGCCCTGCCGCTTGAGGAGGCTCCTTAACACGCCGATGTGGCTGACCCTGAGTGTGAACTTCAACCCGAGGCCGCTGAGGCAGTCATGGACTAGGGATATTACCTCCGCGTCCGCGCGCGGCCCGGAAAGCCCGAGCAACTCCACGCCCGCCTGCCAGAACTCCCTGTAGCGGCCCTTCTGCGGCTCCTCGTAACGGAACATAGGGCCCGTATAGTATAATCTCAGGGGCTTGGGCCTGACCCTAAGGTCCGAGGCGTACATCCTGGCCACCGACGCCGTGGCCTCCGGCCTCAGGCAGAGCTTCCTGCCGCCCTTGTCGTCCATGACGTACAGGTGCTCCCTGATGTCGTCGCCGGACTTGATGCTGAAGAGCTCGAGGAACTCGAACGTGGGAGTCCCCACCCTCCGGTAGCCGTAGGACTCGAACGCCTCAGCAAGCCTGCGCTCGACGTGGCCGCGCTCCGCCATCTCCTCGGGCAGGAAATCCCTGACGCCCCTCGGACGCTCGAAAGCCATCGGATAGTTTATTAACAGATAAGAGTATATAGCTATCCAACTTTTCTGGAAGATGGGCGAAGAGGAGAAACCACAGGCCCCGGATGCGAATGCTGAGGGGAAGAGGAAGCCGAGGAAGGCAACGAAGCCTAAGCCGGCGGCGGAACCTCAGCCGGCCGAGCCCGCCAAGGAAGCTAAACGGACCTGGATTAACGGAGTCTCAAACGAGCTTGTCGTGGCGGCGGCCATCGTAGTGGCCATAATCGCGGCTTTAGCTATTATTGGAGGCCAGGGCCCCGCCGACGCCAGCCAGACGACCACCACCCTGAAGGCCGTCAAGAACCCCGATATAGCTGAGAAGTACGATGTGGCGACCGTGGACTATACCGGCATGTTCCTGAACGGCAGCGTCTTCGACACCTCGGTGGAGGCGACCGCGGAAGAAGCCGGCATACTCAACCCGCTGAGGGAGTATAAGCCGATAACGTTCACCCTCGGATACGGGGGCATCATAGAGGGCTTTGAGGAGGCCGTCACAGGCATGAGGATAGGCGAGGAGAAGGAGGTCACGATACCATCCAAGAGGGCATACGGCCCCCCGCGCAACGACCTCATACAGTCCGTCGCCAGAGAGCAGAAGAGCCCACTCGTGCAGAACGTTTCCGTTGAGAAGTTCAGGGAGGATATCAGCCTCGACCCGTACGTGGGCCTCACGTTCACCCTGGAGAACAGGACCGCATACGACATCGCATGGCCTATGACGGTTCTAGCTGTCACGAACGACACGGTGACTTTCAAATACAACCCCACCACGAACGCCACCATAGACACGGTCTTCGGTAAGGCCGAGGTCTACGGCACCGACACGGACATAGTCATCAAAGTCAACCCGACGGCCGGGCAGAGGATAGTCACCCTGAGCGGCAACGCCAGGGTAGTCTCAGTGGACGACGAAGAGGTGACGCTCGACTTCAACCACGAACTCGCAGGACATGACCTGAAGTTCAGGATAAAGCTCGTCGGAGTAGTCAAACAACAGTAGGATTTCCGCTGCCAGCCGCCGAGAGTCGTCTGCTTCCCGAGGCCCTTCATCTCGTCAAACCGTCGCGCTCAGTAGGCATCGCCTACTGGCGTCCTAAGACAAGAAGTGCCTTTCGGACGCCCGGTTTGCGTGCGAAGCGGATGCCACCTGTGGGTGGCATGCACTAGACGCTACCACCCGCCCAGGGTAGTCTGCTTCCCGAGGCCCTTCATCTCGTCCTCCTGGTAGCCCAGGGCCTCGAGTATCCTCATGACTGCGGGCAGCACCTGGTTGTTGACGTAGTAGTCGGCGTCGTAGTCCCCCTCCCCGACATTGTCGATTATCACGGCCTTGTCGCCGATGTTGCCGCCCGAGCCCTTCTTTGTTATGACGTAGGTGATTATGTCCCCCTGCTTGAACTCGACGCCGTCCTTCATCGCCCGCCGGACGGCCGCCACGTGGGGGCCCTCGGAGACGTAGCCTCCGAGGCTCCGTGTCATCTGGGTGTTGATGGCGAGGTCCTCTATTTTGACGTCGCCGGCCTTCACCCGCTGGACCGTGTCCTTGACTATCTGGGCTGCCTTCTCAGGGTCCCTGTCCTTGAGGAGGGCGTCCAAGACCATCCGCTGCGTGTCCTTGGCGACGTTGCACCAGTCCCGCCTCCTGGTCTCAAGGCCCTTGACCGTGAGCTTCCCGGCAGTGTCTATGAGGGCGTACCGCTTCTTCGTGATGAAGACGCCCCTCGGGTAGAAGCCCTCGTACTCGAGCTCCATCGCCTCCGGAAGCCGCTTGTTGATGTCCTTCTGGAACTCCTTCGACAGCCGCACGATCTCGTCCACGTCCTGCATCTTCGGCCGCGTCAGGTACACGCTGTCGGTGTCGCCGTATATGACGTCGAAGCCGTGCTCCTCCGCCACCTTGATGGTCTTCCCTATGTACTCTCGGCCCCAGCCCGCGATGGCCTCCGCGCACTCGCGGCAGTACCAGCGGGCCCGCTGGAAGCCGTAGTACCCGTACATGCTGTTGGCGAGGAGCTTCATCGCCTGCTGCTCGACGTCGAGGAGCCTCTTGCGCTCCGGGTCCGCCTCCGCCTTCATCTGTTTCTTGAGCTCCATCCGCTTCTCGATGAGCCACCTGAGGACGCCGGGTATGAACCCCTTCTTGTCCAGGCAGAAGTGGTGGCCGTTCGGCGCCTTCGGCGCCTTCCCGCCGCAGCATTTGCAGTCGAGGGTGGAGGGGTCTATGTTGTGGGATATGATTATGCTCGGGTACAGGCTCCTGAAGTCGAAGAGGACGATGTTGTCGTGTATCCCCTTCTTCGGGTCCACCACGAAGGCGCCTGCGTACGGGGCGTCCTCGCGGTCGTCGTATTCCTCGTCCGACGGACGGTTAGGCACTACGATGCCCCGCTTCTGCGCCTCCGTCACCAGGAGGTACTCGACCCTCTGGCCGCTGCTCATCCGAGCGGTCTCGTAGAGCGGCTGCCGGATGACCTTCGACAGCTCGTACATTAGGGGGAGCATCCTGAGCGCTATCTGGAGGGTAGCGTCCGCGTCCGAAATCGAGTACTCGCAGAGCCTCGCGAACTTCGCAGGGTCCGGGGAATGGTAGAACTCCGATATCTCGCTAACCTTGATGTCCAGCTTCTCGACGCCGAAGAGGCTCAGGTAGACGTCCTCGAGCTGGTAGCGCGGGAGGTTGAAGACCTGCCTGCAGACCGGGTAGACGTCGACGTGCGGCCGCCCCACCACCCTGGCGCCGTTGTTCATGCCCCGCCGCTCAATCCTGGCCTTGCTGCCGTCGGCGCCGAGCCTCAGCTCCAGCTTCAATTTCTCGGCCCTTGTGTCGAAGTACGGAAAGTCGAAGTTGTCGGTGTTGTAGCCGGTCAACACGTCGATGCCCTGCGAAGCCACGGTCTCGACGAAACGCATCAGCATCGCTGCCTCGTCAGCCACTACCTCCACATAGTCCAATCCCGGATTCTTCGCGCCCCACACCCAGACCCTCCTGAGGCCGAGCGAGTCCGCGTAGCTTATCATGTTTATGGGGTCGCGGTTCGCGTCCGGCTGCCCCTTCGCAGCTATCTCGCAGTCCACGGCGGCCACGTTCAGCCTCACAGACTCCGAGCCCTCCATCGGCACGATGCCGGAGTCCATAATGTACCTTCTGGCGAACGGTATGTCCGCCTCCCTGTAGCCGCCAGAGCCCGGCACCCTGAGGACCGCCTCCCTGACCATCGGGACGTCCCTCGGCTGCCCGACATACGTCTTCAGGAGCCTTACCGGCAGGCCGTTGTCCACGCGCTCTACGGCCTCCGTCCTCACGACCCCGGGGAGGGCCTTCAACGCCGCCTCGAGGGCTGCGATGTCGCCATTCGCCAGGACGTAGAGGTACGGCTCGAACCCCTTGACCTCCTCGACCAGGGGGCCGTCCCCCGTCTTGTAGTAGAGGCGAACGACGGGCTTGTCGTCGCGCGTCACATAATCCGCATCCAACAGGCATTTGACCATGGAACCAGTGGATGTTTAATAAGCCGGGCCGATTAATAAGAGGAGATGCCAGTCAAATTCACGAAGATGCACGGGGCGGGCAACGACTTCATAGTCGTCGACGAATGGCCGGGCGAGGCCTTGCCTGAGGGGATGAAGCGCGATTTCGTGAGGATGGCCTGCGACAGGCACTTCGGGATAGGCTCGGACGGGCTCATCTTCGTCCAGAAGTCGAAGGCGGAGGACGTCAGCTTCGTGTTCTACAACCCGGACGGCAGCCGTGCGGAGATGTGCGGCAACGGCATAAGGTGCCTCGCGAAATACGCCTTCGAGCGCGGCCTCGTGAGGAGGAGGCGGATGAGCGTGGAGACGCTGGCCGGCGCGAAGACCCTGGAGCTCACGGTCGTGGGGGACGCTGTGGCCGAGGTCACGGTGGACATGGGCAGGCCCCAGGTGAGGAGGGGGGAGGCGCAGGTCGCCGGGAACCCGCAAGAGAAGTTCGTCAGCCAGAAGGTCGCAATCGACGGGGGAGAGTACGTGATAACCGCCGTGGGGATGGGCAACCCCCACGCAGTCATCTTCCACGGGAACGTCGGCTCCATCGAGGTGCGGGAAGTGGGTTCCAAGGTGAGGCGGCACACTACGCTGTTCCCGAACGGCACCAACGTCCACTTCGTGGAGAAGGCCGGGGACAACGTCTTCAGGGTCAGGACCTACGAGCGCGGCGTCGAGGACGAGACGCTCGCCTGCGGCACGGGGATATGCGCGAGCGCGGTGGCGGCGGTCCTGAACGGCATGGCCGACATGTCAAGGCCGCTCCTGTTCCACGCGAGGGGCGGGGACGTGAAGGTGAGGCTGGAGGGCACGCCGGACGACATCAGGAAGGCGTACCTCATAGGGGGGGCCGAAGAGGTGTTCACCGGCGAGATAGAGCCCCAGAGAAGAACCGCCTCAGGTGCGCGGACGGGTCCTCGGTCACGGTGAAGTTGAAGTCCGACGGGAAGCATTTCCTATAATTGCCCCACTTGAAGCGCTCGTCCAGGAGGATTATCGCCCCCCTGTCGGTCTCGCTCCTGATGCAGCGGCCCGACGCCTGGAGGGCCCGGTTCACGGCGGGGTAGATGTAGCCGTAATCCCACCCGCGGCCGAACTTGAAGTCGTAGTAGTCTATCATCGCGTGGGTCTCCAGGTTCGGCCTCTCGAGGGGGAGGCCGACGACGATGACGGCGTCCAGCATGTTGTCCGGGAAGTCCAGGCCCTCGCTGAAGCCGCCGGCCTGGACGGCCATGAGTATGCAGCCTTTGCCGCCGGAAGACGCTATCCGCGAGTGCATCTTGAATCGCTCCTCCTTGCCCATCTCCTGCCGCTCGAAGACCATCTCCTTCCCGGACGCCACCTTCGAGCCGATGGCGTGGAGCAGCCGGTACGACGGGTAGAAGACGGCGACGTTGCCGGGGACCGCCGCGGCGAGCGAGGTGATGGTTGACGCGTACTTCATGTACATGTGGTCGCTCCTGGCCTGGTACTTGGTGGTGAGGCCTGGGACGACGAGTATCATGCGGTTCTCGGAGGGGAACGGGGAGACGTAAGACCGCTCCATCGCCCTCTCGCGGTTGACGCCGAGCACCTCCGAGTACATGGTGAGGGGCGTGAGGGTGCCGCTCATGAGGACTCCCGCGCGCGCCTCTGCGAACACTTCCGCGCAGCTCACGCTAGGGTCCAGGCAGCGGTACGACAGCGTAGACCCCTTCTCGTCCCGCTCGAGTATCCTCGTGTAGCCTATCTCTGGGCCCCTCCAGTCGATTAGGAATCTGGCGGCGGCGGCTGCGAAGGAACGGTACCGGCCCGGCAGCTTCAGGACCTCGGACCCGAGCGACTCGGCGTCGATTACCACGTCCTCGTAGTCCTCGCAGGCGGCGGACTTCACGGCTTCCATGAAATCCGTCTTCTCCACGTACCGTTCGCCCCCGGGCTTCACGCCCCTGCCGAACGCCTTAAGCGCCTTGAGGACGCCCTTCAATTCCTCGCCTGTCTGGCGGGCGTTGAGGGCTGACGCCTCCTTCACGGCCTTCTCCAGGGAGTACGTGCTCAGCCGGGTCGACGCGATGCCCCGCACCCGCTCCGGCAGGTTGTGCGCCTCGTCGACGACGAGTATGGACTCGCCGAGCGTCTTGCCGAGCTTGTTGAGGAACGCCTTCCTGACTGAGCCGGAGAAGATGTGGAAGTAGTCGCAGACTATCACGTCCGCCTTCCTGCCCGCCTCCAGGAGGACCTCGTAGGGGCATAGTTTCCCGAGGGCGCATTCCGCCCGCACCTCCTCGTTGTGCATCGGCCGGCAGGACACCTTCGCCACCGCGCCCAGGGCGCGCTTCGTCATCTTGCTGGTCTTGGTGTTCTTGTGGTATTCGCAGAGCTCGTCCTTCTTCTGGGCCCTGCAGAACTCGTTGAACTCCCGGGATGTGAGGTCTCGCACGCCCTGCGGGCACATCCATTGTTTGCCTATGAAGTCCGCGAGCACCACGTTCACCCCGTGGCGCTCGACTATCTGCTTCACCGTCTCGACGGCTATCGTGTGCTGGGTGTGCTTAGGGGTCAGGAAGAACACCGTTTTGTGCGACGCGACGGCCTCCTCGAGGGCGGCCGACAGCGCCGCCGCGGTCTTGCCGATGCCGGTGGGGGCGTGGGCGACAAGTAATCCGCCCTTGGAGAATGCGTGACGGCAGTCTTCGAGGAACTCCGACTGGCCGCCGCGCACGGTCCGGTAGGGGAAGTAGTTCACTTTAGAGCCTAGGTTTTGTCCGGATAAAACGGGGGCGTGTCCCGGGGAAAACTATTCTATGCCGACGACTCCGCCGGCATTGAAGAGCGCGTTCATGGCCGCCTCCTTCACGGCGTCCACGTACTTTTCCTGGGACGCCTTCTTCTCGACCCTGAGCACGTATAGGACGTCGCTCACGCCGGCGTCTAGGAGGGCCACCTCGATGTTCGCCATCAGCTTCACATACGCCTTCCGGTCCAAATCGGCCTTGTGCGCCACCGAGAGGGGCCTGAGGCCGGTCCCCAGGCACGAGGGTATCAGGGAGACGCTCAGTACGCCTCCTGCATCCTGCCCGCTGCCTGAGCCGGACAGCGTGGTCCCGTACTTCTTCCACTCGAGGATGTTGACGTTGTGGACGCCGAGGCGGGTGAGCGTCTTGAGTATCTCGTCGAGCTTCTCGCTCTTCACCTGGAGGGTGACCTCCCGGCCTACGAGCGAGAACTGCATTATGTCCTCCGGCGACAGGCTCTTGAAGAGGTCCCCCGTGTTCCCGGAGAACGAGCCGCCCAAGGCGACCATGTGCCCTTTCATGCCGTAGACTATACACAGGGCGCCTTATTTAACCAGCGGCGCCGCCCAGGTGGACTTCCATAGGAAGTATCCGACGACGCCGAACGTCACCACCGGCGAGACCCAGCTTGGTATCTCGTGGCCGAAGCTGTCCAGTATCATTATCCCGCCGAGGAAGAGTATTGAGTACATGGCGCCGTTCTTTATGTAGGCGTACCTCTTTATGCGGTCGATGTTGTGGAGGGTGAACTCCCTCACGACTATGGCTCCGATGCCGTTCCCAAGTAGTATCAGGGGCACCGAGAGCGTGAAGGCGAACGCGCCTAGGACGCCGTCTATGCTGAACGTCGCATCGATGACCTCGAGGTAGAATATCTTGCTGAGGTCCGACATGTCCTTGTTCATGAGCGTCCTCTCGCTCTCCTCCGCGTTCTGCTTGAAGCCGTGGGTTATGAAGAACGCGGTCGACCCGACGACCGCGCCGAACGCCATCATCGGGTCCCTGTGGATTGCCAACCAGACTATGAGCGCGAGCAGTACGGAAACGACGGCGAAGAACCACACCCCCTGCCGGTGGAAGAACCGCTCGCCCCTGAGGCCGTAGTTCTTGGGCTCCAGGAACAGCCAGTGGAAGAACAGGAAGACGAGGAAAGTGCCGCCGCCGACGAGGAGCATCGGAGCCGACTTCTCCACCGCGTCCAGGACCTTCGGGTCGTTCGAGAACGTCGCCCAGAATGCGTCCACGGGTCCGAGGGAGGGGGTCGCGAACCACATGATGAGCCACGGGAGGACGCCCCGGATGGCGAACACCGCGAAGAGGAGGCCCCAGAACAGGAACCACTTCCTAGCCTTCTTCCCCATGGTCGAGAGGACCTCGGCGTTGATTATGGCGTTGTCTATGCTCGAGACAGTCTCGAACAGGCAGAGGCCGAGGACCGTGAGTATCGCGAATAGTAGCTCTATTCAGGCACCCGTGGACGCTATGGTCAGTACCCCCCGTTTCAGGAACTCGACCGCTATGGCTGCAAGGAGGAGGCCCATTATCCGGGACGATATCTCCAGGCCGCGCTCCCCGAGGAGGCGTCCGATGCGGTCCGAGAGCTTGAGCGTCAGCCACACGACGGAGAGGGCCGCAAGCGCGCCCGCGAGCGAAGGCAGGTAGCCGTACGAGCCGACCATTATCATCGTGGTGGTGAGGACTCCCGGGCCGGTTATGAGCGGCACCCCGATTATCATTATCTTCGCGTCCTTCGAGCCCTGGTCGGTGCCGGACAGCCTGCTGCCGAGCATGAACCTGAGGGATATGACCAAAAGGACGATGCCGCCCGCTACCTGGAAGCTCGACATGCTCACCCCGAGGAGCGACAGTATTACCGGGCCGAGCAGGAGGAATGCCACCAGGGTCGCGCCGGCGATGAACGTCGCCGAGTTGATAGCGCGCACCTTCTCCTCCGGAGTGAATTCCCGGGAGATGCCGAGTAGGTAGACCAGGCTGGTGAACGGGTTCATTATCACCAGGAATGACGTGAAAATCTGGTTGAAGTTCTCGAACATAAGGCGCCTCCTCAATTAAAAGAATACTGCGGTTTAAAAGCCGCAGTATTCTTGCTAGAAGAGTCAGCAAGCATTCATCTGCGACCTGGAAGGTCGCAGTATTCTGCTGACTCTTCTATAAAGGCAGAGGCAATGTTAAATCCCGGTTCTGTCTTCTGAAATGCAAATGCCTCCCGGGGGGAGCGCGTAGGGGGGAGTAAAGCTTATTAGTCGCCATTCAAACAGATAAGAGCATATCAGGAGGTTGATAACATGAAGTACACGGCTTATGCGGCGTTATATACGGTTTTTGTGGTGTTATTGGCTGGAACGGCATCGGCGGAGTCGGGGGTTCTGACCAGGTTCGACACCAAGCTAGTCGACTCCGTGATGATTACAACGACTACCGCCCCATGCCCGGATGTCGAGTGGAAGATAGAGGACTGCATCGTCCGCGGATTCGGATACGGCATAACCAAGGACCAGGCAGGCTGCGACTCGGTTTACTGCACTTACGACATGACGTCGACAACGCAAGCGAGGATTACAATCCCCCTTGCCAGGCTGGCTACGACGACCACAACCTCTAGGGTACAATGTCCGGACGTCAACGCCGCCATCAAGGAGTGCGCGGCGAAGGGCATGGGCTATGCCAGGTACGTGACAGGAGCATGCACACTCATCCGGTGCGCAGAACAAACCACGACGACCCAGGCGGAGGGATGCCCCGACGCCCAGGAGGAGATGGAAGCCTGCAAGGAGAAGGGGGGAATAATCAGCAGACGCTACGACGACAGGAAGTGCGTCGTCATAGACTGCACCCAGCCCACGTCCGACTGCCCGGGCGGCCAGGAATTGGAGGAGACGATAAGGGCGTGCAAGGCGAAAGGCCTTGAGCACATCACATACGAGAAGGACGGCTGCAAGTACGCGGAATGCGTTCAGCCCAGCGGCTGCCCGAGCGAATCGGAGATTGATTACGCAATCAGGAAGTGCAAGTCCCAAGGCACGGGATACGTGACGTACGCGGACCAGAACGGGTGCAGGCAGGTGAGGTGCCAGGAGGGGACCTCATGCCCGACAGACGACGAGAACAAGGCGATGATGGAGGAGTGCAGGAAAGCGGGCAAGGGGTACCGGATGGTGCCTGCGGGAAGCTCGACCTACGCGGTCGCATACGTTCCGTGCTACAGTGTGGAATGCGTCGAAGACGGCCGTACATGCCCGAGCGTCAAGGACGACGTGGAAACCTGCAGGAAACAGGGCCTTGGGCACGAGTATTATGTGGACGCGAACAGATGCGAGAGGGCAAGATGCTCCGAGAAGCCCGGAGACTGCCGGCCGAACTGTCCCACGGACGACGAACTCAAGGAGATAATCCTGAACTGCAAGGCTAACGGCTTATCCTACGAGTTCTACACAGGGACGCCGACATATGCCTCTTTAGCCGCCCAATCCTCGGCAAGCTGCAGGAGGGTGAGGTGCGCGGAGAACGCCTGCCAGTCCGACGCCGAAATGGAGCGGAGGGTCAGGGAGTGCAGGCAGAGGAACCTTGGAGTCCAGACTTATGTCGACAGTAGCGGGTGCAAGGCTGTGGACTGCACACAAGCCAGCGGCTGCCCGACATACGAGGCCGCGGAGGACGTAGCGAGGGGCTGCAAGGAAAAGAAGCTTGAGGTCGAGGAGTACGTGGACGAGAACGGCTGCAAGAGCGTCAGGTGCAGGGAGCCGGACGGCATCGCCACTGTCGAGTGCAGTAAGATGATACAGGGCGAATGCATCATGATATCGTGCAGCGACGGATACCTCTTCGACAGCTGCAATCCGCACGGAGTATGCCCACAGGTGGAGTGCAAGCGGTTCAGGGATGACAACGGCTGCGTCGTGAAGAGGTGCAGCGACGGCTCCGAGTCAACGGAGTGCCCCGACAAGAATCCGGTGGAATGCGAAGACTACAAGCGCGACGACGGCTGCGTCGTGAAGAAGTGCACCGATGGGAGGGAGTACGTCAGCTGCCCGGCAAGCCAGGGTTGCAGGGACTACGTCGACGGTAACGGCTGCAGGGTCCGCGAATGCGAGGATGGCACGAAGGAGCGCGTATGCCCGGACGGCGGCCAGGACGTCGAATGCAAGGTCTACACGGACGAGAAGGGCTGCGAGGTGAAGGAGTGCACCAACGGCTACAGGGACTCGAGCTGCGACCAGGCGGGAGGCTGCAAGGAGCGGACGGAAGACGGCTGCAAAATCGTGGAGTGCGCCGATAAGACGACGAGGAAATGCCCGGAGGACGAGACAGTCGAGTGCAAGACGTATATGAGCGACGACGGCTGCAAGGTGACGGTCTGCACCGACGGCAGGGAGGACAAGGCATGCCCGACGGCGCTGGCCGGAAAGCCAGGAAACGCCAGGGACTCCGCAAGGCTTCCGACGACGACCACGCTCCCGAATGAGGGCGGCGGCTGGCTGAGCAGCTTCCTAAGGTCGGTCGGACTGTAGGTCGGTACGGGGGCTAGGCCCCCAACCACCCCTTTCACCAGAGGGGAGGGAAAAGCCAGTACACAAGGACGTTCACCGCCGTGAGCGGCAGCCCCACCCTCGCGAAATCCCAGAAGGTAAGGGTCTCCCCGTGCTTCTCAGATTTCTGCACGATTATCACGTTGCTCGCGGCCCCGAGTATCGTGAGGTTGCCGGCTATCGTGCTGCCGGCCGCGAGCGCCATCATCTCCCTGGCCCCCGCGCCCGCTTGCAGGAGCACGGGCTGGTAGAGGGCTACGAGCGGGACGTTGGATATGAACTGGCTCAGGACGACGCTGACTGCGAGAATCATGGGGACCGACTCCAGCCCCTCCGCCAGGCCGTTGATGCCAGCCTGGAAGAACCCGCTATCCCACACCGACTCCATCAGGACGAACATGGACGCGAAGAACACGAGCGTCCGCCAGTCCACGCCCTTGAGGACGAGGAGCCGACGGCGAGACAGGAGGAGTATCGGCGAGGCTGCTGCCACGGCTATGTAAGTGAGACTGAGACCGTCGCCGTAGCCTGCGAAGGCCAGCGCGACCTTCAATGCGACAAGCAGTGCTATGATTGCCAGCGCCGCCCTGGAGAGGCCGGCAAGCCTCGAGTCCCTGAGCACTGGGGCCTCGTCCGACAGCCTCCGCGGAAGGAACGCAGACGGCCAATAGACGCGCAGGACAATGTAGACGACCGCCAGGTTCACGATTGTCGGCGCCAGGAGGTATCTCGCGAACTCGGTGAACGGGTTGCCCTGGAGGCCGCCGACGGCGATGAGGAGGTTCTGGGGGTTCCCTATCGGGCTTGTTACCCCGCCGACGGTAACCGCGAACGCGAGCGCCAGGAGCATCATCTTAGGGGGGAGGCCGTGGCGCCTCGAAAGGTGGAGCGCGACGGGGGTCCCGACTATCGCCAGGGTGTCGTTCATGAGGAGGGCGGATGCGAGGCCTATGGAGGCCACGAAGAGGAGGACGAGGCCGGACGGGCTCCGTGCGCTGCCGAACACGAGGTACGACAGCCAGGCCAGGTATCCGCTCGCCTCCAATGCTTCGCCGACCACGAACATGCCGAGGAGGAACACCATCACGTCAGGGTCTATGGACCCGACGGCATCAGACGGAGAGATGGCACCGCCCACGAGGACGGCCATGGCGCCGCCGAACATGATCTGCCATATCCTGAGGCGGACTCCGATTGAGCGCCTGAGGGCGATTAGCGCGAAAACAGCGGCGAGCACATAGACCGCGAAAAACATGCTGAGGACTTAGAGCCGGCCCGTTTAAGAATGCCGGGCTAATATTAGGTATGGCTTACCTTTTCCGGGACCTGCGCCTCGAGACATGGGACGACGCCGTCTACGCGCCCGCCGAGGACTCAGAGCTCCTGGCCGAGGAGGTCGCCGGGGCGAAGGGGAGGGTGCTCGACGTCGGCACCGGCTCCGGCATCCAGGCCCTCGTGGCCGCAAAGACCGCGGACAGCGTCCTCGGCGTCGACGTGAACCCGCGCGCCGTGGAGCTTGCCGCGATTAACGCAGAGGCCAACGGGATAGGGAACGCCAGATTCATCGTGAGCGACCTCTTCGCTAACGTTGAGGGGAGGTTCGACCTCATAGTCTTCAACGCACCATACCTGCCTTGCTCGGACGACAGCGTCCTCGCAAAAGCCTGGTCCGGCGGCAAAAAAGGCAGGGAGGTCATAGACAGGTTCCTGGACGGGGCGGCCGCACACCTGTCCGAGGGCGGACGGCTTCTAATGCTACTGTCGTCGGTGAACGAGCCGGAGGAGGTGATTGGGCGGCTGAAAACGTCCGGCTTAGTCGCCGAAGTGACGGCCCGGCGGAGGATTTTCTTCGAGGAACTCCTCGTGATATCCGCAGTATATAAACCCGCCCGGTGATGCATATACCATGGAAAAAAAGTGGTCAATCATATGGGCGCTCGCCTTATTGTCTGCTTCGGCCTCGGCTGAAGGATACCTGACGTCAACCTGCCAGTCGGTGCTGCCGGGCGACCTAGTCAACGTCATAGTCGTCGACGACGTCGACGGCAACGGCATCCCGAACATCCTCGCAGGCACCTCCGTCAACGGCAAAATCTACAATCTAGTGTACAAGGGCGCCGACTGCAGCATCGACTGGTCGGCGATGAAGAGCGGCGGATGGGTCTACGACTCCTCCGGAGATGTCCGGAGCATCAAGGTCGTGAGCCTCCTAGCCGACGGCAAGAAGCAGGTGGTCATGAACTCCGCGAAGTCCCAGGCATCGGGCTCAAGGACGCCGGGCCCATACCTTAGGGCGATATCCCAGAACGCCATAGACTTCTGGAGCTTCAGGGACGAATGCGGGTTCAGCTTCGCAGTCGACGCGGCGGACCTGGACGGCACCGGCAAGCCGAACGTGGTCTTCGGCACCATGGGGAAGTACGTCTGCGCCCTGAAGGACTCCAGGGACGGCCTCCTTGAGAAGAACGCGGTCATGTGGAAGTACATAGCCAAAAGCCCGGTGCACTACGTCAAAACCCTCGACATCGACGGCGACGGGAAGGTGGAGACTGTAGCGCTCGACAAGGAGTACCTTTCTTCCAACATCTACGCCCTCGACAACGCAGGCAAGCTGAAGTGGCAGGTGGCCATAGAAGGCGGAGTCCACAAGCCGGTCCTCCCGGCGAACATCATGGACGTCCGCGACATCAACGGCGACGGCAAGGCGGAGACCGTGGTAGGGACCTACAAGAACGGCGTCAGGGCCTACGACAGCAAGGGCGCCGACCTTTGGAGTTACGACACAGGGAAGCTCGTGACCGCGCTACTCGTCGACGACCTCGACGGAGACGGCAGCTATGAGACCTTGGCCGGAGCCGCCCCGAGAATCGTCGCATTGGACTCCGGGGGCACCCCCCTATGGACCTGGACGATGGAAGCCAAGAACGGGACAATCAACGCGATGGCCGCATACGACGTGGACGGCGACGGAAGGAAGGAAGTAGTAGTGGGGGCCACGAAGTACCTGTACGTCATAGACGACGACGGCAGCCTGAAAGGCAGCTGGCAGTACATCACTGAGATACAGGGCGGCAAGGCCTACAAGGAGCGCGATGCGAACGCTGTGGCGGTCGCGGCCGGGGACTTCGACGCCGACGGCGAGGCCGAGGTGGCGGCGGCGTGGAACTGGGAGGACGGCACCATCCGCGGAAACCAGTACAGCACGACAATCAGGGTATATGAGATAAACAAGCAGTACGTGCCGACAACATCGCTGAAGGCGACGGCAACGACGGCCCCAGCCGACGAAGCAGTCGACAACGACCAGAACCAGGCCGGAGAGGACACGGAGGCGACTGTTGACGAGGAGGACTATGACGCCGACGAGACGGAGAACATCGTGGACACCCCGGACCCGAGGCCCGGCCCATGCGCCTTCATCCCCATGCTCCCGGCCCTACTGGCCCTCGGCGCGGCCATAGCCTTGAAGGTGCCGTTCGCGGCAAGGAGGTAAAACAGGCCTAAGGGCCCGGAAGGGCCCATATATATTCTTTAAATCCCTTTTTCTGTCTTGTATGTCCGAGCGCGGAGTCGTCGAGGCGGCCTTGTTCGTCGGCGGCGGCAACATCACGGTGGAGAGGCTCGCCAAGGTGTGCGGCCTCGACCCCAAACAGGCCAAGGAGGCGGCCGACAGCCTCGTAGAGGAGTACGGCAGGCGCGAAGGGGGCGTGGAAGTCTTTAGAAGCGGCAAGTCGTACGGGATGCGGGTTAAGCCGGAGTACGAGGACAGCGTCACGCCCCTGATACCCGAAACCGACATGCCGAAGGCGATGCTGAAGACCCTCGCCATGATAGCGTACGAGCAGCCGGTGAAGCAGAGCTACATAGTAAAGCTGAGGGGCAACAGGGTCTACGACTACATGAAGAGGCTCGAGGAGCTCGAGTTCATCGAACGCAAGGACGAGGGCCACACGAAAATCCTCACCACCGGCCCGAAGTTCAACAAGTACTTCAGGATAAACGACGCGAAGGAGCTGGTCGCCATGACGCATGCCCCGGAGGAGGACAAGCAGACCACCCTGGACGCACAGGCCCCGGCCGCCGAGCCTGAGGAGCGGGCGGAACCGGAAGCGAAGGCTTAATAAAGAGGACGACAGAATATATTCCAGGTGATATTATGATAGGTTTGACTTTGCTGTTGATGGTGGTTGCAGCCGTGGGTTTCGTCGTGGTCGTCGGCGGCCTCTTGGTCGTCGTCTACAACAGCCTCGTCGGGCTCAGAAACCAGTGCGAGAACGCATGGAGCCAAATCGACGTGCAGCTGAAGAGGAGGAACGACCTCATCCCGAACCTCATCGAGACCGTGAAGGGCTATGCGGCCCACGAGCAGGACACGTTCAGGATGGTCACCGAGGCGAGGGCGGCCATGGCGAACGCCAAGACCGTTAAGGAAACCTCGGACGCCAACAACATGCTCACGGGAGCCCTTAAGACGCTGTTCGCGGTAGCGGAGAACTACCCGCAGCTGAAGGCCAACGAGAACTTCATGCAGCTGCAGGAGGAGCTGACAACCACCGAGAACAAGATATCCTTCGCCAGGCAGTTCTACAACGACACCGTAATGAAGTACGACACCGCCAGGCAGACGTTCCCCAACAGCCTCATAGCTGGCATGTTCCGCTTCGTCGACAGGGACTACTTCGAGGTAGCCGAGGCCGAGAAGGCCGTGCCGAAGGTCAGCTTCGCGAAGAAATGACCGGGAAGGTCCTATTCTACGAGCAGGCCGCCAGGAACAGGAGGTACTCCTGGGTCCTCCTATTGCTCGTAGCCGCCGCCCTCGCCGTGATGTCGCTCGTCTTCTCCATGGTGTTCGCCGGAGTGTACGGCTGGGACGCGATGCTCCTCTTCCTTATGTTCTCGACGGTGTTCAACATAGGGTACATCCTCGTCACATACTACAAGTCCGGAGACATCGCGGTCTGGTCCGTCGGAGCCTCCGAGGCCGATGAGAACAGGCACAAGCAGCTGTTGAACGTCGTGGAGGAGATGTCCATAGCATCCGGCCTCCCGAAGCCGAGGACGTACGTGATGCCGTCCCTGGACATAAACGCCTTCGCCACCGGCCGCGACCCCGCGCACAGCATAGTGTGCGTCACCGAGGGGGCGTTGCAGAAGCTCTCCAGGCAGGAGCTCATGAGCGTGCTCGCCCATGAGATGACCCACATCAGGAACTATGACATAAGGTTCGTCACCCTCGTCGCCGTGATGGTAGGCCTAGTGTCCATACTAAGCCAGATATTCCTCAGGAGCATGTGGTACGGCGGCGGAGGAAACCGCAGGGACAGGGGCGGCGGAGGCCTCATGATGGCCCTGATGCTCGCCGGCATAATCCTCGCCATAGTGGCGCCGCTAATCGTCAAGCTCGTTCAGTTGGCCATCTCCAGGAAGCGGGAGTACATGGCCGACGCCGGCGCCGTCGAGCTCACGAGATATCCCCTCGGCCTCATAGCGGCCCTGGAGAAGATACGCGACGACTACGGACAGAAGAGGCAGCACACCGAGGTCAACTCGGCCGTCGCCCCATTGTTCTTCGCGGACCCGGTGAAACAGAGGTTCATGGAATTCTTCCAGACGCACCCGCCGATAGAGGAGAGGATAAAGGCCCTGGAGAGGATGTGAAAATCGAGAAGACGAGGAGGGTGGAGCCTGTGGAGCCCCCGCCGAAGGTCGCCGACAAGCCGAGGGAGAGGGAGCTCCCGAAGCCGATGCCTGCCAAGAGAAAAAAGGCAGAGCCGAAGCCGGAAGAAGAAGGACGCCTGGATGAGTACGCCTGAGAGGGTAAGATTATTGTGAGGGGCTCGGTTCTTGCGTTTTAACATGGATGTCCGCCCCGCCGGCATCCGTATGGATGTTCCGGGTGTCGGTCGCGGACAGTGTAACAAATTGTTGACGGCCGAACCTGCGGCCCCTCGGTAATGTAATCTGCGCCCGCCTATAAAAGGACGGCGGTTTCCATCGGATAATCGGCTGGTATTTAAGGAGTCGGCCGTAATTTGTTACGGATTAGCTGCCGTTGCACCTTATATTCCGGGTCTGCTTTGTATTTCCGCCATGGTCGAACGCCAGACTGAGCCGTATGCGAGGGAGGACATCCTCGGGGAGTTGCACCCGCTGGTCAGGGGATGGTTCATCGGGAAGTACGGGGAGTTCGCGCCCGCGCAGCTCTACGGCGTCCCGAATATCATGCACGGCGTCAACACGCTCGTCTGCGCGCCGACTGGCAGCGGGAAGACGCTGACCGCGTTCATCAGCGTCCTCAACAAGCTAATCGAGCTCTCGCTCATGGGGAGCCTCGAGGACAGGGTGTACTGCGTGTACATCTCGCCCCTGAAGGCGCTCAACAACGACATCAGGCGGAACCTCGAGGAGCCGCTCGCTGAGCTCGAGATGCTCCATGGCGGAGGCCTCGGAGTCCGGGTCATGGTGCGGACGGGGGACACGCCGGCGAGCAGGAGGCAGGCGATGCTCGCCAGGCCGCCCCACATACTCATCACCACCCCGGAGAGCCTCGACCTCATACTCGCCTCGCCTAAGTTCAGCCTGAAGCTGAAGGACGTCAAGTGGGTGGTGCTGGACGAGGTCCACGCCCTCGCGGAGAACAAGAGGGGGGTCCAGCTGAGCCTCGCTGTCGAGAGGCTCCAGAACCTCGCCGGCAGGTTCACGAGGATAGGCTTGTCGGCGACCATACACCCCCTGGAGAAGGTCGCCGAATACCTCGTGGGCCTTGAGGGGGGGAAGCCCAGGGATTGCAGGATAGTGGATGTCAGATACCTCAAGGGCTTGGACATCAGGGTCCTGAGCCCCGTGCCGAACCTCATAGCAGAAGGCCAGGAGGAATTGCACAAAGCATTGTACGCGCTCCTCGACGAATTGATACAGGCGCATAAGACGACCATAGTGTTCACGAACACGCGCTCCGCGACCGAGAGGGTGGTGAACCACCTGAAGACCATGTACCCCGGCAAGTACCTGGACAACATAGGCGCCCACCACAGCTCCCTGAGCGCCGAGAACCGCCTTGACACGGAGGAGAGGCTCAAGAGCGGGCGGCTGAAGGTGGTCGTGTCCTCGACTAGCCTCGAGCTCGGGATAGACGTGGGGTACGTGGACCTCGTAGTACTCCTCGGGTCCCCGAAGAGCGTGGCCCGGGCCCTCCAGCGCATAGGCAGGAGCGGACACAGGCTCCACGAGAAGGCGAAGGGGAGGATTATCGTCCTCGACCGGGACGACCTCGTCGAATGCTCCGTCCTCCTCAAGGACGCCGTGGAGGGCAGGATAGACGACCTCCACATACCCGAGAACTGCCTGGACGTGCTCGCCCAGGAGCTGTACGGGATGGCGATAGCGAACGTCGAGAACCTGGACAACGCCTACGAGCTCGTGAGGAGAAGCTACTGCTACAGGAACCTGGACAGGGGGGACTTCGACGCGGTCATAGGCTACCTCGCAGGCGACTACGTCGAGCTAGAGCAGAGGAACGTCTACGCGAAGATATGGGTGGACCATGAGAGGAGGCTCATGGGCAAGCGGGGTAGGATGGCGCGGCCCATATACTCGATGAACCTCGGCACCATACCCGACGAGTCGTTCGTCATCGTCAAGGCCGGCGAGAAGCCGGTCGGGAAGCTCGACGAGGGTTTCCTGGAGCGGCTGAAAAAGGGGGACATATTCGTCCTCGGCGGCAAGCTCTACAGGTTCAACTACTGCAGGGGGATGGTATGCCAGGTGACTCCCGACGAAGGCCCCCCCACGGTCCCGTCGTGGTCGAGCGAATCGCTCCCCCTCAGCTTCGGGCTCGCCCGCCAGGTCCAGAGGTTCAGGGGGCTCATGAAGGAGAGGATGGTGAGGCCGAAGGCGGAGGTGAAGGCGTGGCTGAGGGGTTTCCTGTACGCCGACGACAACGCGGTGGAAAGCATATACGAGTACTTCAGGGAGCAGCACAGGTATTCCGTGATACCGGACGACCGCCTCATCCTGATAGAGTACAACCAAGCCTTCAAGAAACGCTACATAGTCTTCCACAGCCTCTTCGGCCGGAGGGTGAACGACGCGCTCTCGAGGGCCGTCGCGTACGTCATAGCCCGGAGGGAGAGGAAGAACGTCGCCATTAGCCTGTCCGACAGCGGATTCTACCTGACTATCCAGGGGAAGGTGCAGGCCTACAACGCGTTCAAGACGCTGACTCCAGGGGGCTTGAGGGGCATACTCGTCGAGGCCGTAGACAGGACAGACGTCCTGACCCGGAGGTTCCGGCACTGCGCCGCGCGGAGCCTGATGATGCTCAGGAACTACAAGGGCAGCCGGAAGTCCGTCGGGAGGCAGCAGATGGGCAGCAAGATACTCCTCGCCTTCGTGAAGAGGCTGGACCAGGATTTCCCGATACTGAAGGAGGCGCGGAGGGAGGTCCTCGAGGACCTGATGGACGTCAGGAGCGCGGAGTGGGTGCTCTCGGAGATAGCCGCCGGCAGAATCGAGGTCAGGGAGACGAGCACCGACATACCGACGCCGTTCGCGATGGAGCTCATAGGCCGCGGATACATGGACGTGCTGCGCGCGGAGGACAGGCAGGAGTTCATCAGGAGGCTGCACGAGGCGCTCCTTGCGAGGATAGGGGGCGGATAGCCCATCAGCGGCCGACGTTCTTCAGCCACGCGACGAGCCATGATATTAGGGAGTGTATGACCTGGGAGCCGAGGCCGACGAGGCCGATGATGAAGACTAGCCGCGTGGCGTCCGCGTTCGTGTACACCATGGACACGAAGAAGACTGCGGTCAACAGCATGTAGAACAATGCCAGCGTGAGCCTGAACGACACCAGGAACACCAGCGTCGCCGAAACCAGGCCTAGGAGGTATATCACCAGGACGGCCTTCATCAGCTGGTCTCCGAGGAATCCGAGGAAGTAGGCGGGCACGGACAACGCCATCACGGCGAGCGAGATGTATATCTGGGCCAGCACCACCCTCTCCTCGACGTTCTCGGTGTCCGGTACCTGGGGCGGCGCGCGTCGGACTGGCCTCGGAGGCAAAGTCGTCTCGTCCACTGTAGATACAATTCTCGGATTATGCTTAATAATCGCCAGCTGCGGCCTGGTTGCGGCACATCAGGTTTCCCGCCTTCAGGTCTCCGGCCGGCTAGGGGGGGAATTTTAGGATGAATCTGTCATCGAGCGTAGACAGCGCCTGGATCAGCACTAGGTCCGGCTTTGCCAGGCAGTAGTTGAATTTAGCCTCGTACAGCCGCCCCCCCGCGCCAACGGGCGCCACTTCAAGCAGCGTGCCGAACCTGTGGCTGCCGGGCGCGTCGAAGTCGTATATGGCGAAGCGCATGACGCGGGGCTTCTTAAGCGGAACGTACCTGCACCCGACGTCATAGTTCATGCGTCCGGCGGGGTTTCTGATCGCCCGGGTTATTTCAGCCCCGTAGACTGGCCTGTTGGTGACAGCCCATACGTGCTGGTAGGCCGTAAAATTAACCGCGCCGGTGACATTGTAAAGGGGATTGTCCACGGCCGCGATGTCGGTTCGCATCAGGAGCGCAACGGGCGTCCCGGCGCCAATCAGCCTTCCCTCCCGTTGGAGCACCGAGAGGGAGTAGGGTATCGGACTGCCGGATTCCAGCATGCCGCGTTCGCCAGCGTAAAGGAGCGCCGAGAACAGCACCAAAAAAGCGGCCGTGCATGCCATGAGCCGCCAGGCCGATTGCTTGGAGTCCAGCCACCTGAATGAGGAGTATACGATGACGAACAGGATGGCGGATGTGAGTGACAGGGAATCGACCCAGACGCGCATGTTTATGCTATGGATGGATTTCACTATGTCCCAGCCGTATGCATACGACACAGCCAATATGGAGACGGCTAGCCTGACAGCCGCAATTACCACGAATGAAGCCGATAACAGAAGCCATATCCGCGACCTGCTGTCTCTTCTGCTGCCTAACACGACGGCCGAGAACACGACTAGGGCTATGAAAAGCTGGTTGCTTATCAGCCCGCCGTCAACGACGTTTTTCACGACGTTGAACGACGTGATTGCATAGAGCAGGTAGATGCTTAGGGTATAGCCGTGCCTGCGCCCGACATGGGGGGTGACGACCCAGAACTGGTAGAAGAGGAGCGCGAGGAGGAGGGTGGGGATAACGTATAATTGCGGCGGGATGTATGCCATGTACGGGTACCCCAGGTCCATCTGGTAGGACACGCCGGGGTATATCTCGAAAGGCCACCCGAGGGCTGGCTTCAGGGAGTGCACATGGTTCAGGAAGTTATCCGAGAAGAAGCCGTCCCTGACGACGTAGTACCAAACCAGGCTGCCGCCTGCATATTGCTTGGCGATGTAGAGGTACGAGGCCACCCCCATGGAATAAAGGGCTGTCAGAGTCACGTATAACCAGCCCACAGCACGTTTAAAGCCAACATCCGGACGTTTCGTGAAGTAGCGCAACCAGACTAGGGCCGCGAAGACCGGAAAACTGAGGATTTTCGTGTCCGACACGCCTGTCGCAAAGATGTTCACCAGCAGGCGTACGTGGTTCGGGGATATGACGGTCACGGCTGTTAAAGACAGGAGGACGGCTAAAGCGGCATGCTTGCCCTGCATGGAAGATAATGGCATTGTATTTATTTAACCCGGGAGATAGAGTATCATGCTCATCTCCGCCAGGCAGTGGGCTGTCTTGGGCAGGACCATGATGCTCTTGTCGGGGGCGGTGTTGATTGTGTTTCCGCTGTACGCCGCCGACGATGCGATTCACATGCTGATGAAGCTGTGGGTGATGTCTTTTGGAGCCGCTTGCATATTTACTGTACTTAGCTCAAGAGAGCCTTAGGCTTTATTGGGCGGCTCTGGCGTTCAACATCCTGGTATTCGCGCTATGGGTGTGGAACGGGAGGACGGTCATACCCCTTGACCGGGGGCTGCATCTTGGCGGGGGACGGGTCCTTGGAGACTCCAGGGATTACGGGGGCTTGTTCCTGGCGGTGGTCATCGGCACCGTCGGAGCCGCAGCCACCCAGTCAACCGTGCCGCTCCTTTCAGCGGTTGGCGCCCAGGCAGGAACAGTCCTCGAAAGCTTCTTCAAAAGGCGGCTCGGATACGCCGAGGGGCGGAACGTGATAGTGCTTGACGAAGTCGACATCATACTTGGCGCCACCGCCTTTCTCCTGCCAGCCACCCCGGTAAGGCTCGACGTATTCGCATTCGCCCTTGCCTCGACATTCGCCGGCCACCGCCTCCTTGGAGGCTTAGCCCACAGGACGGCGGACGCCATCGCCTAGCCGCGGCCTTCAGGCAGCGGTGTTCTTTTATCCTATGTCGACAATCAAATTAACCGATGGATTCAGCCGAGATTCTGCCAGGATTCGACGCCGTCGGCTTGGCTTTACACATCCCTAGCCAAAAAGCCGTCGTTCTCGCAGACGTCCATCTGGGTTACGAGGAGGCCTTGAACATGGGGGGAATCCTCGTTCCACGCTTCCAGTACAGGGACGTTGAGAGGCATCTTGCCAGGGTCTTGGCCAAGACGCAGCCGGAAACGGTCGTAATAGACGGGGACCTCAAGCACGAGTTCGGCTCCATAAGCCCCCAGGAGTGGGCTGAGGCTATGGGTTTCCTGGGCCTCCTCGGAGGGCGGAAGACCGTGCTCGTGAAGGGGAACCACGACACCGCGCTCGGACCCATCGCAGGGAATAGGGGAGTGAGCGTGGTCGATGAACTGAAACTGGGGGGCACGCTCGTCATACACGGGCACATGAAGCCGAGGAGCCTGAGGGGCGTCAAGACCGTCGTGATAGGCCATGAGCACCCGTGCGTGGGCCTGTCGGAGGGGGGGAGGACCGAGAAGGTGAAATGCTTCCTCGTCGGCGCATACAAGGGCCGCACGCTGATAGTCCTGCCGTCGCTCAACTTCGTCACGGAGGGCGTGGACGTCCTAAGGGAGCGGCCCCTGAGCCCGATGCTCCAGGGGGATTTGTCAGACTTCAGGGCGTGGGGCGTCGAAAAGGAGAGGATACTCTACTTCGGCAGGCTCGGGGACGTCAACACCGCCTGAACTGCGGCAGTGTCATAGTTCCCTGTCGAGTCCCTTCTCGCGCAGCACCCTGCCGACCAGTTTCCTGTCGAGGTCCATCTCGTATCCGCCCGCGCAGCGGCGGCAGACGCCGCGCACCGTGAAGCAGTCGCTGCAGACCCTCTTCCCGCAGAGCTTGCACGAGAAGCCGAACGCAGCCTTGCCGCAAACCTCGCACAGGCCGGCCACGTCCATTGTCAGGCTTACTGCGCCTTGGCGAACTTCATCTTCTCTGGCTTCACCGACACCGTCGGCAGCTGAAGCGGCGCGGGAAGCTGGAGCTTCCTTGACATCTCCAGGGCCTCCACTATGCTCTCCTGTATGACCGAGTTGGATATCTCCTTTATGGCCTCGTTCTTGAGTTCGACCTTGTCGCCTTCCTCGCTGTAGACGCTGTCCAGCTTCGGGTGCTGGTACCAGAGGTGGCCCTCAAGCTGGACCGAGCCGATGTCCGGGGCGTAGTCGACGTTGTACTTGAAGTTGACGAGCAGGTAGTCGCCCACCCGCTTGTCGACTGTCCTCTTGACTGACAATATCGTGGAGTTTGCCTTAACCTGTATGGTCTTGACCTTCTTGTCCCTGCGTTCCCCTGACAGCTTGTTAAGCTTGATGTTCATCACTGTCATAGTACAACCATTAATGCGGCATCATTTAAAAACCCTGCGCGGCCGCCGGGCGTATGTATATCTCCCCGAAAAGCTGCTCCTGCGAGAGCATTATCCTCTGGGCATTGGACAGGTGGAGGATGCTTATGAACCGCTGCAGTATCTCGTCCTTGGTCTTGGCTATGTCGCTGAAGAGGACCACCTCCTTGCCGGAGAGGAAGTCCGTCACGAGCTTGTAGGTCTCCTCTATCACTTCGAGTATGTTGACTTCGGGCTCTATCACGTACTCCGCCGGAGCCTCGCTCTCAAGCACCCTCTGCTGCGCGCGCATCGCGGCCCGCTCTATAAGCCGGGTCTTGTCTGCCAGCGCGTCCTGGATGGCGCCGATAAGCTCGTCGGCGGTGACCTTCCGGGTCAGGTTCCTAGCTGGCTTTATCGCTATCGGGTACGGCTCCGAGTCCCCGGAAAGGAGGGCGGCTATCGGATAATCGGTGGAGAATATGAAGTTCAGCGAGGCCGCGTAGTCGGCGTACAAGTCCTCCTTGGGTGTCATGATGTCGGCCTTCATGCGCAGGAGGACCGAGCAGACGAGGACCACGTTGGCGGGTATCCGGAAGTTCATCTCCCGCATCTCGTCAACCTTGCCCGAGTACCGGGTCGCCAGCTCGACCAAATCGACGTTCCAGGGGTCCAGGCCCTTAAGGACGCTGCTTAGTATCTCTCTCCAAGTCGCGTCCTCGGAACCCATGAGTTCGTCCAAGTCTTCCATGGCAAAAACCAAAGCATAGCCAACACACCCCTTGGAATAAGATATGGAAGGGGAAGTTTAAAAGAGGGGTTTGGTGGAAACCGCAGGGAGGATATTACCCGGCTCGGCCTAGATTAATACGCACAGGATGGCCTCAACCAAAGGACGGGACGGCATTTTCGGGCGCATGAATCCGCAGCCGCTCCTCACGCCCCCTAAGGGTGGCGAGCCGGAATGGGCGAAACCCACGGCCGATGAGGTGAGGGGGATCCTCAAGGCCTTCGAGGAACTGAAGGGGTTGAGGACGTGGAGCCGGCTCGCAGGCCTCGTGAACCATATGAGGGGGCTTGGCTTGGCCGCGGATTTGACGGAGGGGAAGCTGGAGGCGATTAAATCCGAGGTCTTCTCGCCGGACAGCGTAATCAGCGCTGATATCGCCACCAGGGTTGCTGCCGACCTCTCTGAGGCGGGCGTGAAGGTAGAGCCGCCAAACCGCGCCGTGACATTCATGAAGCGGCACATAGGCTTCGCAAGGGCCGGCAGGAACGTCAGCCTGGCCGAAGCCGTCCATTACATAAAGGCCACCGGCGCGGACATAGAAATCCTGCCCTCGGACTGGGAGACGCTGAACTGGATTAGAGGCGGTAAGGCGAAGAGCGGGAGCGCTGTCGAGTCCAGGCTCGACCTCCTGTGGCACATGAGGAAGTCCGGGATGGACTTCGAGCCCACGGCAGCCGACAGGAGGGAGGCGATGCGCATACTGGAGGCGTACCGCAGCGACAGGGGGACGGTCATGAGGGAGTTCCACTTCGAAAACATAGCCGAGACATTCGACAAGATAAAGGCTGTGTGGGGGCACCGGGAGACGGAGCACAGGCCGCCCCTGCCGCCCTTGAAGAGATTCGGGCCTTGAGTGATGCAGCCCATGCCCGGCCCGGGCGCCAGGCACGACGGGTTTTTAACGGCTTGAGGTAATACATTACCCAATATTCGAGGTGACTTATGGTGAGGGTTGCTATCAACGGTTTCGGCCGCATAGGCAGGCTTGTTTTGAAGGCTGGCATAGGGGACAAGAGCATCGAGTTCGTAGCCGTGAACGACCTCACGGACGCCAAGACGCTCGCGCACCTCCTGAAGTACGACAGCGTCCACGGCCGCTTCCCGGGGGATGTGAGTTCGGGGGCGGACTACATCGAAGTCAACGGGAAGAGGATCAAGGTCACGGCAGAGAAGGACCCCGCCAAGCTGCCCTGGGGGCAGCTCGGCGTCGACGTCGTCGTCGAGAGCACGGGGAGGTTCAGGAAGCTTGAGGACGCGCAGCTTCACATCAAGGCCGGGGCGAAGAAGGTAGTCATAAGCGCCCCCGGCAAGGGGGACATGCCCTCCATCGTCATGGGAGTCAACCAGGCGAAGGCGAAGAGTGTCACCGTCGTCGACAACGCATCCTGCACGACGAACTGTCTGGTGCCGGTGGTCTACGTCCTTGAGAGGGAATTCGGCGTGGAGAAGGGTCTGATGACGACGATACACGGCTACACGAACGACCAGGTCATATTGGACGCCCCCCACAAGGATTTGAGGAGGGCGAGGGCCGCGGCCTTGAACATCATACCCACGAGCACCGGCGCCGCGAAGGCGACCGGGAAGGTGATGCCGGACATGGTCGGCAAACTGGACGGGGTATCCGTCAGGGTCCCGGTGCCGGACGGGAGCCTCGTAGACCTCGTCGCGCTCCTGAAGAGGAACGTCACCGTCGAGGAGGTGAACGCCGCCATGAAGAAGTACGCGGAAGGCGAGCTCAAGGGCGTGCTCGAGTACACCGAGGACCCAATAGTCTCATCGGACGTAATCGGCTGCAAGTCTTCGAGCGTCTTCGACGCCGCCTCGACGATGGTCGTCGGCGGAAACCTGGTGAAGGTCTTCAGCTGGTACGACAATGAATGGGGGTACTCGAACCGCGTGGTAGACCTGATCAAGGCGTTCGGCTAATCCCAAGATGAGCAAGACGGGACTTGCCTGGCATCCGGCCTGCCTGAAGCACGAACCCTACGAGAAGAACCCGGAGGTCCCATCCCGGGTCTCAGCCACCGTCGCCTACCTGGAGGAGACAGGCCTCATCAAGAGCCTCGTCGAACTGCCAGTGGAACCGGCCTCGGACGAGGACTTAGGCCGCGTCCACGCCAAGGAGCTGATAGACTACGTCCGGGACGTCAGCCGGACAGGCTACGACGACCTATCGCTCGTCAACACAGACGTCTATGTGAGCCCCGGAACGTTCGAGGCCGCGACACACGCCGCAGGCGGCGCCATCGCGGCCGCCGAGGCCGTGTGGAAGGGAGGCGTCGACAACGCATTCGCCCTCGTCAGGCCCCCGGGCCACCATGCGGCCAGGACGCTGCCCGCCGGCTTCTGCTTCTTCAACAACATGGCCGTCGCCATAGAGCGGCTGCGACTGATGCACGGCGTGAGGAGGGTCGCCGTCTTCGACTGGGACGCCCACTGCGGCCACGGGACGATGGGATTGTTCTACGGGGACCCGGAAGTCCTTACCGTCTCCATTCACCAGGACCCGAGCTGCTTCTATCCCGGGACCGGGTTCACGGACCAGGTGGGGGAGGGGCCTGGGCTCGGCTACTGCATGAACCTGCCTGTGCCCGCGGGGACGGCAGACCCGGACTACGTCCGCGTCCTCGAGGACCTTGTAGTGCCCAAGTTCAGGAGGTTCAAGCCAGACATCATATTCGTCGCGGCCGGACAGGACGGCCACGTGGACGACCGCATATCAGGCCTCAAGCTGACCGACGACGGATACGCCGCGATGACCGGCATCATGGCCGCTGCCGCCCGGGAACTATGCGGCGGAAAGCTGGCGCTCACCCTTGAAGGAGGATACAACACAGAGACCATGAAGAGGGTCAACCACAGGATACTCTCGATACTGGCAGGGCTCGAGGAAGCCCCCGCCGTAGACGGCACCCCGCTCGCCACAACGAAAGCCGTCATCGACGAGCTGAAAAGCCATCTCGCAGGCACCCCCATGGGGGATTAAAATCGATAAGAAATATTTTTTGACTTTTCGATTTCGTATGTCTTATCGATACTAGCGAATCGCATGGAGATATGTCACTTTGCAAAAAGGGGAAAAGTTCAAATAGTCATGCGATTCGCTATTAGACGACCTTCAGGGCGTCGGAGACTATCCTCGCATGGTCGAACGCAAGCTCAGGCAGGCCCCCGAGCGGGAACCGCCTCGCCTCGGCCGCATCATCCCCTCCCCTGAGAGAGCCCCCCAGGACGCCGCAGAGGTATGCCACGCCCACAGTATGCCAGCGCGGATCCCGCTTCGGGTCGCTGTAAACCCCCACCAGCCGCTCAACCACGACCGTCAGGCCAGTCTCCTCCAGAGCCTCCCGCGCACACGTCTCCTCCGCAGACTCCCCGTACTCCATGAAACCCCCGGGCAAAGCCCACATACCCTGGTGGGGAGGATTACGACGCTTAATCAGGACGACACCACCATCCACCAAAACCACCGCATCCACCGCAACCCGAGGATTCCTATGTTCAGCCATATTCAAGGGGCTCGGCCGGATTCTGCAAAAAGCCTGCTGGCTTTTTACATCCGACCGAGTACGTGACACGACTTCGCTTCGATGCGATACTATTGGGCTCGGCCGGATTCTGCAAAAAGCCTGCTGGCTTTTTACATCCGACCGAGTACGTGACACGACTTCGCTTCGATGCGATACTATTGGGCTCGGCCGGATTCTCGACAAACCTCGACGGTTTGTGCATCCGGCCCAGACCGAGAGACGAACCCGCTCCCGCCACGATACTATTGGGCTCGGCCGGATTCTCGACAAACCTCGACGGTTTGTGCATCCGGCCCAGACCGAGAGACGAACCCGCTCCCGCCACGATACTATTGGGCTCGGCCGGATTCGAACCGGCGGCTCCCGCCTCGTAAAGGCGATGTCATAACCGGACTAGACCACGAGCCCCTGAAGTCGAGTAAATATTCAGTGCTTACGGATTAATTAAAAGAATACTGCAGGTTGAAAACCGCCCCCGAAGGGCATATTCCGTGCATCCGCACTATGGATACAGCGGCGTGCACTGGGCGGGGGTGACGCTGAAGGGGGGCATGGCCGCGAGGGCTACGACGATGAAGATGCAAAGTACCCCCGCAACACCCATGAGGAAGTAGTGTTTGCCCATCATGCGCGTCTTCTCGCTGCCTGCCGCGGCGATGTAGATTATCGCGCCAAGAATCATCATCCCGAACGCCACGGGCGGCGCGACGTCGCGCATGAGGGTTAGGAGGCAGGCGGCTATGTGCCTCGTCCGCTTCACCGGCAACTCCGGGTCGACGGCTCCGGCTTCCGCCAGCATGGAGGCTGCGACCAACGCAACCAGGACCAGGGGGGGGATATATGCCCTGAGCGCATGTTTTTCCATCGTTTCCTATTTGTTTTGAGGCAATATATCCGATTTTTATATACAGACAAACCTATATCTAATCTCAGTTTTTTCCAGGTCATGGAACGCAAGGAAAAAAACGCGGAAGACGCCGAATCGCTGAGGAAACAGCTCGAGGCCGAGAAGGCGAACACTGAGTGCCTTCAAAAGGCCCTGGAATCCGAAAAGGCGAAGGTGGCGGAGTACACAGGCCTCCTGCAGCGCCTCCAAGCCGACTTCGAGAACCACGTGAAAAGAAGCGACGCGGAGAAGGCAGCCCGCTCCTGCGACCTTCCGGAAGGCCTCGCATTGAAGCTCCTCGAGGTCTCGGACACCCTGGACCTGGCTATCGCGGGGAAGCCGGAGCCGGGATGCGAACGGATGTTCGACGGATTCAGGAGGGTAGGCGCCAAACTGAAGGCGGTCCTGGCCGAGGAGGGCGTAGAGGAGGTTCCGGCGGACGGGGCGTTCAACAGCGCCGCCCACGAGGCGGTCGACGTCGTCCCGGACTCGAGCCTGCCGGACGGGACGATAACGGAAGTGATCCAGCGCGGATACAGGCTGAACGGAAGGCTCATCAGGACTTCGAAAGTCGTTGTGGCGAAAAAGAAAGAGGTGAAGTGAATGGCTAAGGTTATAGGGATAGACTTGGGGACGAGCAATTCGGCCGCTGCCGCGATGATAGCCGGGAAACCGACAATCATACCGAGCGCCGAGGGGACGAGCGTGGGCGGGAAGTCGTTCCCGTCCTATGTAGCTTTCACCGCGGACGGGCAGAGGCTCGTCGGCGAGCCTGCGAGGAGGCAGGCGGCCACGAACCCGGAGAGGACCGTCCAGGCCATCAAGAGGAAGATGGGGACGGACTACAAGGTGTCCATCGACGACAAGAGGTACACCCCGCAGGAGATCTCCGCATTCATACTCCAGAAGATAAAGCAGGACGCGGAGGCATTCCTAGGCGACACCGTCACGGAGGCCGTCATCACCGTGCCCGCCTACTTCAACGACAACCAGAGGCAGGCTACGAAGGATGCTGGCAGGATAGCGGGCCTCGAGGTCAAGAGGATAATCAACGAGCCGACGGCGGCTGCCCTCGCCTACGGCCTCGACAAGGCCGGGAAGAACATGAAGATCGGGGTCCTCGACCTCGGAGGGGGGACGTTCGACGTCACGATAATGGAGATGGGGGACTCCGTGTTCGAGGTCGTCTCCACCTCAGGCGACACCCAGCTCGGCGGCACCGACATGGACGCGAGGATGATAGACTGGATAGTCGGCGAATTCAAGAGGGCGGAGGGCGTCGACCTCACGAAGGACAAGAAGGCGATGCAGAGGGTGAGGGACGCGGCGGAGAAGGCGAAGATAGAGCTCTCCTCCACCACGACGACGAGCATCAACCTCCCGTTCATCACGATGGACAAGGACGGCCCCAAACACCTTGAATTGAACCTGACCCGGGCGAAGCTGGAGGAGCTAATCAACGACATCCTCCAGAGGCTCATCCCGCCCATGCAGAAGGCGATAGACGACGCGAAGATGGACCGAAGCGGCGTCGACAGGATAATCCTGGTCGGGGGGCCGACGAGGATGCCGTGCGTCCACGAGGCGTTCAAGCGGTTCTTCAACAAGGAGCCGGAGAGGACGGTGGATCCGATGGAGTGCGTGGCGATGGGCGCCGCCATACAGGCGGGCGTCCTCGCAGGCGAGGTGAAGGACATCCTCCTGTTGGACGTGACGCCGCTGTCCCTGGGCATCGAGACCCTGGGCAGCGTGTTCACGAAGCTGATTGAGAGGAACACGACCATACCGACCAAGAAGAGCCAGGTCTTCAGCACGGCAGCCGACAACCAGTCGACAGTCGAGATACACGTCCTGCAGGGGGAGCGGCAGATGGCTTCCGACAACGTCACCCTCGGCCGCTTCAGCCTCGTCGGGATACCGCCGGCGCCGAGGGGGATACCCCAGATAGAGGTCACCTTCGACATCGACGTTAACGGGATAATGCACGTGTCCGCGAAGGACCTGGGAACCGGCAACCAGCAGAAGATAACGATTTCCGCTTCGAACAAGCTGTCCGACACCGACATCAAGAAGATGGTCAACGAGGCCGAGAAGTTCGCCGAAGACGACAAAAAGAGGAAGGAGTCCGCCGACGCCAGGAACGCCGGCGACAGCCTCGCCTACACCGTCGAGAAGGCTGTCAAGGACCTCGGCGACAAACTCGAGAAGGACAAGAAGGAGGATGCGCTTAAGAAGCTCGAGAGCCTCAAGGAGGCGCTGAAGGGCCAGGACACGGAGAGGATAAAGAAGGCCACAGAGGAGCTGTCGAAGGCTAGCCAGGAGCTGTTCACGAAGATGTACCAGGAGGCGGCGCAGAAGTACCAGGGCGAACAGGCAGGCAAGCAAAGCGGCCCCGCACAGGGCGAGGCTCCCAAGGAGGAGAAGAAGGGAGGGGACGACGTCTACGACGCCGAATATAAGGTTGACAAGTAGTGTGCGCGAGGCAGCGGACACGCCTTATTTCAGCCGCCGCATCGGGCCGCTGCCGAAGGGGTGCAGGCTGTGCGTGAGGGGGGCCAAGCTGGTCCTCCTCGCCACGGGCGCCTGCCAGATGAGGTGCTGGTACTGCCCGCTCTCCGAGAGGAAGAAGAACAGGGACGTGGTGGTCGCCAACGAGTGGTGGGTGGAGTCTGACAGGGACATACTCCGTGAGGCGGAGCTCTGCGAGGCCGAGGGCGCGGGCATCACGGGAGGCGACCCTCTGTGCCGCCTGGTGAGGACGGTCCGTTACATCAGGCTCCTGAAGAGGCGTTTCGGCCGCGGATTCCACATACACCTGTACACCACGACGAGGCTGGCGACGCCGAAGGCGCTGAAGCGGCTTCATGAGGCCGGGTTGGACGAGATACGATTCCACCCTGAGTTCATCTCGGGGAAGCCGGACCTGAAGCCGCTCAAGGAGGCGTTGAAGCACAGGTGGGATGTAGGCTGCGAGATACCGGTCATACCAGGCTATATGAGGCAGACGAAGGAGTTCATCAAGGCCATCGACGCACTCGGAGTCCGCTTCCTGAACCTGAACCAGTTCGAGGTGTCGGAGACGAACGCCTACGGGCTTGAGACAAGGGGATATGCCGCCGAGAGCGACATCTCATTCGCAGTCAAGGGAAGCGGAAGGATGGCCGACAGACTACTTGCGTGGTGCGCGAAGAACACGCGCCTCAGGGTCCATTACTGCACGGTCAGGCTGAAGGACGCGGTGCAGCTTCGCAGGAGGATGATTCGCAGGGCGAGGAACGTCGCCATGGAATACGACATCGTGACCGGCGAAGGCCTCCTGGTACGCGGCGCACTCTACCACGGGAAGACCGTCCCGGCATACGGGTACGGGAGGGCGTTGGACGCCGTGAGGCCCGTCTCGAAGGCCCGGATTCTCGCATCGCTGAAGGATGCGGCAAGGCGGCTGAGGAGGGAGCATGGGCTGCCGGCCGGGCTCATGGAGGTGGACGCCCGCAGGCTCAGGATACTCACGGGCGCGTGGGTCGCCGAGGAGCTGGCTTCCGATGCGAGGAATCTCGGGCTGAAGCCGGCTGTCGTCGAGGAATACCCGACATGGGACGGTTTGATAACGGACTTAAAGGAGCTTTAGACTATATTAAGGGACATGGCAGAGAAGCGGGATTATTACGATGTCTTGGGTGTCGGGCGGCAGGCCAGCGAGGACGAGATTAAGTCGTCCTACAGGAGGCTCGCAAAACAGTATCACCCGGACGTGAACAGGGCCCCGGACGCGGAGGAGAAGTTCAAGGAGGTCAGCGAAGCCTACGAGGTCCTCGCCGACAAGGACAAGCGCGGCAAATACGACCAGTACGGGCACGCGGGCGTCAACTTCGGCGGCCAGGGCTTCGAGTGGCAGAACTTCAGCCACTTCAGCGACATAGAGGACATGTTCAGCGGCCAGGATTTCTTCGGAAGGAACATATTCGACATATTCTTCGGCGGCCAGGGGATGGGCAGGCAGAGGGAGCGCGGCGGAGCGATAAGGGGCACGGACATAAGGTACGACGTCGAAGTCAGCCTGGAGGAGGTGGCGGAGGGCGTTAAGAGGAAGCTGTACGTCAGCCGGGAGGAGGCGTGCCGCGAGTGCAAGGGCACGGGCTCAAGGAGCGGGAGCCTGAAGACGTGCCCCGACTGCCGGGGGCGGGGCCAGGTGACGAGGCAGCAGAGGACCCCGTTCGGCTACCTCGCCTCGACGAGCGTATGCGGCAGGTGCGCCGGCAGGGGCAAGGTCGCCGACGACCCGTGCAAGAGGTGCGGCGGCGAGGGGTTGGAGAAGGCCTCCCGGGACATCGAGGTCACCATACCGGCCGGGGTCTCCGAGGGAAGCCACCTCAGGCTCAGGGGGGAGGGCAACAGCGGCGAATACGGCGGCCCCAAGGGAGACCTCTACGTCGTCATACACGAGAGGGAGCATCCCGTCTTCCAGCGGGAGGGGGACGACATCGTCTGCAGGGTGACCGTGACGTTCACCCAGGCCGCCCTGGGCGCGGAGTTAGAGGTCCCGGCCATCACTGGGAAGCTGACGCTCAAGGTCCCGCCGGGGACGCAGAGCCACTCCATCATGAGGCTGAGGGGCCAGGGGCTGCCTAGGCTCCAGGGCTCGGGGAGGGGGGATGAGCACGTCCAGATAATGGTTGAGATTCCAAGGAAGCTTAACAGGAGGCAGAAGGACCTTTTAGAGGAGTTTGCGAAGGTCGAGGACAAGCCTGGGGGAAACATCTGGGACAGGATAAAAGGAACGTTCACATAGGGTTGGTATGTGGGCATAAATATTGAGAGCTTTGATTATCCATTAAATTTCTGTGAGTATGGGTATTTTCCGGTCTGGGCATGGTTTTCCACCATGCCTAAGACCCTTTCTCATTCCGTTCTCTTGATTTTCTCCCTTCATCCTTGCCTTGCACTGCCATAACAATAGTCTATAAGGATAATGATATTCAGAAAATGCTTTTTTTCTGCCCATATGGAAAAGAACAACTTGAAAAGGCAAAAAATAAATTAATTGAATATGGCTATAATTTCGTGGAAAAACAACAAACTTAACGTTATGTTGTAATCTTGATAGGAGTTCTACAAAACCGAAAATAATCTTATGTATTGAAATTTAGATCCAAACAAGGCAGTTATAAGAAAAAGTTATATCGGGGGGAGTTTTTCTCCCCCCGTTTTGTCTTCAGTAGTCTTCGCCCATTCCGCCCATGCCGCCCGGCGGCATCGGAGGCGCGGCCTTCTTGCCTGCCGCGATGACGTCGTCTATCCGCAGTATCATCTCCGCGACTTCGCTCGCGCTCTTGATGACCTGGCTCTTCAGCTTCACGGGCTCGATGACGTTCTTCGAGGCGACGTCG
>JBFYKH010000063.1:0-21295 GCA_041306075.1 Candidatus Altarchaeota archaeon
CAAGGCCAGGACCTGCTCATCGGACGCCTCGCCGCCGACGAGAACGTCCTTGACAAGCTTCCCGTCCAGCGGAGACAGCACCCTAGCCCTCGCGCCGAGAATCTCCCCCATGCCGAATTCCCCGGCAACCCTGGTTTGAATCCTGGACTCAAGGCCCAGATTATAGTCGATGAGAACCTGCTCGTCCGGAGGCATCTCCCTTTGCGGGCGAGGCTCAGCCCCCTTAGGCGCCGTCTTGAGGGGGACGCTCACCACCGGGGGGACTTCAGTCCGCCTGCCGATAAGGGAGGATAGGGCGGATAAATCCCCCCCAGGCGCCGGGTCGTACTTCGGCCCGTCCCTATGCCATCGCTCAAACACCCCGAGCACCGTGAACTCCCCCGCCGGGGCGTCCAGCCTCCCGAGCATCTCCGCAGAAACCCCGCGGAACTGGCCCATCGTCGGCCGGGTGTCCGAAGTCACCGACACCCCGCCGCCATCGTTGAGCGCGGCCCCGAAGACGAAATGACCGGCGCCGTCGACCACCCTGACTGCGCCATGGCCTATGAGTTCTCCGACCAGGCGGAGCGCCTCCCCCGCCTCTCCCCCGGTGACGCCGTAGCCGCCCTCGCGCCCGCCCCACTTAAGCATCGGATTATACTCCGGAAGACCGGATTAATAACTCGTACCAACGTAGTTCTATCAGATGATAAAGCAGATAGTGGACAGGGCGGCGGTCGACAGCCTCTACCGTGAGGGCCTCCTGTACACGGCCTACGGCCAGTACGAGCGGAAGGTCCACGGGTACAAGGTTTTCAAGGTGCCCTTGAACGCCAGCTTCGTCTGCCCGAACTGGGACGGCCGCCTGTCAGGCAGCGGCTGCGTCTTCTGCCCGAGCCACGCCAAACAGTTCACCTACCAGAGCTTCAGGGAGGTAATAGACAAGGGGTTCACCGAGCAGATACGCGCCCAGGTCGCCCACTACCAGGGGATGGGGGCCGGGGAGAAGGGCCTCGTCTACGTCGCCTTCGGCACTAACACGTACGCCCCGATAGACAGGCTCAGGCAGATATTCGACGAGGTCGTGAAGGCCCACGAGGACGTCATCGGGTTCACCGTCGGCACGAGGCCGGACTGCATGCCGGACGAGGTCCTCGACCTCCTCGGGGAATACAGGAGGAGCGGCTACGAGGTATGGGTAGAGCTCGGCCAGCAGACCCCCCACCTGCACACCCTCAGGGAGACGAACAGGCAGCACGGGCTCGCGGAACTCATCAGGGCGACGGACGAATGCCACGCCCGAGGCATGCCGGTGCTCTCGTTCATCATACTAGGCCTGCCCGGGGAAAGCCGCGAAGAGATGGTCGAGACTGCGAGGATAGTATCCGCCATCGGAATCGACGCCGTGAAGATATACCCGCTCGTCGTCATGAAGGACACCAGGCTAGCTCGCATGTGGGAGACCGGCAGCTACAAGAGCCTCGGCTTCGACGAGTACGTGAACCTGGTCGCCGACTTCCTCGAGCACCTGAGCCCGTACGTCCTCATACAGAGGATGAGCAAGGACTGCGGCCTCGAAATCAAGCTCGCCCCCGAGTGGAACACCTACAGGAACATAGTGACGCCCATGGTGGAGAAGACGCTGAAGGCGCGCGGCACCAGGCAGGGCTCGCGGCACAAGCTCACCCTCACGATGGACGAGCTCGTCCCCCTCACCGGGGAGAAGGGAAAGGAGTTCTACGAAGAGCTGAAGACGCAGAGGAAGAGGAAAGGCTAGGTGTCCGCCGCCACCCCGCGGACCTCCTTGTAGTACGTTATGAGGTCGTCCCCGTCCGAGTAGAAGTTCGGCACCCTCCCGGCCTCCAGGTACCCGTTCCTCGCGTAGAACCCGCGGGTGGACTCGTACTCCTTCTTCGAAGACGTCTCAATCCTAAGGACCACGCGGCCGTGCTTCCTGGCGAGCCGCTCCTCGAGCTGGCGGACGAGCCGCTTGCCTACGCCCCTGCCCTGCGCGCCCTTGTCGACCGCAATCCAGTATATCTCCCAGGTGCGCTCGGTCATCGGAGCCTCGCCGTAAACCAGGTATCCGAGGAGCCTGTCCCCGTCCCGCTCCTCGAGGATGTAGTAGTCGGTGTCCGGCCGCTCCTCGTAGCGGTCCAGTATCTCCTTGAACGCCTGCATCTCGTGCGGAGTGAACACGCCCGTCGACTCGCCTATCGCCACGTACCTGCCGCGGTCCAGCCTGCCTAAACCCATTTTTTGCCCCGGAAGTATAGCACCATGGTCAAGGTGACCAGTATGATGACTATCCAGAAGGCCGGGTAGCCCCAGTACCATGTCAGCTCCGGCATGTTGTATGGGCCGGCATCCGGGTGGAAGTTCATGCCGTAGACGCCCGCGAGGAATGTCAGCGGCATGAAGATGGTCGCGATGACCGTGAGGACGCGCATCACCTCGTTCAGCCGGTTGTTGATGCTCGACAGGTATATCTCCAGCATGCCGGCTATCACGTCCCTGAACGTCTCCATCGTGTCGATGACGTGAACCGTGTGGTCGTAGACGTCCCTCAGGTACAGCCGGGTCCCATCGGTCACGAGCCTCGACTCCGTCCGGGACATCGACAGCACCACCTCCCTGAGGGGCCACACGGAACGGCGCAGGAATATGAGCTCCCTCTTCAGCCGGTGTATCGCCCCTATCGTCTCCTGGTGGGGATTCCTCAACAGCTCCTCCTCAAGGGCCTCGATGTCCTCCCCGACCTCCTCGAGTATTAGGAAGTAGTTGTCGACGACGGCGTCTATGAGAGCGTACGCCAGATAGTCGGTGCCGCCGCCCCTCATCCGCCCCCTGCCCTCCCTGAGCCTCTTCCTGACCCCGTCGAAGACGTCGCCCTCGTCCTCCTGGAAGGAGATGATGAAATGGTCGCCCACGACGAGGCTGACCTGCTCTATCTTCGTGAAATGAGCATTCGGGTCGTACTGGAGCATCTTCAGGACGATGAACATGTAGTCGCCGAAGTCGTCGTACTTGGGCCGCTGGTCGGAGTTCACGATGTCCTCGACGAGGAGCGGATGGAAACCGAAATGCCTGCCGAAATCCTCTATGATGCGGACGTCGTGTATGCCGTCGACGTTTATCCACGTCGTCGACCGGGTGTCCTTGAACTGGAGGCATTCCTCGACGGATGCGGCCTCCCTCTCCAGGAGGTTTTCCGCGTCATAGTCCATGACTGTTATCTTCACGGGCCCCGCCTCACGCCCCCCAATCAACACTGGAGTCCCTGGCGGCAGGCCAGCCTTCTTCGACCGTTTCTTCACAAGATGAGGCATACAATGCACCGGCTAATATTGTTGTGCACTCCGTGAATATAAGGCGGCGGGACCTGGCTTCCACCGCCTCCGGACGCGGGATGCGGGATTTTTCGCCCCGGCCGCACGAAAAACCCTGCAACCGGCATTTTTAAAGGGAGGCTGCCATAATAGTTGTACATAATTTTATTGCCTTTATCCTACTTGGAGGCGAGTTCTTTGGAATCTAAAATTTTGGAAGGCACTACGACAATATGGCTGGTCTGCAGTGACGGGATAGTGTTCACCACGGACAATATGGCCAGCTGGGGCGGCTTCATAGCCAGCAAGAGCGCGAAGAAGAGCTTTAACATAAACGACCTGGTGGGCGCCACCGTGGCAGGAAGCGTCGGCGACGCCGAAGCCCTGATGAGGCTGATACAGGCGGAGGCTAAGCTCTACGAGATGAACAACGGCGAGAAGATGAACACGGACGCCGTAAGCGTCCTAATGGCGAACATACTCCAGGGGAACAAGATATTCCCGTACCTCGTGCAGCTCATGATAGGCGGCTTCGTCAAGGGCGAGGCCAAGCTCTACACGCTGGACCCCATCGGCGGCCTGATAGAGGAGAAGCTGGCCTCCACAGGCTCCGGCAGCCCGATGGCCTACGGAGTCCTAGACCTGGAGTACAGGGAGGACAGGACCGTGGAGGAGAACATCCCGGTGGCCCTGAGGGCCATAAGGAGCGCCCTTTCGAGGGACTCGCACACCGGCGACGGGGTCGACCTGGTCACGATAACCAAGGACGGCTACAAGGCGTACGGCCAGGACGAGACCAAGGCCAGGTACGACAGCGCCGTAGCCTCGAAGTAGCTGCCATCAGGCAGACGACGGGATTATTCGGAGTGCGTGCTAAATGGATTTTAAGGAGATACAGCGTATCGTAGACGAGACGGCGCCTACCGGCAAGATAGTCAAGGTCGACGTGGAAGGCCCTAAGGTCATCCTCTACACCGCGGACATGCCGTATTTCGTGGAGCGCGGCAACGAGGTGAGGAACCTTGCCACGTCCCTCAAGAAGAGGGTGATAGTCAGGAGCACGCCCGAGTCCGTGATGGACCCTGTCAAGGCCAAGGAGGCCATAACTAAGATTATCCCCACCGACGCCAACATCGTCGACATAGAGTTCGACGAGAACTTCCAGGAGGTCAGGATAGAGGCGGAGAAGCTCGGCCTCGTCATCGGAAAGCACGGCGACACCCTCGACGAGATACTGAGGCAGACCGGGTGGACGCCGAAGCTCCTGAGGAAGCCCCCCCTGATGTCGGAGACGATAAGGAGCGTCAGGAAGACCCTCTTCGACAACGGGAAGGAGAGGCAGAAGTTCCTCAAGACCGTCGGCAAGAAGATCTACAGGAAGCCGGACAGCCAGTGCGACTGGATAAGGGTGACCCCGCTCGGCGGCGCGCAGCAGGTCGGCCGCTCGTGCATACTCCTGCAGACCCCGGCCAGCAACGTCCTACTCGACTGCGGTATAAACGTGGCAGCGCAGGACACGGACCGTTTCCCGGACTTCAGGGCGATGAACCTCGCCCTGAACGCGCTCGACGCGGTCGTCATATCCCACGCCCACCTGGACCACTGCGGCTTCGTCCCGTACCTCTTCAAGTACGGCTACGACGGGCCCATATACTGCACGGAGCCTACCCGGGACCTGATGGCGCTCCTCGTCCTTGACGCCCTGGAGATAGGCTCGAAGAACCAGAACGAGCTGCCGTTCGGCAGCAAGGAAATCAGGGAGATGATAAAGCACACCATACCGCTCGAGTACGAGGAGGTCGCGGACATAACCCCGGACATACACCTGACCCTATACAACGCCGGCCACATACTCGGCTCCAGCATGTGCCACTTCCACATCGGGGAGGGCCTCCACAACCTAGTCTACACCGGCGACTTCAAGTTCGGGGACACGAGGCTACTTGAGGCCGGGAACTTCGGCTTCCCGAGGTGCGAGACCCTTGTGATGGAGTCCACGTACGGCGGAAGGTACGACTCGCAGCCGAAGAGGCGCGACGCCGAGGTCGTCCTCATAGACACGATAAGGAAGACCATAGACAACAAGGGCAAGGTCCTGATACCGGTCTTCAGCGTCGGCAGGAGCCAGGAGGTCATGATGGTCCTGGAGAACGCCTACAGGTTCGGGGAGCTCAACGTCCCCGTCTACCTGGACGGGATGATATGGGAGGCGACGGCGATACACACCTCCTACCCGGAGTACCTGAAGAACCACCTCAAGCACAGGATATTCAACGGCTACAACCCGTTCCTCGTGGACGCGTTCACGAAGGTCGAGCACAAGCAGCGCCAGGACATCATAGCGAGCGAGGAGCCGTGCGTGATACTCGCGACCTCCGGGATGATGACCGGCGGGCCGTCCGTGGAGTACTTCAAGAACATGGCCGAGGACGAGCGCAACAGCATAGCCTTCGTCGGCTACCAGAGCGAGGGCAGCCTCGGCAGGAGGATACAGAACGGCATGAACGAGTGGGCCTTCGAGGAGAACGGGAAGACGAGGGGCATCAAGGTCAGGTTGAACATCAAGACCATCGACGGCTTCAGCGGCCACGCGGACAGGAGGCAGCTCCTCGGCTACGCGAAGAAGATAAGCCCGAAGCCGAAGAGGGCGGTGGTCCTCCACGGGGAGGCGAACAAGGCCCTGAACCTGGCGATGACGTTGTACGACATGTTCGGCATCGACGCTACGGCGCCGAAGAATCTAGACAGCATAAGGCTACTATGAGGTGGAATTGAATGGAAGGGAATGTGAAGTTCTTCAACAAGGCGAAGCACTTCGGTTTTTTGACGGCAGACGACGGAAAGGACTATTTCGTGCACGAGAGCGGCTTGAAGGAGGGCGTCCAGCTCAAGGACGGGGACCGCGTGTCCTTCGACGTCGTCCAGGGCGACCGGGGCGCGAAGGCCGAGAACGTCGCGAAACTGGAGTAAGGGCCCGTATTTTCTAGGGCCATTTAATTCTTATTTTTTCTTTCTCTTCAGACGTAGTCTCCGCCAGGCGCGCCCCAGTCGTTGGCCTGGTCGCGCTTGTTCCAGGTGACGTAGCCTTCCGCCCATGCGGCGGTCAGGTTGTAGGGCGTCTCCGGTAGGCTGTAGGTGCTGTTGTAGAGGAACAGCCTCAGCCATGACGCAGTCACGTTAGCGTTGGGGGGTATCTGGGAGACGTTGAACCAGAGGAGGCTCCTGTAGCTTGAGCCTGCGCTCCTGCCTGTCTGGAGGCGGCCTTCGCCGCCGTAGTTGACCGTCGGGCTGCCGCTCGATAGGTACGAGTCCGTGCCGTTGGACTCTACAGGCTGCCAGTTCCGGTAGCCGAACACGGGGCCGCTGTTGCCTGACACCTCCCCGACCGTGAACATCCAGCTGGATGTGTAGTTCGACCTGACGCCGTCGCTCGTGTTCACCCACCACCAGTAGCTGCCGTTCCTGAGGCGGTACATGTCGAGGACCTCCGACGCGGACAGGCTCCTGTTCCAGACCGCGACCTCGTCGATGATGCCGTCCCAGTAGAAGTGCGTGCCGCTGCAGTCCCCGCCCACCTGAACCGCGTGGCTTGTGGAGGGGAATGTGATTCCCGCCGTCGGGTTGGAGTTCTCCTTCACGCCGTCGATGTAAATCGAAAGTTCGGCGCCGTCGTAGACGCCCGTTACAAGATGCCATCCGGTGTCGTCTATGCTGGTCGTGCTCGCCCCGGACGTTATGTAGTTCGGGCTCCCCCCGTTCTTGAATACTATGAATTCCGCCTTGCTAGAGGCCAGGCTGCCAGCCAGAAGCTCGAAGACCCCTCCGTCCACCTGCCCTGTGCAGAGCGACTTGTCCACAATGTGCGCTTCAGACGATGCGCCGCCGCTAACCCTTGATTTCACCCAGGCCGAGACGGCGAGTCTCGTCTTGCCGTCGACCGCGTTAATGTCCCCCGAGCCTAGGTAGTCGCCGGAGCCATCCAATGAGAACGCCCCTGCGAGTTTCCCAGAAGATGTCGAGTGGGCGTCACCGTATACCGTCCCGTCGTTGCCTTTCCCGCTGTAGTCCTTCACCCAGGTGTTGTTCTCCCCCTCCTTCGAGTAGTTGTCCAGGTGGAGTAGGAGGACGAGGCTGTCTTCCCCGGGGGACACGGGCAGCGCCGTCATGTTGTAGGTTATCGTGGTGCTGTTGGTGGCGCTCAGCGCGTAGTGCATGAGGCCCGTGGCTGCGGAGCTTGAGTTGCCGGCGTATATCCAGGAGTGTATGGAGTCGTTGTTTATGTCGTTGGCGACCGCGGTGAGCATCCTCCAGGCGGTCTCGTTGCGGCTCATGTGCGCCGGGCTCACGAGCGCGACGTCCGGGGGCCGCATGGGGGTCCCGCCGAAGGCGGTGACTTCGCCCGCGCTTACGGTGAACGTCTGCCAGGGTGTCTGGGCTGTGTGGGCTCCGTCGTAAGCCTCCGCGCGCCAGCGGTACGTCCCGGGAGCGAGCCCCCGCCAGTCGTAGGCGATCTCGGCGCCGTAGAGTGCGAGCTTCATGTACGCGTAGGAGTCCGCCCTCCTGCCCTGGCTGTCATATACGCTGAGCTTGAAGGTGTGCCCGCTGCCCGCCGGGAGCGCTGAGACGTCCCAGCCATATATCGGCGCGTCCGCGGCCGGGGTCTCGTCGGATGCGACAAGAGTGAACGCCCCATCGGAGCCTAGGCCGTCGGCGCGGTAGAGTTCGTACCGCTGGAACTCCTGCGACGACGCCGTGGCAGACACCGTGAGCGCTCCGTTGACGGGGGTGTTGTTCCAGACCACGACGTCCGAGGTCGGCGGCGGATTATCCCCGGCGAGGACGCCCGGGAGGTCGAGCCTGCCGTGTCCTTGGACGTCGAAGGGGAAGCCGATGTCCTTCGCCCCATATCGGAGGATTGACTTCACATCCTCCGGCGACAGTCCGGGCCACTTCTGCAGTATGAGCGCGGCCGCGCCTGCGACTTGCGGCGCGGCCATGCTCGTCCCGGACGCGAGCGAGTGTTCGCCGTCGACGCATAGGTCGTCCTCGGCCAGGCCTGAGAGTTTCGCGGAGCATACGTCTACTCCGGGCGCGGTAATGTCCGGCTTGGCGAGGGCGCCGCCGTACCATACGACCGGGCCCCTGCCGCTCGAGGACGCCATCCCGTCGGCTTTGTCCGAGGAGGCGACCGTGACCGCCCCCCTCGCCGTCGCAGGCGACGCTATGCTGCCTTCGGAGGGGCCGCCGTTGCCTGCGGCGACCACTACGACGGCGCCGTTGCCGGAGGCGTCGTCCACCGCCCGGGACAGGAAGTCGTCCGGGCCGCACGTGTCGTCGTATGCGATGCAGTCTATTCCGAGGCTTAGGAGTATGACGTCGGCTCCGTCCGAGTAGTCTCCGTCGCCATTGGGGTCGAGGGCGCGCTCTAGGGCCGACAGGACGGCGGATGCCGAGCCTGAGCCGTCGGCGCCGAGAACCTTGTAGGCTAGTATGCTGGCCTTCGGGGCGACTCCGTCGAGGACTCCGTCGCCGGCCGCTATGGACGCCGTCTTCGTCCCGTGGCCGTTGTCGTCCATCGGGTCGGCGTCGCCGTTCACGAAGTCCCATCCGCCCGCCACCTTGCATCCTGAGCCGAGGCATCCGCCGAGGTCGGGGTGGGTGTAGTCGACTCCTGTGTCGAGCACCGCAATGGACACGCCTTCGCCGAGGATGCTCCTGGCGGCGCCGTCCGTCATCGCCCAGACGGCCGGTGCGCCGATGAGGCGGGTCGTGTTGTCTAGGGCGGTGCGGACCCTATAGTCCGGGCGGACCGACTTCACCTCCGGCAGGCGGGCGAGCTCGCCGGCCTCGGCTTCTGTGACGTCGACCGCGATTCCGTTGAATACGCCGGCGTACTCGCCCCTGAGCCTGCTCTTGTCCTTGAGCACCGGGAGCCTGTCCCCTAGGGCCTGGAGCGCCAGCTCATGCTCGGCGGCCACCTTCGCCCGCTGAGCGTTGAGTGCGGCCGGCAGCCGGCTCTCGAGCGCTAGGGCGTCGCCCGACGCCGCCGGCCCCTGGCGCTTATCCTTAATTTCCTTCATCAGCCTGGCCCTCTCCGCCATGACGGATGGCTCATGGAATTCGACGATGTATCCCATGACCTCCGGCTTCGCTACGGCATGGACCCTGCCGCCGGCGGGCACGTCGTATGCCGTGTAGAGCGTCCCGTAGCCGGTGTCGTTGCCGCCGATGAAGCTGACGTTCAGGCTCCCGCCCTGAGGGTCTGAGGCGACGGCCTTCAACACCGCGTGGTCCGCGTACGTCACCGCCCCATCGGCAGGCGAGACCGCCAACACCTCGGGAGCCTCCGCGGGGGGGGTTACCCCGCACCAGAGGGGCAGATAAACGGCGGACATGCTGCCGTCCGCGCCTGACGCCCCGGCACCATCCCCGCCGGACACATCGTACGCCGCGGTGCCGTTGCCGAGGCTGACGCAGTATTCGAGCGTCACACTCCCTCCGCCGCCACCGAATCCTGCGTCGCCGGACGCGTCTCCCCCAGACGCATTGACTTGGAACCCCAATAGGATATTCTGGGCTTCGACGCTCACCATGCCTCCGCCGCCCCCGCGGCCGGACGAGCGCTCCGGGCCGCCGTAAGCCTGAATCGAGCCTTTGTCAAGTATGGCGCTCCCCTTCTGGGCCTTCACGGCGACCGAGCCGCCCTCACGGTTCAGGGAGCTGTCCGAGTAGCCCGAGTAAGCCTGGAGGCCGCATGTCGACGAGATGCTGCCTGCGGACGACTCCAGGAGGACTTGGCCGCCTGCGCCGCCTGCGCCCGTATCCGATGAGCCGCCGGAGACATTCACGCAAGCCACCGTGACGTCATTCGCCGCCTTCGCGGTTATGGAGCCGCCGCCACCGCCTGCGACGTAAGGCGAGTCCGCGCCCGCCGCAGACAATGACCCCGCGGACACGCTGTCCGCCGCCTCCAGTGTTATGCCGCCTGCGGATTTCCCCTGGCCGTTGAGTGAGTATCCCGCGTCGGCGGATACGTCGGCCACATTCACCGACCCAGCCCTGGACGTTATTGTGACCTGGCCGCCTGAGCCTCCGCTGAAACCCCCCTCCTGGGCCGGGTCGACGCCTCCGCCGTCAGCTAATATGGCCGCCGACGCGACCAGTGCGTCGGCCGCCGTCAACGTCACGTCTCCAGCGTCTCCCGCGCTGCCCGCGCCTGAAGAGGACAGCCAGCCGCCGCCTTTCGTCACGAGCGGCCCCTCGACAGAGACCCGCGCGGCGTCGACCGTTATGTCGCCGCCGTCCGGGGTCGCGCCCGCAGCCTGCGGCTCGAAGAGGTCCCTCCCGGCGGCGTCGATTCCGCCTTCAGGGGTCACGGCGAACGGCCCCTGCGACACGAAACTTATGCTCCTGGCCGAGTCCTCACCGTCTGCGAGCAGCATGACGGTCCCGTTAACCGTTATCGAGTCGCCTTCGCACGCGTAAGCCCTCGCGGCCGCGTCGTATCTGCAGCGGGGGCTGGACTGGACCGCCACTATGCCGTCAAGCCACAGGTCCGGCGAGACCGGCGCCTCCGACGTCGCCCACTCGACCGTGAGCGTCGGCTGCCTGCTCAGTTGCGCCTCCGACGAGGCCAGCGCCGCGTAGTCGTCCAAACCCGCCTCGTCCTGCGACGAGAGGCCCACGGGGAACACGTCAGAGGGAAGCCACGCCTCGAGGGCGCCACGCCCCGCCTCGTTGAACGCCATCTCCTTGAAGCCTCTCTCGCCGCAGCTCCCGTTAACGCCGTACGGCTGGGATGCGCCTATCGCCGCCCACAGGCCGGGGGCGTCGCCGGCTGCGACGTATTCCGAGGGGGCTTTCGCGAGCGGTCGGGCCAGGCACGAGCAGTGTGTGCAGCCCGCCCCCATGGGGTTGGCGACGTAGAATCCAAGCTTCACGGAAGTCACCGTCGCAGAGTCGTCTATGCCGCTCACGTTGAACTCCAGGAAGCTCCGGTACGCGCGCGCCGACGCGTTGCCGACCGCGAGCGTCAGGGGCTCCGTGAACAGCCTGACCCCGTCGGTGTCCCCGTCGACTGTGACATGGCGGCCGCCGACCGACCAGGTCGGGTCTATCACGACGGGATACTCTGCGGACTCCAGGAAGGCGGCGTCGACCGTGAGCGTGTAAGTGTAGTCCCTGCCAGTCTTCACGAGCTCGTCCTCGACGCCGCCCCTCCTGCCGCGGGCGTCGTACGCGTACGGGGCCGTGAAGCCGAAGACGCGGGTGTCGTTCTCGTCGTAGACGCCGTAGCCGTACTCGTCCTCCCTCAAAACCGCCCCCTCTGGCGTCAGCATGAACACGTATTCCGGCGGGGAGCCGACGCTTCTAAGGACGATTTCCTCCTTGAGCCGCTTAGGCTCGACCGTGTAGACGAGGTCGGTGTCGTTCCACGCGCCGTAGTACGCGAGCGTGTCGCCGCTTGCGAGCGCCCGGGAGTCCGACGCCCCCACCGGCCTAGACAGCACGTACCCCTCCCCGACCCCGAACCTGACGCCGCCCGCCGAAGACGAGCTGAAGTACGTGCCGTGGTCCACGCCCCCTGTGGAGTACCCGTACTCGTCGACCTTGCCCGCGATGAGGTGGGTGTCGTACTCAGTCCACACGCCGTCGAGGAGGTAGTTCAGGGGCTCAAGGGATATCTCCGACGAGTAGGTGCCGTCGGGGTTCACGTAGCTTCTGATGTACTCGCCGGTGGAGCCCAGGAGCGTCGGCCTCCTGTCGGCCAGCACCCGGAAGGTCCTGTTGCCCTGCTTCGGGAGCCGCCAGTGAGCCCAGTCGGCTATGCCGTCGTTCTCGACGTCCTCCAGGGAGAGGTTGTACAAGGGGTCGTTGCTTATGTCGTATCCGCCGCCGTCCGTTATGTCGAGCACGACTATCCGGTTCCGCGAGACGTTCGAGAGCGACGAGTAGACTCCGACGCCCCCGTACTCGACGTCGCTGTAGACGTGGACTATCTTGCTCCACCAGTATCCGGTGTCGAGGGGGCCGAGCTCCTCGGCCATGGGCGGCGGGGTTACATAGCTGAGGACATATTCCCTGCCGCCCCACAGGCCCGCGACCACGGAGGCCGACTCCCCGCCGGGCGCCTCCCTCAACCGTATCCCGTCGCCGCTTGCCGCGTCCGAGAGCGAGAGGTTGCCTGCGTGCGGCGGGACCGCCAGTTCGACGTCGAGCAGGGTCTCGTTGGAGTACAGCGTCCTCAAGGGCTGCGTCCACTCGACTGGCGCGTTCAGGTAAGCCGGGCCCTGGACTGGCGCCCCGGAGTACTCCATGAGTGCGCCCGCGGCGGAGGAGACTGTCGCGGCGTAGACGCCGCCGCGGCTGGCCTTGAACGTCACGTTCCCGCCGTCGAACCTGAAGTCCGTGGTGTAAGGCTCCCAGCCAAGGCATGTGAAGTTCTCACGGACGTAGTCGGCGCACGCCGAGACCAGGGAGGGCTCCCCCCATGCGGGGAGCGTGACCGTCATCTCCCGGAACACCGGGCCGCCCGCCAGCGCCAGCACCCTGGAGACCACCCTCGCGTCCTCCATGCCGTCGAAAACCAGGGAGAGGTTGTCGTGGGAGTACTCCAAGCCTGCGATATGCACGTAAGACGGCGCCTCGGACGCCTCCTCAGGACCAGCCAGGTACCCGGCCGGACCTAGGGCGCCCGTTATCGCCGAAGCCGCCCTGCCCCTCCTAGGAGCGGACGTTACCGTCAGGTCGACGGTGCCGTTGACGTAGCGGACCGCGTAGTGGCCAATAGGCCTGCCTTCCCGGTCCGTCACCGAAACCGTAAAGTTTCCGACGCCTGTTTCCCCGTAGTTTATCCGCTGCCCGAAAGCCTCGTATAATGCCTTGTCCAGGCGGAGCGTCGTCTCAGCGCCAGTCTTCACCTCCAACACAAGGTTGGAGGGTATGTTCGTCAGCCCGCACAGGTCGATGCACACGGCGTCGAACGAGTACTCCGGGACGTAGAAGAATCCGCCCAGATACTCCCACTGCCCCCGATAGACCGCGTAGGTGGACTCCTGCCCGCCGCCGATGTCGGCGTAGGAGACCCTGGCGCCGACGAGGTTCCGCTCAAGGGCGCTGTAGCGGCCGAAGTGGAGGTAGAATGTGTCGTTCCAGAGCGTGTCCGGGACCGGCGCCATCCCGTAGAGCCTGCAGCAGGCGTCGCCGCCGTAACATACCGTCGTGAGGTTCCCGGAGTAGACTGAGTACACCTGCCAGAGGGTGCATGCCTTGTCCTCCTTCAGGGGGAAGTCGAACGCCGTGTCCTGGACCGAGTAGTCGATGGCGGACGACACCTCCTCTACGCCGTCGTCGTCCTGGTCCCAGCGGCTCCCGTTATAGTATGCGAGGCGCGTCGTCACGTTCGAAGCCGCCTCCAGGCTAGTGTTCACGAGCGCCACGAGCTCCTTAGTGTTCGTGTCCACGGACGGGGGCAGCTTCACGAACGAGCCGGGCTCGAGCATCAGGGCGTCGAATCCGCCGCCGACGAGCCGGACGCTCACGTCGTTTCCGCCCTCCGCCCTCCCGCTGAGGCGGAGGTTCGACGCCTCCGACGAGAGCGTGACGTTCACGAGCGCATCCCCCTTGACCGCGACCCCTATGTCGTCGACGTATTCCATGAGCCCGGCCGACGCCATCCCCGTGATGGAGCCGCCGCCCAAAAACATGTAAAAAAGCAGGGCGGAGGCAGACGCTAAGGCTAAGAGTATTGCAATGCTCTTCCCCGCGCTGCCGTTCAGTGTCATCTAGCCCGCAACCTCGCAGCCTCCGGCCATAACGCCCACCGCAGGCTGATACAATATGGGAGAGAAAACAATAAAAGAGCCAGTAACGGGCATTTCGGCCGCTGAACATGGTTTATGCCTCCTTGAGTCAGGATGAGTGGCTGAGCTACTTGGGTCGGCTGCCACGCCTGGTCTTCCCTAGGACGCCGTGCGCCAGGAGGGGGTCCTTCTTCGCGAGGTAGCTGACCATTTGGGTGACGGTCCAGTCCATCTGGTGCGGGGGTATGTGGGCGTCGAGGTGGGCGAGGTACATCGGCAGCGGGTAGCCGTAGGCGCCGGAGCCGCGGCACAGGCGCGCGGTCAAGGACGCGGCCTCGTCCAATGAGGAATCCCAGTCCGGCACGTCGACCCTGAGCGGATTCGAAAGCTCCGTTGGCTGCACGTAACAGGTCGGGAAACGGTAGCTCATCCCCTCCCCGGCGCCGCCGTCCTCGAACCTGGCCTCCGGGGTGAACCCTATGCTCCGGTAGCCTCCGCCGCCTGAGAGTATCCGGAGTATCGTCGAGTCTGTCATGTGCTTAGGGAACCTGGCCTTGTGCTCAGACGCCAGATGATGGGCGAGTAGCCGGCTCCGGGAGTCCTCGCTGACTCCGACGAGCTTGACATGCTCCTTCCTCGCGAGCCTGAGGAGCCTGGCGAACCGTTTCCTGTAGAGCTCGTACTCCATGCACTCAAGCGGCTTCCTCTTCGCCTTCACGTAGAGGCTCCCGTCCAAAAACAGCATCCTGGGCCTGTGCTCCTCGATGCACCGGATGGCGACGTCGTACTCCATCGAGTCCCTGAGGAGCTCCACCCGCTCCTTCACGTGGTCGTCGTAGCCGATGACGTTCATGTCCAGGTCGCGGACGAAGAGTTCGCCCTGGCGGCAGTCCGCCCCGTGCGAGAGGACGAGGCCCGACGCCCTGATGAAGTACATCCCGAGGCCCATTAGCTCCCTCAGCCCCTCGCCGCCGTCGACGAAGGCAAGCCTGCCCTCCGGCTCCCCGGACGCATCAAACTCAGAGAAGACCCGCTCCCGCGGCATCCTCAGGCGCATCTCGTCGACCGCCCTGGCGAATCCGCTCCAGCTGTCGAGTATCTGGGAGCGCCGCTTCGAATACTTGTCGAGCCAGAGGCTTAGGTGACGCATCGTAGAAGTAATACTCCCCGGCCGGTATTAACCCTTCTTCCGGCTCGCGCAGTCCGGGTTCACGCAGACGTCGTAACCGGGCTTGCCCTCGGGCAAGACAGTTATCACCGGGTACCCGCAGCTTCCGCACTTGCCCTTCTCCTCGAACCTGTCCTTCGGCAGCGGCCACAGGTTCGTGCACTTCGGCCACCCGCTGCAGCCTATGAACTGGGTCCCGTATCTGGACATCCTCACGATGAGCTTGCTCTGGCATTTAGGGCAGGCTCCGACGTCCTCCATCGGCTTGCCCGCGCTCCTAGTCGGGCACTGGGGGTTGACGCACAGCGCGTACTTCCTCCTGCCGGCCTTCCCCTCCACTGTCGAGTACCCGCACTCCTTGCAGTCCCCGCCCTTCTTCAGCTCGCCCTTCGGCAGAGGCCACGTGTGCGTGCACTTCGGCCACCCGGAGCAGCCGACGAAGAGGCTGCCGAGCTTCGAGCTCCTGATGGCGAGGTCGGAGCCGCACTTCGGGCATTTCCCGACGTTGCTCGCCTGCCTCCTCCCGTCGATTATGCTCTCAACGAGCGCGTCCCCTATCTTGGACTCGTTCTCCTTGAAGGTGGCGAGAATCTTCGTGAGCGCGTCCTTGCCGTCGCCGATGACCTTCTCCGGCGTCATCTTCCCCTCCATGATGGAGTCCATCTCCTCCTCGAACCGTCTCGTCAGCTCGACGCTGATGACGTCCGGGCAGTATTTCGAGAGGGCGTCCACCACGCTCAGGCCGAGCTTCGAGACCTCGAGGGACTTCCCGTTTACGTAGCCGCGCTTGAACAGTATGTCGACTATCTGGCTCCTGGTCGCCTTCGTCCCGATGTTGTGCTTCTCCATCTCCCGGATGATGGAGGCGGGCGTGTACCTCTTCGGCGGCTTGGTCTCCTTGGCGTGCACTATCACGTCCTTCGCCAGGACGGTGTCGCCCTTCGCAAGCGGCGGCAGCTCGTTCTCCTCGAACTTCGCGTACGGCCCGTAGTAGACGTGCCAGCCGCGCTCGACCGTCGTGTTCCCCTTCGCGGTGAACGGCTCCCCGTTGTTGAGGAGGCGGACGGTCACCGTCTGCCTGACCGCGTCCTCCCCGAAGGCCGCGAGGAACCGCCTCACGACGAGGTCGTAGATTTTCCTGTGGTGGGCGTCGAGCTTGACGGGCGCCTCGCCTGTCGGGTGTATCGCCGGATGCGCGGGGTCCGTCTTCCCGCCCTTCGCCGGCGCCAGCTTCTTCCCCGCAAGGAGCTGGCCGCAGAGGCCACCGTACTCCTCCTGCCTTGAGAGTGAATCGATTATCTTCCTGCAGTCTATGTCGTCGGGTATCTGCTGGCTCGAAGTCCTCGGGTAGCTGATGTACGCGTTGGTATAGAGGTCCTGGGCGACCTGCAGCGTCTCCCGCGGGTCTATCCCGAAGTGCCGGTACGCCTCGGTCTGGAGGGTCGTTAGGTCGAACGGGTAGGGGGCCGGCTGCCTGTACCTTTTGGAGCCGACGTCGGAGACTATGGCCGTGGGGCCGCAGTTGTCCTTCACCTTCTGCGCCGCCTCGGCGCTGTGGAGCTCGCCCCGGAATATGTTCAGCTGGGCGGGGTCGTTGACGTCCGCCTCCACCCACAGGCGGATTTCGACGGCGCCCTCGACGTCCGGCTTCATCTTCAGCGTCTCCTCCTTGTCCTCGCGCTCTAGCGTCATCGACCAGCTATGCCCCCGGCCGGAGCGTGCGACCCACCGCTCGACGCTGTCGTCGGACGAGTCCTTGACGACCTCCGACAGCGACTCGCCCGCGGCGAGGAGGCCGAGCGCCTCGTACCCCTTCGACACCGCCTGGACGTCAGGCGCCTCCTTCAGGCTGAACGCCAGCTTCCCGGCCTCGTACATCGCCGAGAAGTCCAATTCCTTGTGGCAGAGCATCTCCACCTCCCAGTACTTCTCGCTCCGGAAGGCCGCGATGCTCCGCTCCCGCTCGGCGAGTATCCTGAGCGTCGGCCCCTGAACCCGGCCTATGCTCAGGGTCGTGAACCTCCTGCCGCGGCGGGCCGCGCTCGACAGCGCCCGGGACAGGTTGATGCCCCAGTACCAGTCGAGTATGTGCCTGGAGATGCCGGCGTCGGCGAGGCCGTGGTCTATCGGCCCCATCTTCTCGAACGCCTTCACTATCGCCTCGCCGGTGAGCGTCGAGAACTTGACGCGGGCCACCGCATCCCCCGTCGGCTCCTGGCCGCATCCGTACTTGATGACGTTGTATCCTATGACCTCGCCCTCCACATCGTAGTCGCAGGCGTTCACGAAGCGGCCGCACCCCTTCGAGAGATGCCGTATGTTGTCGAGGTACTTCTTCGTGTAGTCGCTCGTCTTGCTGACCTGGTACGAAGGCACCCACTCGATGTTGAAGACCGGGTACTTCCAGCCCTCCGCGTCCTTCTCCCTGAGGCCGAATATGTGGCCGACCGCGGGGGCGACCATGATGTCGCCGACCTCGTAGTAGCTGACGCCGCCGTGGCTGCGCCTGACCGCCTTGCCGAGCGAGTTGGCTATCCTCTCCGCCACGTTCGGCTTCTCGGTTACGACGAGGGTCTGCATCACAAAGACGCGAGGATGGGATATGGGGGGGTCCCGTTTTCCTCGCGCCTGCACCTCCGATATGCTTTGTGTTCCATGCCGCGTCTTTGCGAGACATAATCCGCAACCAGCGGATTATGCCGATTTTGCGGGGACAACTTAGGGTGAATCCGGTTAAAAATAAGGCGGCTCAGCCGATGAGCCACTGCGACTTCGCGAGCGCCGCCGCCAAGGCGGCGAACGGCACCAGCCCGACTAGGCTGCAGCACGGCATCTTCCCGCCGCCGAGGCCTCCGCCGAGGCCGCCGAGGATGCCGTCCTCCTCGCCCTTGCACCTCATGCCCCTGCCGCAGTCAAGCTGCTCCGGCTCCGGGAACCCCGCCTTCCCCTGGCAGGTCTTGGTCTTGTTCGAACACTCCGTGCCCGCGGACCAGTGGATGCACTCGTTGTCGGTGGCGCACGGCACGCCCGCCGTCTTTATCGTCGCCTTGAGGCGGCCGAGCGGCTTGGCCGGGTCAATCCTCCGGTATATTTCCTTCGTGGTTATCGTGTACCTCTCCTTTGCCGTATTGTCTGTGCCGCCCTGGACTGCGGTCACGGTGAACGTCGCGTTGTAGCTTTCAGGCGGCATCGGAATAGCCACCTTCCCGCCCCGTATAGGCACCAGGTGGACGCGCGACAGGTGCGCGTAAGGGGCCGAATAGTTGACTGTTATCTGCGCGTACGCGTTCGGCACCGGGCGGCCGCCCTCGTCCGTCACGTCCATGACGATGTCCGTGCCTGGCTCGCTCGTCAGGTCCTTCCGGTAGTCGCGGAGCTTCCCGGAGAAGCCGAACGGCTCCCCCTCGTCCCAGCTGGTGTCGTTGTCGCGGTCCTGGTATGCGTTGTGGAGGAGGAACACGTAGTCCAGCTTCGTCATGTTCATGCCCGGCTGCGGCTCCGCCAGGTACCTGTTGCCTGACGCGTTCAGCGCCAGGTAGAGGTCCCTGAGCGTCCTAACGTTCCTGTTGCCGCCGTCCGGGAACTCCCTCTTCGCCGAGAATGCGTTCCAGACCTCGACGGGCCAGATGGAGACCGCGTCGTCGTCGGGGCCGTTGTAGTCGCTGGAGCTGTCTGACAGGTCCAGGAGGATGCCGGCGATGGCCAGCTCCTCGCTCGTCTCCGGCTGCGCCTTCGAGTCTATCAGGTAGTTGGCCTCCAGGTTCCACACTGTGTTGCCGACGTCGTAGTCGCCGTTCCTTCCGAGCCCGTACTCCTTTTTCATCATGAGCGCGCAGTACTCCGCCCAGCCCTCTATCAGGCCCCACTCGGTGTCCGGGTTCGCCCAGTAGCCAGCGTGGTCAGCCCCGGGGGCGTTAATCTTCGCGTTCTTCGCCTCCGCGTCTATGTGGTGGCAGTACTCGTGGAACTCCCTGTTGGTGGGCGCCTCCTTCGTCTCGAAGCCGGAGTTCGTAGACTTTATGGAGGTGCCGGATTCCCCGGGCGCCTCGGCCTCGTAAACCTCTCCGAGATGCCATGTGCCCCCGTCCGCGTAGCATATCGTCCGCTCCCGGACGGTGTCCCCCTTCCTGAGGACGTTCTCCTTGTATTCCGCCGCCTTCAGCATGTTCGCGTAGACCTTCCCGCAAGCCTTCAGGCCGTTGTTGTTGGCCAGGTGGGTCTTCACCAGGTCCATGTCCAGATAGGTGAGGTTCCTGTCGGTGACTGGCAGGTTCTTGGTCCAGTACAGGGCCCAGGGCTCGCTCGGGGCGGACTTCTTGGACACGTAGAGCTTCCGGTCCTGGTTGTCCAGGGCCACGTATGCCGACAGCTTCCCCTCCGGATCGAAGTTGCCGGCCCACTTCCACGCGAACCTGCCGCCGTCGTCGGTCCAGACGAAGTACTCGGGGTCGTCGAGGCCGCGGTCCGCGTGCCTGACCCCGTCCTTGTCTGTGTACTCGAACCCGACCTTGACGCGCTTCATAGGCACACGCTCGCCGGCGGGGACCCGCACGGTGTCCGTGTAGTATGCGACCCCGTCAACGAGGCCGACGCACTTGTCCTTGCCGGCGCACCCCTTCGGGCACGTTGCGTTCTTCAGGTAGTAGCATTGGCCGCTCGTCGCATTGCACCTGCCGTCCCATTTGATGCCGTCCCACCCGCATTCGCCGTCGCAGACGACGCCCTTGCACTTGTCCTCCTCGGGCTTGCAGCGGGCGCCGCCCCAGGAGCTGTTGTCGCAGCCGTTCTTGCAGTCGAACGTCCTGTATTCGCACCTGCCCCCCTTGCATTCGCCGCCCGTGGACAGCGTGTTGCCGTCGCACTTTGGCTTGCACTCGACGCCCGCGCACTTGTCGGTGCAGCCGCGCTCGTCCCTCGGGTCCTTCCCGGTGCACGCGGCGTTGCTGAAGCACCCGCAGTCCCTGGCGCAATTCTGGCAGTTCTCGTCCTTCCTGCCCTCGCACCTGCCGTCCCCGCAGACGGGCCGAGCATGCTGTTTCTGGCACTCCTCGAAGTATGAGCCTGTCGTGAGCATCTGGGTCCTGCCGCAGCCGAAGCCCTCGCACCGGCACGGGCCGCCGGACAGGTCCGCGCACGCGGGGCTGGACGTGGAGGCCTTGGGGTCGTAGCCGCACCAGACGCTGGCGCAGTCCCAGCCGCCGAGCTGCCAGCAGCTGTAGTAGCAGAGGCAGCCGTTCAATGCGTTCTGGTCGAACTTCCACTCCGCGGATGCGAAGGAGGAGAGCACCGCGAGCGCCGCAACCAGTATGGCCAGCCGTCCCATCGGGAGAGATATTCGGGCCAACGTGTATAAAAGTCAGATGCAGCGCCTTTAGGCGCCGCATACTTGAAGAGTCGGCACAATGCTTTTCGGCTGATGTGCTGCATGAAAACCGAGTAGGTCGACTCTTCAATCAGTCGAGCAGTATGTTGTGGCCGTGCCGCTTGTGGTACATGAACTCCTCGTCGGTGTTCTTCCTCGCCCACTCAACGTAGTCGGTGATTTCCGAAAGCTTCGAGGACATCTCGTCCGCATAGTAGACGGCGAACGCCTCCGGCATCATCGGCGGCTTCGGGCTCCCGTACTCCTGGCTGCCGTGGTGGCTGAGTATGATGTGGAGGAGCCTGTCCCTGACCTCGTCCGTAGTGCCTAATTCGTCCATCACCTTCGACACGAGCCCGTAACCGAGCGCGATATGGCCCTTCAGCTGCCCCTTCCTGGAGCCCTTAATCCGCACAGTCACCTCAATCTCCTCGAGCTTCCCGATGTCATGGAGCAGTGCGCCCGCAATCAGCATGTCCTGGTCCAACTGCGGGTGCAGCTTCTTCGCCAGCATAACATACTCCGCGACCTCGAGCGTATGCTGCATGAGGCCGCCCGTCCAGTTATGGTGTATCTCGATGGCCCCAGGCCTCCTCATGAACTCCGCCCGCACTGCCTTGCTGCCGAAAACCCTGTCCAACACAGCCTTGACCTC
>JBFYKH010000064.1:0-23990 GCA_041306075.1 Candidatus Altarchaeota archaeon
TCCCAGATAAAGGCCAAGATCGAGGAGGTCTTGGCGGAGCATACCGGCCAGGACATGGAGAAGTTCGTCCAGCAGACGCTCTTCGGCAAGCTCGGCACCGACATCTACAAGAAGATCAAGACCGTCTGCCCGATAATGAGGGTCGAGGTCTACGGCATAGAGGTCGCGTGATTAAGCCGTCTTCCCTCCCGTGACGTCGAGCACCAGGAAGTCTATTCCTTCAAGCTGAGGCGTCCTCGACACCAGCTCCCTGACTTTCCGGGGGCTGCATTGGCTGTTGCCGGACAGTAGGATGACCGCCATCTTCGGCTTGTGGACCATGATGCGCCACAGGTGCCGGTATATGTCGTCGAAGAGGCCGAATTCGCTGACGAACGCGACGTTCGGCTCCGCCCAGACGAGGTCGAGTTTCCCGAAGTTGTGGGCGTTCCTTATGACGGTCGAGTCCTTGAGGGGGGTGAACCCCTGCTTTTCGCCGAGCGTCCGGTAGTAGTCTATGACGGCGTCGTGGAACTTCAGCCCCGACGCCTTCACGTGGGCTTTCAGGCCCTTGAAGTCGGTTATAATCTCTTTCAACGCGATTCACCCGAGTATTTCCCGCATTCCCTGATGGCTGGGGGAATCTTCTGTATCACGTCGGTGGCGACGAGGGAGACGCCGTACTCCTTCGCGGCGAGGTCGCCTGCGAGGCCGCTGAGGAAGACGCCGGCGCACGCCGACTGGAGCCTGTCGCGGTTCTGGGCCAGGAGCCCTCCGATGACGCCTGCGAGCACGTCTCCGGTGCCGCCGACGGTCATGTAAGGGTTCCCGGTGTCGTTGACGCGGGTCGTCTTCCCGTCGGACACCACGTCCAACGCGCCCTTGAGGACGACTGCCGCCCCGGTCTTCGCAGCCATCCGGTGGGTGTCGACCACCCTGTCCTTTAGGGCGCCGAATATCCGCTTGAACTCGCCTTCGTGCGGCGTAAGTATCATCCTGTCGTTGAGCCACTCACTCCTCGCCTGGCTGATGGCGTCGGCGTCTATGACGGCGGGCCGCTCAAGCCGCTGCATGAACCGTCTGACCGCGGCCACGCATCCCCTCCCGAGGCCGTTGCCGAAGACGACGGCGTCCGACTCCAGAGCCAGGACGTCGTCCACGTCCTTCGGCGTCACCCTGTCCTTCCCCCGGAGGGGGCGGACTATAAGGTTCGGGTCATAGGGCATCTTGTCCGCGACGTACTCTGGGACGCAGACGGTGACGAGGTCTAATCCAGCCCTCAAGGCCGCCTGGGCGACGAGCGCCGGCGTCCCGATGTAGCCTTTGCTTCCGCCGAGGACTATGAGCCTGCCGTAGTCGCCCTTGTGGGACGAGCGCTCCCTCCGGGGTATCGCCGCGTTCACGTCCCCGGGGCCGCAGAAGTAGACGGCCTCGTCGGGTATGCCGATGTCAGCGACCTTCGCCCCCGGTACTTTGGCCTCGTGGAACGAGAGGACCGCGTCGGCCTCCACGGCGCCCCCTGAGGGTGAGTCGACGCTGAGCTTCCTCGCGTCGGAGGCGTTGATTTTGTCTATGATGCCGGTCAAGGGCTCGCTCATCTCGCCCCTGTAGCCGACGCCTATGAGGGCGTCGACGATGAGGTCGCAGCCGCCAAAATCCATGCCGGCGGCGGACTCTATCATCCTCAGCCTCCGCTTCGGGAGCCTTCCGAGGTTGCGCTGGTTGAGGCGGCTTCGAGGCCCCTGAAGCGCGTAGACGGTGACGTCCGAGCCGCCCTTGAGCAGTATTCTCGCGGCCACGAGGCCGTCGCCGCCGTTGTTTCCGCGGCCGCATACCACCGCGATTTTCCTGAATCCGCGGCATTCCAGGGCGACCGCCCGGCCCGCGTTCTCCATGAGGGTCTCTAGCGGTACCCCCCACCATGCAGCGTTGGCGTCGAGTATCCTCGAATCCATCCATGAGATAATGGCGAAGAGGAGGTTATAACCGGAAATGTCGCCGCTTCAATCACATGTACGCGGGTATCTTCTCGTCCTTCCTGCCGCGTTTCAGGCCGCGCTCGTAGCTTTTCGCCTCGTCCTGGGTGACGGAGGGCTTGACTTCCTGGAATGCGTGGTCGAAGTGCTTGGCCTCGACTGCGGTGGCTTCCGTGTTGTCCTGCACGGCAATCCGCATGGAGTTCATGGCGGCCTCGCGGCATAGGGATTCGAGGTCTGCGCCGCTGTAGCCGTCCGTCTTCTTGGCGAGCTCTTCGACGCTCACGCCCTTTATCGGCATCGCCTTCGTGTGGACCTTCAGTATCTCCTCGCGGGCCTCCTTGTCCGGCAGCGGCACGAGGACGAGGCGGTCGAAGCGGCCGGGCCTCAGGAGGCTCGGGTCTATGATGTCCGGGCGGTTGGTGGCGCCGATTATCATGACGTTCTCGAGGCGTTCGATGCCGTCGAGCTCCGTGAGTATCTGGTTGACGCCGGTCTCGGTGACGTGGCTTCCGAACTCCTGGCCGCGCCGGGGGGTGAGGGCGTCTATCTCGTCGAAGAATATTATCGTCGGCGCCGTCTGGCGGGCCTTCTTGAATATCTCGCGGACGCCCTTCTCTGATTCGCCGACCCATTTGGATAGGAGTTCCGGGCCTTTGACTGCGATGAAGTTGGCTTCGCTCTCGGTGGCGACGGCTTTCGCGAGCATAGTCTTCCCGCAGCCGGGGGGACCGTATAGTAGGACTGCCCTCGGCGGGCTTATCCCGAGCTTCTTGAACGCCTCAGGCTTCTTGAGGGGCCACTCGACCGCCTCCATCAGCTCGTCCTTGACCTTCCTGAGGCCGCCTATGTCAGTCCATTTGACGTTCGGGACCTCCACCATGACCTCCCGGAGCGCGGATGGCTCGACCATCTTGAGGGCCTCGTCGAAGTCCTCCTTCGTGACCTTCAGGCTCTCGAGGACCTCCGTCGGAATCGTCTCGCTGTCCAGGTCTATTTTCGGCAGTATCCGCTTGAGCGCGTGCATCGCCGCCTCGCGGCCGACTGCGGACAGGTCGGCGCCGACGAAGCCGTGTGTGATGCCGGCTATCCGGTCGAGGTCCACGTCGTCGGTGAGTGGCATCCCCCTCGTGTGAATCTGTAGTATCTCCTTCCTGCCCTTCCGGTCCGGGACGCCTATCTCTATCTCGCGGTCGAAGCGGCCGGGGCGCCTGAGGGCGGGGTCTATGCTGTCGGGCCTGTTGGTTGCGGCGAGGACTATGACGTTGCCGCGGGTGACGAGGCCGTCCATGAGGGCGAGGAGCTGGGCGACTACCCTGCGCTCGACCTCCCCCTTCGTCTCGTCCCTCTTGGGGGCTATTGAGTCGATTTCGTCTATGAATATTATCGACGGGGCGTTCTGCTGCGCGTCCTCGAATATGTCCCTGAGCTTCCGCTCGGATTCGCCGTAGAACTTGTCCATTATCTCAGGGCCGTTCACGTGCGCGAAGTGGGCGTTGGACTCCGAGGCGACGGCCTTCGCAAGGAGGGTCTTGCCGGTCCCGGGGGGGCCGTAGAGGAGGACGCCCTTCGGCGGCTTGATGCCGAGCTTCTCGAAGAGCTCCGGGTGCTTCATCGGCAGCTCGACCATCTCGCGGACGCGGCCGACCTCGTCCTTGAGGCCGCCGATGTCCTCGTAGCGGATGAAGCTGCCGGAGAGCGCGGGCGTCGCCATCGGCTTGCTCTTGACGTCGACGAGAGTCTGGTCCGAGACCACGACAACGCCGTCCGGCTTCGTCGAGTTTATGGTGAACGATATCGGCTGGTTCAGGACGGTTATGTAGAACATGTCGCCGGCGAGCATCGGCCTGCCCATGAGGACGCGCTGCTTAAGGTAAGTGGAGAAGTCGTCGCCAAAGCGTATCTGCTGCTCGGTGGGGGCGACTATGACCTTCTTCGCGCCCTTGACGTCGGCCTTCTTGACCTTGACCTTGTCGCCTAGGGAGGAGCCTGAGTTCTGCCTGAGGGTGCCGTCCATCCTTATTATCTGGCGGCCCTCGTCCTCGCCGTGGCTCTGCCAGACCTTCGCGACGGTGCTTCTGGCGCCGGTTATCTCGACTATGTCGCCGGTGGTTGCGCCTATCTTCTTCGCCGAGGCCGAGTCTATCCTGACTATGCCCCGGTTGACGTCGTTCTGCATCGCCTCCGCGACCTTAAGCTCTATCTCCTGTTCCGGCATTTTATTTGAATATATAGTGCGGGCCGGCTTTAAATACGCTGTGATTTCCAATAGGTTAGTGTGTAGGCCTGTCCCAGCCGCCGAAATAGAAAAGGACTACCCCGGAAAGGAAACCCAGATATGACCCGCACAGTATCCCCGCCCACACGCCCGCGATGCCCCACCACAGGCTGAACGCGTACGCGAGCGGTGCCGAGAAGGCGATGACCCTGAGAACGGTCAGTATAAGCGACAGGGACGCCTTCCCTGAGCCGAGGAACGCGCCGGAGAAGCATATGCTGAAGCCCACCACGAGGTAGCTGAGGGGGAGGATGCGCAGGAAGGACGTGCCGTATTCCACGACCTCCGGGTCCGCGTTGAAGACCCGTATCAGCTCGGGGGCGAATGCGAAGAACAGGCCGCCGACCAGCACCATGAACGCCGACGCCATGAAGCCTGCCTGGAGGGTGGCCTTCCTCGCGCGCTCGTACTGTCCCGCGCCCACGCACTGGCCGACTATGCTCACGAGCGCGACCGAGACGCCGACGGCCGGCAGTATCGCCAGGCTGTCGAGCCTGAACCCTATGCCGAACGCCGCGAGCGCTTCCGGGCCGAAGCCGCCGACGATGGCGGTGAAGAAGAACATGCCGACGCTCATCACGATGTTCGCGAGCGACGAGGGGATGCCGACGGCGAAAACCCCCCGTATGTGACGGATTTCGAAGACGAAGTCCCGCGGCCTAAGCCGGACCCAGGACTTGCCGCCGAGCATGTGCCGGGCGAACCATGCGAGGCCCGCCGTCTGGGTGAGCACCGTCGCCCAGGCCGCGCCTGCGACGCCCCAGCCGAAAGTGAAGATGAAGAGGGGGTCGAGGACGGCGTTCGCCGCCGCCGACGCGCCCATGACGTACATGGGCGTCCTCATGTCCCCCTCCCCGCGGAGGATTCCGCTTGCGACCATCGCGAGCAGGCTGGCAACGTTGAACCATAGGATGATGTCGATGTACGCGAGTCCCATCTCCTTGACCTGGCCCTCCGCCCCCATAGAGTCGAAGAGCGCGGGGGACGCCGCGAGGCCCAACGCCGTCATCGCGACCCCGACGACCGCGGCCGACAGGAGCGCGTGCTCGGCCGCGTTGTCGGCCTGCCTGTACGCCTTTGCTCCGATGAACCTGGCCACCACCGAGGTCGCGCCGACCCCGATGCCTGTGCCGACGGAGATGGTGAGGAACACTATGGGGAAGCTGACGCTGACCGCGGCGAGCGCCTCGGGGCCAAGCCTGCCGACGAAGAACGCGTCCACGACGTTGAAGGAGCTCTGGAGCAGGAATGCGAACACCATCGGCAACGCGGTGGCGACGATGACCCTGGATACGCTGCCTTCCGTCAGGTCCTCGCCCATAGGTGAGGGATAATAGAGGGGCGGATAATAAAGGAGGGGGAATAGAAAGGGGTTGGGGTTCCTCGGGGGTGTCCTATTTTATGTTGTCCTTCTCATCTAGGGGGGTGAGAAAGAAAATATCCCTACGTAACCCCAACCGCATATCTTACTGTGAGCGGGGCGTATATAATCAGAGTAGTCTCCCGCGGTTACTACCCGGCGGGCAGGGCCTGTTTGGCAGCCAGGAGGAGTTATGGAGACGTGATGGGAGAATGCGTTTTTAGAGCCCATAGGACAGTTATAATGTATTTACCGGCAGGCATATACACCTGCGTTGCCTACCTCCGAGTAGTTACCCGGGGTGATTAATTTCCGCGGGGATAGTATACGCCGGTACATACCTAGTTTTTCATGAACTCGCGCAGGAGCACGGTGGCGTAGGAGCCGGCCCCGAGCGTGAACTCGAAAGACGCCGCGTCGAGAGACACACCCCACCTCAGGCCCTTCGCTTCCGCGTAACACATCCTCCGGACCCCCCTCGTCTTCAGCTCCTCCATGCCTTTCACCTCGAAGTCCTCCCTCCTGACCCCGTCCCCATCCATGATGCGGAGGGAGATGTCGTCGGCCTCGACCTCGACCCCGGCGAGCGGGAGCGACTCCACAGGGAGCCTGCGGCGCATGCACTCGCTCAAGGCGCGGTTGAAGACGTGGCTCTGGTACGCGTGGACGAACATGCTCTGCAGGTTCCTCGGAAGCTGCCTGAGCGCGCCCCGGAAGTCGCCGGGGTTCGCCGCCAGGTGGCCGAGCATCGCCCGCTCGTACCCGAGGCTCTCGGGGAACGAGCGGAGGGCCTCCCCGTAGTCCCTCGACTCCATGAGGCGGACGCGCATCCCCGTCAGCTCCCCGTCCTCCCCGTCGAACGTCGAGGCCAGGTAAGCCATGACCGCGCCCTCGAAGTCTCCTGCGAGCATCAGCCTGCCGACCCGGTGTGTGACCGGCCTGTTCTCCCCGAACCGCTGGTGGCCGTAGTAGTTGGGGAAGCCGCCGGCCAGCTCGAGCGCTATCTTCTCCGCCTTCTCCAACGCGTCCGCCGACACGCCCCTCACCACGACCCTGAACAGGTTGCCCGAGAGGCTGCCGAGGCCGAGGGACTCGTCGGAGTAGGAGTAGTCCTTCAGTGTGATGTCCTTTATGCTAACCTGCCTGAGGCGCTCAATCGGAATCCTGTATGCGCTCACCCTCTGGGCGGTCACCGCCCGCCTGTCCTTGGTGCCCGCGAACGCGAACCTGTTTCTCGAGACCCCGAGCCGCTTCGCTATCTCCCCGACGGCGCGCATCGTCTCCCAGTCCTCCTTGACGAGGGTGAAGTGTGTGTAGTCCCCGGGCGTCATGTCGCCCGGGCGGTCGCCATCGAGGGCGAGCGCGACCCCGTCCTCCCCGACCTCGAGCACCGTGAAGTCGCGGGGGTCCCCCTTGAGGGCGCCGCCCATCCCGGGGCCGAGGCTGAGGTACTCCTCCAAGCCGACCGCCGCATCCTTCGGCGGTGGTTTTAACGGGCACATCACAATATATTCCGTATGGCGTTTAATGAGCTGCAGAGGCAGGTCGCCGAGTACGACAAGGCGTTCGGCTGGACCTCCGACAGGCCGGAACAGACGGTCCTGCACATGCAGGAGGAGCTCGGGGAGATTTCAAGGGAGCTTTTGAAGGCCGGCGGCTACAAGAAGGGCGGATTTGACGCCGGCAGGCTCAACGACGAATTAACGGACCTGCTATACCTCACGCTGAAGCTCGGGAACCTCATGAAACTCGACCTGGACGAGGGATGGGAGAAGATACGGGGGAGATACGTGGATAAGTGATGGACCCATGGACGGTCGGCGAGATAGCCGACTACGGGAAGCTGATGAGGGAGTTCGGGATGGAGTCCTTCGAAGCGTACCGGACGAGGTTCGACGAGTTCAGGTACGTCAGGAGGGGGGTCGTCTTCGGCCAGCGCGACTTCGCGAGAATCGCACAGTGCATGGACAAGAAGAAGCCGTACGCGATGATGACAGGCCTCATGCCCTCCGGCGCCTTCCACATGGGCCACAAGATGGTCGCGGACGAGATAATCTGGTTCCAGGAGCACGGCGCCGACACGTTCATCTGCGCCGCGGACGTGGAAAGCTACCTGATGAGGGACAAGAGCTTCGCGCAGGCGAGGAGGATAGCGGTCGGGGAGTACCTCGCCAACTACTTCGCGCTCGGCCTGAAGCCGGAGGGCCTGCACTTCTGGTTCCAGAGCGACCACATCGGCGAATACTACAGGCTCCGGGACATGGCCGCCAAGAGGGTCACGTTCAACGAGCTCACGGCGATTTACGGGGAGCTGAGCCCCGGGAAGATTGTGTCGGTCCTCACCCAGGTCGCGGACATACTGCACCCTCAGCTGGACAGGTACGGGGGGCCGAGGCCGACGGTGGTGCCGGTGGGCGCGGACCAGGACCCGCACATCCGGCTGGCGCGGGACATAGCGTCCAGGCTCGCCGCCGAGCGGGAGGGCGGCGCGGACTTCAGGTGCCAGGTCCCCTCCGCGACGTACCACAAGTTCATGGGCGGCCTGTCGGGCGGGAAGATGAGCTCCTCGGACCCGAAGAGCCACATCGCCCTCACCGAGGACCCGGCGCAGGCGGCGAAGAAGGTGATGTCGGCGAAGACGGGGGGGAGGGCGACTTCGGAGGAGCAGAGGAGGCTCGGCGGTGAGCCGGACAAATGCATGGTGTACGAACTCTATCTTTACCATCTCATCGACGACGACCTGGAGCTCGCGAAGGTGTACAACGAATGCAGGTGCGGGAAGCTCACCTGCGGCGAGGACAAGCGCCGCTGCGCAGGCCTCGTGGAGAAGTTCCTGAGGGCCCACCAGGAGCGGCTTCCGGCAGCCCGAGAGGAGGCCGAGGGGCTGCTCCGATAGCTTTTTATATTAGGAGTGGCATAAGTATTCAAATTTCCATCAGGTCTTAGGATGCCTCTGAAGAAGAAAAAGTCTGTGAAGGCTAGGGCGAAGCCCGCCGCGAGGAAGGCGGCTGCGAAGGCCGGGAAACCCAGGGGGAAGCCGGAGAAGGCTCTGAAGGCCGATGCCGAGAAGCCTGAGGAGGAGAAGAAGGCTTTCTCGAGCGAGGAGTCCGAAATCCTGAAGAGGAGGAGGAAGGTCATCGAGGAGGTCGACGAGGACGGGATGCCCGTGAAGAAGAAGAGCCCCGACGAGGAGCATCTCGAGGAGCCGAGGAGCTACGACAGCGACGAGTACTTCTACGAGGAGACGAACGAGGAGGATAAGTACTACTGAGCCCCGGGCCTACGGGTGGTACGGCGGCGACGATATTCCGGTGTCCTCCGGCAAGCCGGAGATAATGTTCATGTTCTGCACCGCCTGTCCGGCGGCGCCCTTCACCAGGTTGTCTATGGCGGAGACTATCACGGCCCGCTTCTTTTCCAGGTCGTAGTACGGGGATATGTCGCACCAGTTCGAGTGGGCGACGTTCTTGGTGTATGCCTCCGGGACTATGCGGATGAACTTCTCGCCCCTGTAGTAGCCGCCGTAGTGCTTCGGCAGGTCGACCCCGGAGAGGTCGCCGAACACGTGGGCGTTCGACAGTATCCCGCGAACAATCGGCACCAATGTGGGGGTGAAGGACACGCTTATCCCCGCCATGAGGCCTGAGAGTATGTGCTCTATCTCCGGCTGATGCCTGTGGCCTACCGCCTTGTATATCTTGAGGCCGCCGTCGACTTCGCTGTGGTGGACGAACTCCGTTGGTTTCGCCCCGGCCCCGGAGGTGCCGCTCTTGGCGTCGACGACTATCTTCGAGAGGTCTATTTTGTCCTTGAAGCTCGAGAGCGGCGCGAGGGACAGTATGGCCGCCGTCGCGTAGCAGCCCGGGTTGGCTATGAGCCTCGCCTTGCGTATCTTTTCCCTGAAGAGCTCCGGGAGGCCGTAGACGGCCTCCTCCAGGAGCTCCGGGTTCTTGTGGGGGACGTAGTATCTCTCGAACAGCTTCTGGTCCCTTATCCGGTAGTCGGCTCCGATGTCGATGACTTTGATTCCCTTCTCCAGGAGTCCGGGGGCGTGCCCCATGCCTTCCCCGTGCGGGAGGGCGAGGAAGGCGACGTCCGCGTCCGTCTTCCCCGGGACGTATTCCGCGAACCTGGCGTCGAGTATCCCCCGGAGGCTCTGGTGGACGTCCGACACCGGCTTGCCGGCGTGGGTGCGCGAAGTCGCCTCTATGGCGTCCACGTTGGGGTGGCCCGTGAGGAGCCTGAGGAGTTCGCCGCCGCTGTATCCCGATGCGCCGACCACGAGAGCCTTCATTTCAGTACACCTTCACCGTCCCGGACGACGCGTCCAACCCGGGCTCATTGCCTTGCGGCGCGAACACGCTGCACGAGGGATTCATCCTCGCGAGGAAGATGAGGCTGTAGTACGTGAGGAACACGTTCACCGGGAGCGTGATGAACGAGGTGACGTATTGTATCACGATGAGCACGGGTATGAGGGCCAGCACGACGAGGGGCATGAGGGGCTCCGCCGACCCGCCGAAGACCGCCGCGCCCAAGCCGAACACGAACAGGACCGCCAGCACCGGCAGGAGGAAAACCATCTGCACCGCGAACTGGACGACCGAGCCGACGAAGCCGAACCCCAGCCTCAGGACAAGGTAGACCGCGAACTGCCAGAAGCCGTTTGAAGCCAGCTCCCTCACCCTCCCCACCGCCGCGAAGAGGCCGCATCCCGTCGCGTACATGACGGGCGCGGCGAGCTCTGTGACGAGCCAGATGAACAGTATGACAACAAGGATAAAGGCAACGAACACGAAGGCGGCGATTATGATGAGGAGTATTCCCATGAAGCCCGGGCTAATCGACCCGTACAGGCTTATGCCGGCGAAAATAACCGCAATGGATACCACAACCAGCACTATCGTGACTGCGAACTCGAATATGAAGAGGCTTAGGCCGCGCCGGGCCTGGCTCTTGTAGCCCTCTAGCAGCCTCAGGTCGCCGTCGGCGAGGGCTTTGATGAACACGAAGACTGAGACGGACCTCAGGTAGAACATCAGGAGTATGAACGCTATGAGGACGGCGAAGATGGCCGCGAGGAGGATTATGCCGCCGCCCATTGCCCATTCAGGCAGGCCCAGAGCAGACTGCGCCGGAGCGGCCAATAGGATGTCCGGAGACACGGTCTCGGATGAGAAGCCTGAGCCCGGGCCGTATCCTCCGCCGTCGTCGCCTCCGCCTCCTCCGCCTCCCCCCCCGCCTCCGCCGCCAAGGAGCATGGCGACGAGGGCGAGCCTCAGCCAGAAGCCCAGCCTGAACGGCAGAAGCAGCGCCTTCGTCCTCTCAATCGCCTCCTGCAGGGCCCCGACACCGTGCCATTCGGTCATTTTATCCTGTTGAACCGTTCTACGACCACGTCCCATGTAGGGAGGTTGGTCTGGCAGCCCCATTCCTCGACTATGAACGAGGCCGCGGCGTTACCTAATTTCACGCTCTCATATATATCATAGCCTTTCTGCTGGGCTGCGATGAAACCGGCGTTGAATGCGTCGCCCGCACCGGACGAGTCCACCACCTTTGCCGGGTAGGCTGGCACGTCCATCTTGGTGTCCCTCGCGTAGACGCTCGCCCCCTTCTCCCCGCGCGTGACTATGACGGTCTGCCCCATAGCCGGCTTCAGCGCGTATCCGAGCTTGTGGAGGTGGTTCATCTCGTGGTGGTTGACGACGACGACCGCGCTCTCGGCGACCACAGTCCTGAACGATTTAGGTATCCTGTCGAACTTGAATATCCCGTAGCCGGGGTTGTACACCTTCACGCTGCTGCCCCACGCGTCGACGACCCTCCGCTGCATCCCGAGGTAGGTCCTGGCCATGTAAACCGCCTTCACGTCCTTGGGGAGCTGTTTGCCGAACTCCGCCTCCGGGTCGAGGTCGTCGAGCATCTCGGTCACGCCCTTGTAGAAGAAGCTCACCTGGCCGCTGCCGGCCTTGTAGAACATGCTCCGCGTCGTGTCGCCGAACACGCCCTTGAGGTAGAGCTTCACGCCCTGCCCCTCCATGTAGGCCCGGTAGTCGTCCGCGTCGGTGCCGATGACGCTCACGAGGCCGACCTTGAGGCCGAGCTTGTTGGCGACGACGGCCGTGTTCGCGCCCATGCCCCCGTAGAACCGCCTCGCGCACCTGACCTCCGAGGCCTCGTCCGGGTGAGGGAGCCGGTCGACCTCGTAGAAGCTGTCCACCGCGGTGTCGCCGAAAACCAGCAAGTCAAGTCCCATCGCCAACCCGTAACTAAACGGTTTCGGGGGATAAATACTGGGGCCTAGGCCCAGCGCCGGGTATAAAAACCGCGCGTCCGAATAGTAAGTGATGCGTCTTGTGTTCTCCCTGGGGGGCAGCATACTGGCCCCGGAGAAGGTGGACGAGAAGTATGTCCGGGAGGCCGCGGGCTTCCTGAAACGCCTGTCCGCTGGGAACCAGGTGGCGGTGGTCGTCGGCGGAGGCCGGCCGGCCAGGGAGCGCATCAAGGCTGCGCGGGGGCGCGGCGCCGCCTGGGCGGAGTGCGACCATGAGGGTATACTCGCGACCCGGGAGAACGCGAAGGCGCTGATTAAGGCGCTCGGGGCGGAGGCTAACGTGACTGTTCCCGAGTCGGTCAAGGAGGCGGCTGGCCTCTTCGGCAGGGGGATACTGGTCATGGGCGGCACTGAGCCGGGGCACTCCACTGACGCCGTGGCCGCGCTGATAGGCGACTGGGTGAAGGCGGACCTGTTCGTGAACGCCTCGAACGTGGACGCCGTCTACGACAGGGACCCGGGGAAGAACCCTGACGCGAAGCCGCTGGCGATGGTGGGCATAGACGAGCTCATCCGGCTCCTGGACGGGGAAGGCTTCAACGCCGGCGAGTACCCGCTCCTAGACCACGTGGCCTTGAAGGTGATAAAGAGGGCGCGCCTCAGGACTGTGATACTAGACGGCCGCGACATCGCGAACATGGAGGCGGCGGCGCAGGGGCGGAAGTTCAGGGGAACCGTCGTCGTCCCGTGAGTTATATTTCGAGGGAACATATTCTATTCGATGTACCGCAAGCGTGCGACGCTGTTCCTGATAAGCGCCATCCTGCTTGCCGCCCTCCTTTACAGCCTCGACTGGGAGAGGTTCGCGGAAGTGGCTGGGAGGGTGAGCATCAAATGGCTCCTCATGCTCCTCGGCCTGCAGGCGGCCATCATGCTCCTGAACACATGCAGGTGGTACGTCCTCGTGAGGGGCTATGGAGTCTCCTTCCTGAACTCCCTGTGGGCGAGCCTCATCTGCCTCATGGTGAACAACCTGACGCCCATGAGCATGGTCGGCGGTGAGCCTGTGAGGGCGTACGTGCTCGCGAGGATAGACAGGATAAAGGCGGAGACCGCGTTCGCGACCGTGCTGGTCGACCTTTTCCTGGGCGTGATGCCGGTGGTGTTCATAGACCTGGTCGCCATATCCCTCGTCATAATGCATTCGCTCGACCTCAGATACGCCTGGTTCCTCGCCCTCGTCGGCGCCTCCACCCTCGGACTACTCGCGGTCTCGGCCAGCATACTCATGAGGAGGGAGAGGTCGATGCGCCTGTTGAAGGCGCTCATCGCCATCTTCGGGCGCTCAAGGCCGCTGAAGGCGCATGTTGAAAGGCTCGAGTCGAGGATTGACCTCCTCTTCGCGAACTTCCACGGTGGCATGGAGGTCGCGGTCGCCGACAAGGCGGCGCTCCTCCTGGCCTCTCTGGGCTCGGCCGCCGTCTGGGCGCTCACCTACCTTAGGGTCTACATGATATTCCTCGCCCTGGGCGTGCCGGTCTCCCCGGACGTCGTAATCATAGTCTATTCTATGCTCGTCATGGTCAGCGTCCTGCCACTCCTGCCCGGAGCCCTCGGCATGTGGGAGTGGGCCGGCATAGGCATGTTCGCGCTGTTCGGGATAGGGGCCGAGGAGGCGGCGGCCGCCGTCATGCTAGACAGGATGCTCTTCTATTGGATACCGATACTCACCGGAGCCGCCTCGGCCATCCACGTAGGCTTGAGCGCGAGGAAGCTCGTGGAGGACGGGGAGTAGCTACTTCCCGAGGTTTAGGTACATCTCCTCGAGCCTGTCGACCGTGGCCTCGACCGAGTTCCTCGCCGCCTCCTTCAGGCACCCTGTCCTCAGCCGCCCCATGTTCCCGTAGCATTCCCCGACCCGGGACAGGAGGCCGCCAACATCCTTCGGCCGGTAGTGGTAGCCGGTGACTCCGTCCTCCACCGTCGACTTGAGGGCGAGGACCGGCACCGCGACGACCGGGGTCCCGCACGCCATCGACTCCAGGGCGACTAGGCCCTGGGTCTCGCAGAAGCTCGGGAACACGAACACGTCTAGGGCGCTGTAGAATTCCCTGAGGGTCTCCCTCGGCAGGAAGCCGAGGAACCTCACGTTCCGCTTCCCCTCCGCAATGCGTTTGTAGTATTCTTCGGCGGGGCCGGCGCCGGCGATTAAAACCGTGCCGTCGAAACTGTCAGCCGCCCCAATCAGGTCCTCCACGTGCTTCTCGTATCCGAGGCGGCCGCAGAAGCCGATGACCCGCTCAGTGGAGATGCCGTGCCTCCGCCTGAACTCTTCCGCGCCGACGCGGCCGAACAGCTTCAAATCTATACCGTTGCTGAGGACCTCCACGTCCCGGACGCCGTTTCCGATGAGCCTGTCCCTGATGACCGGCGATGCCGTCGTCACGTGGCCGTACGCGTTGAACATCCTCCGCTCCCAGAGGAGGTACGCGCTCCGGTAGACGCCGCCGAGGATTCTGTTTCCCGGCAGGTAGCCCAGGTACTCGTCGCCCGGGGTGTGGAACGTGAGGACCCGGGGGGTCTTATGCGCCCATGACGCCCTCAGGCCGGCGAACGCCATGCCGTAGACGCCGTGCTGGTGTACCACGTCCAGGTGGGATGTGTCCTTCGGAACCCTCAAGGGCAGGGTGACCCGGTATTCTGGGTAGAACCAGAGGCCCACGGACCGGAAAGGGTGCTCCCGGACGCCTGGCGCATAGTCGCCGGACGGATAGTATATGGAGACCTCGTGCCCCCTCCGCTCAAGCTCCCGGCACCAGGCCTGAAGCGTGAACGTGACGCCGTTCACCTGCGGGAAGTACGTGTCGGTGAAGAACCCGATTTTCATCCAGTTGATACTATTGTGGGGGCGAATATAACGCTAGGCCCCGAAGCGCTTCAGCGGAGGCACCGTCTTTTCGGCTTCCGCGTAGCCCGCCGCCGGCAGCAGGCTCTTCAGGTAGTAGTGGAGCCGTGTCAGCCTCCAGCCGGACAGGCTATCGTAGACGTGGTCCGCGACCTCCCCCCGCTTCGTCTCTAGTTCCTTTCGGATTAGGGTGATGTCCGACCATAGGGGAAGTATCGGCAGCCCGAGCTCCATCATGGAGTCGACGATTTCCCCCACACTGAGGCCGTCCTTTCTTTTCCTTGCGTCGTCTAAAGCCACCCCCATATACGCTACATCATCCGGCCTAGGCCTCCAGTCCATGCCGAACGCCTTCGAGACAAGGAGCAGTTGCGCAATCGGTTCGCCTCTTTGCTCCGGCTTGTATATACCCTCTGTCCTGTATTGCTCGAGAAGTTCCTTGGCCGCGGCCTTGAATCCCTCGTCGATACCGTCCACGATGTTAAGCAGTTTCATATGGCGCAGGTGGGTGACGAGGATGTAATGGTTTCCATGGGTATGATGCCTGACTTCCTCGTGCATCGCCTTCACGTCGTCATCCGTGACCTCCACCTGCACGAGCCCCCTGAGGTGGCACAGGTGGTCGGATATGTTGCTGCCGTGGCCTCCGCCGCGCCTCGCATCCGCAAGAGACTTCAGCATCTCCCCCAAGTCCTCGGGAGTAATCCTCGCCCACCTGAAGTCCGGCCCCGGCTCCCCGAGGAGCGGCTGCGGCCTCACGTCCCTGAGCTTCAATGTCATCCCCTGAACCTCCGAAGAGGCGGCATCCGGGCGGCTTCGGCCTCTCCGCCGGCAGGCGCGAGGTACTTCGCCAGGTACAGCGTCTCGGCGAGGGTGAGTCCGTCGCCATCCCGCCTGGCCTTGGAGACCGCCTCCATGACAGCCTCCGCGTCGCCTGGGGTGGCAGGCTCGCCGACGCCGAGCGCCTTCATGGTGTGGTGCACGTACGCTATGTCGCGGCCGCGCCGCATATCCTCGCCTCTCACGCGCTCAAGCTCGGCCCTGAACAGCTTAAGGTCTGCGGGGATTATCTTCCTGGGTTTGCCCATGTCGGCGAGCACCCTGTGGGACTTCAGGAGCGCCCATCCGTCGCCTCTGGCCCGGTACTCCTCCATCATCCTCGACTGCTTCGTCTCTTCCTCTGACCAGCCCCCGGCCAGGCCGTTTTCCGCGAGCCAGGCCCCCATGCCTGCGGTCCTCAGGTGCTCCCAGTTGTTCCTCCAGTCGTTGGATTTGGCCCACGGCTCAGGGGGCCTCCCCATGACGCCGAGCCCCTGCATCCAGAAGTACATGTGCAGGAGCATCTCCGGCATGTCCCGCCGCCTGTACTCGTCGGCCGCCGCCTCCATGATTTCCAGGTCCTTCCCAGACACGGTCTTCCAGACGTCTTTTACCTGGGGCGGAGTCAGTAGGGGCTGCTCCCTCATCTGTCTGAGGGTAGATGTCATCTTCCGAACCTCTTTAGGGGCGGCATCACGGCCGCCTCCCTCGCGTCTGCTTCGTCCCGTATCAGCCTGTTGACGTAGTGCATCTCCAGGACGGCGCTGCCGTCCTTGACCTGCCTGAACCACTCCAGGGTGCTCTTCAATTTCGCCCTGTCGCGGCGGGTGGCCTCGGGGCTGAGGCCGAGGGCCTTCATGTGCCAGAGCGTTAGGCCGAGGAGCCTGCCCGGCCCCTCGCTCTTGCGCTCCTCTTCAAGGAAGCCCATCATCCCCTCCCTGTCCGCCTTTGTCACCTCAGAGCCTACGCCGAGGCCGTGCATGTGGTGGTGTAATGCCGCGACCTCGTACCATGTCCTCTCCTTCCTCCAGAAGTCCAGGCCTGAGGCCATCTTCTCCCGGTCGCCCTCCTCGAGGCGGTCGACGAGGCCGAGCCTGCGGGCGAGGAAGTGTAGCTGCGCGAACACGTTGTTCCAGACGCCGCGCCTGAGGAGGCCGAAGTCGCCGAGGATTATTTCCCTGTCCTCCTCGGGCACACCCTGCGACACCCCCAACTCCTTCAGGAAAAAGTGCATCTCAGCCAACGGAACGCAGACCGGGCCGTCGATAGGATGCCGGGAGGCCTCCATGCCCTTCCGTATCAACTCCATGTCAGCGCCGGACAGGAGAAGCCACTCCGGCAGCGGCTCCCGCCTCGGGGGTTCTAGGAGCGGCTGACATTTCAGGTGGCTGAGTTTCGCTGGCATATATGGTACTCGGAGGGACTGGCTTAAGAGTCAGGCCAGGAGCGTCTGGTAGGCCGCCTTAAGCTCCGCCCCGACCCCTTTGAGGTTGTGGCGCCTGCTCATCTCGTGGGCCCGGTGGGCGAGGCGCTCCCTGAGCGCCCGGTCCTCGATGAGAGTCCTGAGGTGGGCTGCGAACTCGCGGTTGTCGGCGGCCTTCAGGCAGTCGACTCCGTCCTCCAGCCACCCGTCGTATGTCGGCAGGTCGCGGACTACGAGGGGGCGCCTGCAGGCCGCGGCCTCGAGGATGCTGATGCCCTGGTTCTCGCACCAGCTCGGGAACAGGAATATGTCGCCTGCACAGTAGGCGGCGACGACGTCCCTGACGTAGCCTGTGAACGTGACGTTTTCCGGCTTCGCCTTCAGCGCCCGCTTTAAGTCGCCGTCCACGAGGCCCTTGTAGGACCTGCCCACCCAGAGGAAGCGGTTCTTCGGGAACTGGCGGGCTATGTCCATGAACTCCATCACGCCCTTCCGCTTGAAGACATGGCCGACGCTGTAGGGGACGCATCCGGCGAGCCCCAGGTGCCTGCGGCATTCGTCCCTGAGCCTGGCCTGGAACCTGACCCGGTCCGTGTCGACGCCGTTTGAGATGACCGCTATGTCCTTCCTGACCCCGTATCCGCGTATGACGTCGCGGGTGTATTCGGTGGGGCTGATGAGCAGGTCCGCCTGCGCATAGAAGTACCTGAGGTAGCTTTTCAGCCTGGGCGCAATCTTCCCGGAGTACCTGAAGCTGTCAGCGAAGTCCTCCGCGGTCGTGTGGGTGTGGATGACGAGGGGAACGCCCTTCCACCGCATCTTGTGGGCGTAGTAGGCGGACCTGGGGCCGATGGTGTTGATGTGGAGGAGGTCGTAGTCGTCTCCCGGGTCCCTCGTGACTTCGACGCCGCTGAGCCTGAGAGCCTTCTCCTGCTGGTCTATGGCGGTGCCTATGCCGCTGCCGTTGAGGACTCGGCTGAGTTCGCCGTAGAGGCAGACTTTCATGTGTTCAGGCGTACGCCAGCCACTTCCCGTACTTCGGCTCCTTCCCCGCGACTATGGAGAAGAACTTGGCCTGTATGGCCTTCGTGACCGGGCCCGGCTTGCCTATGACGTGCCCGTCCACCTCGCGGATGGGGGTGACCTCGGCCGCGGTGCCTGTGAAGAACGCCTCGTCCGCTCCGTAGAGCATCCCGCGCTCCATGTCGGCTTCGACGACCCTGTGCCCGAGGTCGGATGCCATCTCCATCACGCTCGCGCGCGTTATCCCAAGGAGTATGCTCGCGTGCTCCGGCGGCGTGTACAGGACCCCGTCCTTCACGATGAATATGTTCTCCCCGGGGCCCTCGGATATCATCCCCCGGTTGTCCAGCATGAGGGCCTCGTCGTAGCCCGCCTTCAGGCACTGCACCTTCGCCAGTATGCTGTTGATGTACTGGCCCGTGGCCTTCGCGCGGGTCGGCACTATGTTGCTGTTGAAGCGCTCTATCGAGCACGTCATGACCCTTATGCCGTTCTTTATGCCGTCCTCCCCTAGGTACGTGCCCCACGGCCACACCGCCACCGCGACGTCCACCGGGCTCTTGAGCGGGTTCAGGCCCATCTCGCCGTATCCGCGGTACGCTATCGGCCTGATGTAGCAGGCGTCTATCCTGTTCGCGCGGATGACTGATTTTATGGCCTCCTCTATGTCCTCCGGCTTGTAGGGTATGTCCATGTAGTAGAGCCTGGCGGATTCGAACAGGCGCTTCACGTGCTCCCTGAGCCTGAACACCGCCGGCCCCTTATGCGTCTTGTAGCAGCGGATGCCCTCGAACACGCCAGAGCCGTAATGGAGGGCGTGCGTCAGGAGGTGCACCTGCGCCTTGTCCCAGTCCACGAGCTTCCCGTTCATCCATATCTTGTCCGTCTTAGTCAGCGGCATATGACACCTCAGTACATGACCCTCTCAAGGTTGAGCTCCACGCCCTTGCGTATTATCTTCACCGTCGGCTCCTCGACGACGTGGCCTATCCTCATGAGGTCGAACTTCTTCCCGTACTTGCTCATGATGTCCTCGGCGTCGGCCCTCGACACCATCACGCAGAAGCCGATGCCCATGTTGAACGTCTTGTACATCTCCTCGTCGGACACCTTTCCGAGCTCCTGTATCTTCTTGAACACCATCTGGGGCTCCGGCATCCCGTCGAGGACGAAGCCGTGCTTGGTGAGCCGCAGGAGGTTCAGGTAGCCGCCGCCCGTGATGTGGGCGAGGCCGTGGATGTCGTAGTTGCGCATGAGCTCGAGGGCCTCCTTCACGTATATCCTCGTGGGGGTCAGGAGGCTCAGCCACATGCTCTTCGGGAGCACCTTCCTCGCGAGCGACACGCCGTTGCTGTGTATCCCGGAGCTCCTGAAGCCGATGACCACGTTGCCCGGCTGAATCTTCCTGCCGGTGATTATCCTGTCCTTCCTGACTATGCCTATCGCCGCCGCCGCTATGTCGAAGCCCTTCCCGCCCACGCCCGTTATCACGTCCGGCATCGACGCGGTCTCGCCGCCGACAATCGCGACGTCAGCCTGCCGGGCGCCCTCGTAGAGGCCCTTGGATATCTCCCGTGTCATCTCGTCGTCGGCGTGCTCGAGCGCCAGGTAATCGACCAGGGATATCGGCTCCGCGCCGACGCAGAGGGCGTCGTTGACGTTCATCGCCACGCAGTCTATGCCGATGGTGTCGTATTTCCCGAGCTCCTGCGCTATCAGAACCTTGCTTCCGACGCCGTCGGTGCAGAAGGCGAGCGCCCAGTCGCCGAGGTCTATCAGGTTGGCGTATGCGCCCACGTCCTCCATGACGGCGCCCATCCTGCCCTTCCTGAACTCGAACGTCTTCCGCACCCACGCTTGTATGCCGCGGACTACCCTGTCCTCCCTCCTGAAGTCGACGCCGGCCTTCGCGTAGGTGTCCGGACGCTTCGCAGGCTCTTTTTTCATCGGTGTCTTACCTTATGGTAATCCCTTAATAAAATCCAGGGCCTCCCAGTCTGTTTCGGCCATGCAGTCGGGTTTCTCGGCCGCCAGGCGGCTTCTGGAGTGGAGGCCCCAGGTCACAGCCACGACGGGCATATTGGCGCACCTGCAGGCCTGTATGTCCTCCACCATGTCGCCGAGGTAGACGCATTCGCCGGGCTTCACGCCCATGACGCTGCACGCGTAGAGGAGGGGTATCGGGGACGGCTTCCTCTCCTCGAAGTCGTCGCCTGAGACCACGACCTTCATGTTCCCGAGTATGCCGTTCCTGTCGAGCTCCCGGTTCAGGGGCTTCCGGGGGGCGGAGGATACTATGCCGAGGAGGCGGGTCTTCGACAGGCCCTTTATGAAGTCTCCGACCCACGGATAAGCGAGCGGCCGCTCCGACGCAATCTTCCGCTCCCAGTGCTCTATGAGGTATTGTGCGTGGGGGGTGAGGCCCATCTCGTCCAGCATGTCCCGCCAGTCGTGGCGGAACCTATCCTGATACATCTCCCGCGTCCAGGGCGCAAGGCCGAAGTTCTCGAAGACCTCCGTGTACGTCTCCATCATGAAGCCGAGCACGTCCCATAAGGTCCCGTCCCAGTCCAGGAGCACCGCCTTTACCATCTTGTGTTGAAGAATCTTAGCGCGTTCTCGGCTGCGGCGTCCGCCACCTTCGAGGCTGCGAGGCCCTTGACCTCGGCGACCTTCTCGGCCGCTGCTTTGACGTTTGAGGGCTCGTTCCTCTCGCCCCTGACCGGGGAGAGGAAGGGGGCATCGGTCTCGAGCACCAGGGACGCCAGGGGCACTGCGGCCGCCAGCCTCTGCTTCTCTCTCGAGTTCACGACGCTCGTGGGCACCGATATCAGGCAGCCGAGGCCGACCGCCTCGAGGGCCTGCTCTCGCGTGCCGGAGAAGCAGTGCATCATAGCTCGTACCTTAAGTTCCCGGAGAATATTAATGCAGTCCGCCTCCGCGTCCCTGGAGTGGACGACCAGGGGGAGGGCTAAATCCCGGCTTAATGCCGCCAATTCCCTGAAATGGCGGCGCTCCGTCTCCCGGCCTGCCTCGTCCTTCACCCAGTGGTAGTCGAGGCCCACCTCCCCGAGGCCGACGATGGCGCCCCGGTTCGCCCTGATGGCCGCCTTCATGGACTCGTACTTGCCTTCGTCGGTCTCGCTTGCGCTGAAGCCGAATGTGAGGCGGACGTTGATGTAGCGGCTTGCCAGGGAAAGCGCCTTTTCGACGAGTTCCGGGTCCACGGTCGAGTTTATGATGAGGACGTCCCCGGCCCTCTCCACCACGGAGTCCCTGTCCAGGTCGAACTCCGGGAAGTCCAGGTGGCAGTGCGAGTCGACGAGCATGATGAGTTATTGCCGGCAAGCGAATATATCCAGGCCCGACGGCGCTTTTGCCGTTCAGGGCGCCTGCTCTATTGCGATTCCTTCCCCGACGGAGGCGCCAAGCAGCCTTGCGGCGTCGCCCTGGTTGACGGCTACCTCTATGAACCCGTGGCTTCCGAAGAGGGCTGTGAGGCGGCCTGGTTCGGCCTCCGAGTACGTCTTTACGGTGCGCGCCTCGTACCTGGAGCCCTTGTGGACGACGCGGACCTTCCCGCCCGGGCGGAGGCCGTACGCGCAGGTTGTTATCACGTTGCCGAAGCCGTCGATGTGGACGATTGCGTCCGGCTTGATTTCGAGGGGGGCCAGGTCTTCGGTCCGTTTCCCGAGGAAGTCCAGGTCCACGCCCTTTGTGAGGAGCGCGGCAGCGGGGGCGAAGACGTCGCGGCCGTGGAACGTCGCCGAATCCTCCCCGGCACCTGCGCGCTCCCGTATGAGGGCCGGATCGAGCTCCACGCTGCGGACTACGGTCTCATCCTTCAGAGCCCATCTGAGTATCCCGTTGTCCGGGCCCATGAACGTCGCGTTCTCTGTCTCGACCGCGACCGCCTTCCTCCCGGAGCCCACGCCCGGGTCTACGACCGCCACGTGGACGGTGTTCTTCGGGAAGCTCCTCCAGGCCCGGGACAATATGAACGCGCCTTCGACGATGCTGTGGCGGGACACGCTGTGCGTCACGTCCACGACTTCAGCCTTCGGGTTCACCTTCTTCACCCGGCCCTTCATCTCGCCTACATAGTAGCTTAGGCCGAAGTCCGTGGTCAATGATATGAGGTTGGTCTCCACTTCCTTAAACTATGTCCCGGGGGGCTAAATACCCATGGGCGCGGGCCGTTTAACCGTACAGGACCGGTTACTAATGTGGAGAAGCTCAGAAGCTTGAGGGGGCAGCCGCTCCTGAATCCGCCCTCGGATGCTAATCCGCTTCAGGTCACGCCCCGCGACCTCGAGATTATGGCCGATGAGCTGGCAGACTGCAGGGTGCGCGTCAAGTGGGCGATAGCGGGCATGCACTTTTTCCTCGCCGGCCTTGGCTACCCGCAGGAGATCACCAGGCAGGACAAGGCGGACATCATGTCGGACTTCAACTCCTTCAGGCCGGGCACGGACAGCGTCATTGAGCACGGGGAGAAGGCGTACAGGCTCTCCCGGCTCGGGCTCTTGAAGGACCCGTCCCCGGAGGCCGATGGCCTCAGGAGAGGCCTCAGTGAGGACGGGTCGCCAGACAACACAAGTATGCCGCCGCTGAAAAGATTCAGATGAGGTCCTCCAGCCGTATCCTTCCCTCATACAGGGCCTTCCCGAGGACGACACCCCAGGCTCCGGCCTGTCTGCACGCGTCGACGTCAGCCTTGGATGAGATGCCGCCGGACACTATGACAGGCTTCTTGGAAGCCTTCACTACCTCTGACACCCGGCCCCCGTCTATCCCGGCCATCCTCCCCTCCACGTTCACGTCCGTGTAGAGGAAGCCCCACGCGTGCGGAGACGCCGCGGACATCAGCTCCTCGGCCGTGACCTTGGACTTCTCGGTCCACCCCTTCACCGCGACGAAGCCGTCCCTGGAGTCGACCGACACGATAATCCTGCCCCTGTCTGCGGAAAGGGCTTTGAGGGACTTGAAGTCGGGATATTCCCTGACCGCCAGAGTCCCCAGTATCAGCCTGTCCGACGGGCCGAGCGCGGACAGCACGTTCCCGGCCGCCTCGAGCGTCCTCACCCCGCCGCCGAAGTGGGCGGGGAGGCCTGCGGCCCGCCTCGCCTTCAGTATGAGGCCGAAGTTGTTGCCGCTGCCTAGGGTGGCGTCGAGGTCTACGAAGTGGAGCATCCCTGCGCCCATACTCTTCCACTGCCGGGCCTTGTCCACGGGGCTGCCGTAGTCCTTGGCCGTGGACGGGTCTCCTCCGACCAGCTGGACGCACCTGCCGCCCAACACGTCGACGGCGGGCATGACTTCCATGGGCATCTATATATCCTGGCGGCAATATATCCTTATGCCAAAGAGGTCGGCGGCCGCGCAAGCCCGCCACGACGATGCGAGGCAGGCCTTGGAGGCCGAGTTAAAGGGCCTGCAGGAGCTCTCGAGGCGGCTTAGGACCTCGAATGAGAGCACGCTCTCGAAAAGCCATAAACTGAAGGAGTACCACGCCAAGATAATGGAGGCACAGGGCCGGCTTGAGAGGCACGGCGCCTAGAAGCACACCCGTTTGTATGGTTTAGAAACGACTATCCAGGCCTCGATGGGGTCCTCGCACAGTTCCGTGCATCCGAGCAGGAACTCCCCCTCCAAGCCTGCTTCGAACTGTGCCACATAGGCCTGGTTCGGCCGTAGTATGATGCTCCTGTTGTTCAGTTGGTCGCGTATCTTGTAGAGGCCCTCCTCGTTGCGTATCGTCACCCGTATGCTGTCGCCGACGAAGGCCTCGATGCGCTTCGGCCTGAACTTCCCGGACACGACGTTAAGGGCGTACTCCCTCTGCATGGGCTCATAGTCCGGCCACGGCGCCATCGTGCAGACGGTGGTGGACGTGGAAGTGGTGCTCGTCGATGACGTCGAAGACGATGTCGTGGACGGGCCGGTGCAC
>JBFYKH010000065.1:0-17555 GCA_041306075.1 Candidatus Altarchaeota archaeon
GAGGCGACGAGCGACGGCCTGCCGAGCGACAGGATGTATTCGATGGCCTGTGGGGCGCCCATGTCCCTTGAACTCCTGGCTCCGACGAGCCGCCCGTCCAAGTCCAGGGCGGCGACACCGCAGGTCGTTCCCGGGTCGACGCCGACGATAAGGTGTTTAGTCATCTGTCAGCTTCTTCTGCCTGTCCCTTAGGGGGTATTCGCCGGTCAGGCACGCCATGCAAAGGCTCTCCAACGGATGGCTTATCGCCTTCGCAAGGCCCCCGAGGCTCTGGTAGCCGAGGGTGTCCGCGCCTATCGCCTTGCATATCCCCTTCACCGACCGGTCGGACGCGATGAACTCCCGGCTGGTCTGCATGTCTATCCCGTAGAGGCACGGGTTCTTTATCGGCGGGGAGGCGATTCTGACGTGGACCTCCTTGGCGCCCGCCTGGCGCAGGGCGGCCACAATCCGCTTGAGCGTGGTGCCGCGGACTATGCTGTCGTCCACGAGGATTATCCGCTTACCATTGACCTCGGACTTTATGGGGTTCAGCTTCACCCTGACGCCGACGTCCCTCTGCCTCTGGTCCGGCATGATGAACGTCCGGCCCACATACCTGTTCTTCATCAGGCATTCGCTGTAGGGTATCCCGGACTCCTGCGCGTAGCCTATCGCGTGGGTGACCCCGGAGTCCGGCACCGCGCACACGATGTCCGCCTTCACCGGATGCTCCCTCGCCAGGTTGCGGCCGAGGTTCTTCCTCACCTGGTATATGTGCTTGCCGTCTATCACCGAGTCCGCCCTCGCGAAGTACACGTACTCGAACATGCAGTGGCAGCGCCTCCCCTTCGGGCCGCCGTATGACCTTATCTTGTCGCCTATGACGACTATCTCCGAGGGCTTCACGTCCCGCACAAACTGCGCGCCCAGGGTGTCGAGGGCGCAGCTCTCGGAGGCTAGGTAGTATGTGCCGTCCCTGACGCCGAGGCAGAGGGGACGTATCCCCCCCGGGTCCCGGACCCCGATGAGCCTGCCGTCGTGGAGTATCGTAAGCGAATACGAGCCTACGAGCTGCTTCATCGTCGCCTGGATGGCCTTCACTATGTCGCCGCGCCGAGTGTGCTCGTACGCAATCAGCTTCGCGATAATCTCCGTGTCCGACGTCGTGGTGAACGTGCTGCCCGACGACTCGAGCCTGCCCCTCAGCTCGCACTGGTTGACGATGTTCCCGTTGTGCGCTATCGCGAGGGGCCCCTTGAGGTAGTCTATAACGAAAGGCTGCGCGTTCTCCACCCTGGACTCCCCGGTCGTCGAGTACCTGACGTGGCCGATGCCGGCGGAGCCCGAGAGGTACGCGTTCCTGAAGACCTCGGAGACCAGTCCCATACCCTTGTACACCCGTATCCGGTCGTTGCAGATGGCGATTCCCGCCGACTCCTGGCCGCGGTGCTGCATGCTGTGGAGCGCATAGTATATGCTTTCGAAGACGTCTGTGCCGGACTTAGCCCCGAAAACTGCGCATTTCTCCCTCATTTTGGAAAAGGAGTAATCTTTTTCAACAGCCGTGCTTAATAATATACCGATGATATTCAAGGAAACGAGATACGGTGTCTGCAGCCCCGGGTTCAGGGCTGCCGGCGTCAAGAGGGGCAGGTACGGGGTTTCACTGGTCGTGGCGGACCAGGTCTGCGAGACGGCGGCCGTCTTCACGAGAAACAGCGTGAAGGCGGGGTCGCTCAGGTACACGAAGGCCATGGTCAGAAACGGCGTCGCCGCCGTGGTCGCGAACTCAGGCAACGCCAACTGCTGCGTCCCCACCGGGGTGGACGACGCGAGGGAGCTCGCAGAGGCCGCGGCCAAGGCGCTCGGCGTGAACGCAAGGAACGTGGCCGTCGCATCGACGGGGATAATCGGCAGGAGGATGGACGTGGACGCCGTCAAGTCCGTCCTGTCCGAGGCCGCATGCGGCCTCGCCCCGAGCCCGCAGGGGAGCCTCCAGGCCGCGAAGGCCATCATGACCACCGACACGAGAATCAAGATGTATTCCGCGGAGTCGAAGGGCATAAGGGTCGGGGGGATATGCAAGGGGGCGGGGATGATAGCCCCGAACATGGCGACGATGCTGTGCTTCATAACCACGAACGCCGCGCTCCCGAAGGGGATGCTTCAGAAGGCCCTCGGGGAGTCGTGCGATGAGACGTTCAACATGGTGTCCGTCGACGGCGACATGAGCACGAACGATACCGTCCTCCTCATGTCCAACAGGACGGCCCGCGCCGGCTACGGGACGTTCAAGCCCCTTCTCTCCCATGTGATGGCCGAGCTCGCGAAGATGATAGCCAGGGACGGCGAGGGGGCGAGCAAGTTCATAGAGGTGGAGGTCAGGGGGGCGCGCAGCGTGGCGGACGCGAGGGCCGCCGTTTTGGCGGTCTCCAACTCCCCGCTCGTGAAGACCGCGTTCTACGGGGAGAACCCGAACTGGGGGAGGATTGTCGCTGCCATAGGCGCGAGGATAGAGATAGACGACACGAGGGTGGACGTCACATACTCGGCTCAGGGCCGCGCCGCGAAGCTCCTCCTGGCCGGCAGGCCCATGAACCCGGAGCCTGCGAGGAAGGTCCTCGCCGCCCGGGCGGTCAAGGTCGAAGTCGACCTGCATCTCGGGGCGTGCTCCGCCGTCGGCTGGACCTGCGACATGACCCCCGAGTACGTGAAGATAAACGCGGGGTACAACTGAGATGAGGAGGGGATACGGTGGCAGGGCGATAGAGTACATCATAATAGCCAACGCCTTCATGTTCATGGTGAGGCTCGCCGCGCCGGGCTTCGTCGTCGACTGGCTCGCCCTCACGCCCGCCAACGTGCTCTCGATGCCGTGGACCATAGTCACGAACATGTTCATACACGCCGACTTCGAGCACATACTCTTCAACATGCTCTTCGGCGTGTGGATGTTCGGCACGTACCTGGAGAGGATGATAGGGGAGCGGGAATTCGCCAGGGTGTACTTCGCGGGGGGGCTCGCCGCCGGCGTGTTCTACGCGCTCCTGTCGCTCACCCTCGGCCTCCCGGACCCGAGGACGGCCGCGGTCGGCGCGTCGGGCGCCGTCTTCGCCCTCATCGGCGCGCTCGTCATCCTCCAGCCGAACATGACGCTGTACATGTACTTCCTGTTCCCGATGCCGCTGTGGGTGTTCGCCGGCCTCTACATCCTCTACGGCTTCGTCGCGGTTCCCACCGGCATCGGCGGCGAGACGGCAGTGTCAGCGCACATAGGAGGCCTCATAGCAGGGCTCCTGATGGGCTGGGGGTACAAGAGGGCGTACAAGCCGGTCGAATACACGTACGTCAGGTACTATTGACGTCGGGGACGAGCCTGAAGGTGCCGTCGCCCCTGAAGAAAACGTCCTTCCCAGGGTGGCCCATAGGACCCGCGTAAACCACCCACACCCCGTTGCCCCGGGGCCCGTACTCGACAATCTCATCCAGGACGGAGTCATCGTAAGAGCCCAGGTAAGGGTCGTAACGTACCGTCTCCAGGCTCCGCCTGCTCGCATAGGTGACGAAGGAGGGGTTCAGGCCGGACTCGGACACCGCCTCCCGCAGGGTAACATAGCTGCCGCCGACATAGTATCCGGCCGCGAGGAGGACGGCGACAGTGAGCGCCCCGAGGCGGAGCGCCTTGACGGCCTCGCCCCGGGCGTCCACCATCCCCCGCGACCGCTCCACAATCCGCGCAGAGAAGAAGTACGCCATCCCGAAGCCGAAGAGGAGGCCGGTCGCGACACGCAGGAGGTTCGTGCTCTCCCGCATGCCGAGTATCGTCTGGCTGACGCCGTCCACGGCGAGCGGCGCCATCAACAATGCGCAAACCCACGGGGAGGAGAGCCTCCGGGGGAGCCCGAGATTAGCGAACGGCAGGGCCGCGCCGACCAGGCAGCCGACGTATATCCCCGCGTCCCTCGCGCAGAATGGCATCTCGTAGCCTCCGAAGATGAGCGAGCGCTGGAACATCTGATGGCAGTTCGACACCAGGTAACCCTGGTTGTAGCCGAGCATCGCCAGGCCGAATAGGAGGCGGTTCCCGGAGCCTGCCATATAGGGGACGAGGAAGAACCACGCCAGTATCACCGCGTCCAAGACTATGTAGACGAGGAGGAACATGAGGAGGAACTCCATCATGCCCCGGCTCAAGTACACGCGCGACTCAATGATGCCGTCGACCCGCCCCCGAAAAGCCCGAATACCCCCCAAGGCCATGCATACCTTAAGGTAAGTCCCCTTTTTATAAGGGCCGGCGCAAATGGTAAACCCTATGGACGTTAAAGTCTACTCTACGCCCGGCTGCCCCTGGTGCAAGAAGGCCAAGGAGTACCTGAAGAGGAACAACGTGCAGTTCACGGAGATAAACGTCGCAGGCAACCAGGATGCCGCCCAGGAGATGATCAGGAAGAGCGGCCAGATGGGCGTGCCTGTGATAGACGCGGACGGCGCCGTGATAGTCGGATTCGACGAAGCCGAGCTGAAAAAAGCCCTGAAGCTCTGAGGGCCGGCGGAAGGCTTAACCCGGAGAGTTCCCGGACCTCTTCAGGGGGTCCAGCTCCTCGTCCGTGAAGCTGTCCATCACCGTCTGCAGCTTCTCTATGAGGTCGCCGACGATGTTCCCCTCCGGCGGAAACCCTATGCTGCTGCCGCGCTGGTACCGCTTCTGCCCGTCCGGCGTGTAGTACCCCTTTGATATGTTCAGGAAGACGGCGCCCTCGGGATTCACCCGCTTCTTAGAGATTTCAATGAACTTGTTCCGCCCGTAATCCACATACTCGCTGACAATAGTCTCGTATACCATTTCAATACCTCGCGGCCGATTAGGTTTGGCTATTTTATAAGCAGACTTAGGTATAAATAAGATGAACAGGATGTCACCCAAAGCTCAAGCCTCCCTCGAGTACATGATAATGCTCGCCATATCCCTGACCATATTCTCCGCCGTCATCTACGTCACGAGCATACTAATAACATCGAGCAGCCTCCAGGTCGGCGTCGACGCCGCCCAGAGGGCGGTCGAGAAGCTCAAGACGGCCGCAGACTTCGTCTACGTCCACGGGCATCCCTCAAGGACGGAGGTGAACGTCTACATACCCCCGAACGTGGAGAACGTGACCATCCTCGACACCAACAACAGCGTCGTCGTCAGGGTCTCCGTTGGAGAAGGCTACACGGACATATACTCCGTCACCAAGGGGAAAATCCGCGGCGACCTCTCGTTCGTCAACAAGGAAGGCTACTACGTGTTCAGGGTCGAATCCGTCTCCAATGAGGACATCAACATAACCGTCATGTAGGCAAATGAAAAAGAGGAGGGGGCAGACGGGAGTCGAACTGATGGTCGTCCTCGGAATCATCATGGTCCTCTTCATAATAATCGGCTTCCTCGTCTACAGGGCCTACGTGAGGTCCAACGACCTGAAGATTTACATCGCGGGGGAGAGGCTCGTCAACCGCATCGCCGACAAGATAAACACCCTGAACGCCGTCTCCGACGGCCATTCGACGACACTCTCCATACCCGCCGAACTGTTCGGGGCCAGGAACTACACCGTCAAGTTCTATGAGAACGAGTCGGCGGCATTCATCGAAGGCTCCGCCTTCAGCACCGGAAGCGACCTCAGGTTCTCAAGCCCGCTGTCCACGAGCAACGTCAACTGCCTCCTGCCGGAGTGCACGAGAGGATGCAACGCCACCTCCTCGGAGCAGTGCCTCAAGGTCGACGAGGCGATGGAGATAACCCTCAAGAAGCACGCGGGGGGGGTCTACCTGACGCAGAAGCACAACTTGGCGCAGGAGGGCTTGAACGCGGATGTCGCCGCATACGACCTGGCGGGCAAGCCCGACCCGGCCAACCCCCCGGCGTTCGTGACGGAAGCCGGGGCCAGCCGCAACGTCGTCTACGTCCACCACAACACCGCCGACAGAACGTACGCGCTCGTCTTCAGCATGGCGCGCCAGGGTGGCGTGACGAGCCTTAGCTTCGTGAACATGACCGGCCGCCTCCTGGAGCTCAGGAGCGACGACGCCGGCGAATTCGCAATCGACCCTGCCACCGGCCTGCCCGACGCCGCCTGGGACACTCCCCTCGCAGAACCCGTGGACGGCGGCAGCCTCGAGTTCAAAAGGGGGTTCAGGGGATGCTTCACCCTGGGGGCGATAGCCGGCGCCGGCGACTGGCTGCTCCTGAGCTCCGACGGCAACCACGTGAAACTGGCGAAGACAGGGGGCGTGATGACGTGCATAGCCTACCCATGAAGATGAAACGAAGAGGCCAGATGTTCACATGGGACATGATATTCGGCCTGGTACTGTTCCTCCTGACCTTCGGCATAACCATCAGCATATGGGAGACGTCGTACACGGAGCTGAGGTTGTCCGAGGAGGGCTACGAGATGACATGGCTTGTGGAGACCGTCGGGGACCAGCTAGTCAGGACCGGGGGGGACCCGCCCTACTGGTCGAGGGACAACGTCATCACCTACGGCCTCACCGAGGAGAGAGGCGCATACGGAGAGAGCGAGAGCCGTATCATCGACGCCGACAAGCTCCTCATGCTCCTGCAGGATATCAGGAGCAACTACACGAAGGTGAGGAACAAGCTCCTCGGCTCGGGCACCTACGAGCTCTATCTCGAGGTGTCCTGCCTCAATTCCACAAGCCTAGCCTGCCTGCATGGAATCCCCCTGCAGACCGTGACCGAAACGGTAAGCTGCAACAACCAGCGCATATACGTGAACAAGCCCATGAGGATGACGAACTCGTACGAGTGGTATGAGGCGGAGGACCTTTGGGGCAACCACGACGACAGCCAATGCTCCAGAGGCTGCAGCGGAGGCAACATGAGCGCCGTCCACCAGGTTCCGGACGCGCACATGCCATCCAAGAAGGGCAGACACTACATATGGGCGCGGGTCCTCGGCAACCCCGGCGCCACGGCGTCGATATTCATAGACCATAAGGCCTACAGGCTCTACGCCGGCACGTCAAACGGCATAATAGACTGGAAGTACCTCGGGGAACAGGACCTCGGATACGACGTGCTCATCGGCTTCAACGACACCGCGGTGGGAGACAGGGTGGACACCCTCCTGCTCACAACGGACAAGTCATACGACCCCAGGCGAGACAACGCCGCCAATTACGGCAACCCGAGCATCGGGGAGCCGTGCGAGGCCGGCCTGAAGCCGGTAGGCGGCGAAGTGCACACAGTCATGAAGACTGGCATCATCGGGCTTCCGCCGACCGCGCTCGAGAGGCTGACGGGGGCAGAGGCGGTCGGCGACGGCATAGTGCAGTTGAGGGTCGTGGTCTGGGGCGGCCGGGAGAGGACTGCGAGGGATTCGGGCGTGCCGACGACCATGACCACCACGACGACCCTGAGGACCGCGATAGACTGCATCCCCATAGCGGACCCGGACATGTGCGTCTCGAACAAGCCGTCGGTGCTCCTGATGGAGGACACAATACTTTGGGGGGCCGGGGGGCCGGAATACGCGCTCCAATGCGGGAGTTCCAGGGACGTGACAATCAACTGGGCGGGGAACCACGGAGGCAGCCCGAACTACTTCGCCTTCTTCGTGGACAACGGGAGCTTCATGGTAGGCAAATGCTCAAGCGACGTGCCCCCCAACGAGATTCCGCCGAACGACCCGAACGGGAACTACGAGTACGAGATGAACTGCACCCTCACCCCGGACGCCTCGGACCTCCCGCTACCCGACGGCCCCCACAAGCTGATAGTGATGGCCGAGAACGAGGGAGGATTCTGCTACCCCGAGAACAGTAGCTACGACGACAGGATGGACGTGGACATAGACCTGACCGGCTGCATAAGCTACGCGGGCATCACATGCAATAAGTGGACCGAGGCGTACCTGCCGCCGCCCGGGTGCGACAACAGGTTTGACTCCGTCAGGGACATACACAGCCTCGACGTGGCCGGGGGCCCCCTCAGGACAGGCATGGCGGACACCGTGACAGTCAAGTGGGAGGGCGACCACGGGGCTGACAGGCAGGTCCAGTGGACCTTCCTCCTGAGACAGGGGGGAGCCTACGACACCATAGGTCACTGTTACAGCAACGTGGCCGCCGACGACACCGGAGCCGTCAACTACTACACCATGGACTGCGCCGTCGACACCCCGGCGGCCGTCGACTGCGAACAGGCGTACCTGTATTCGGTCGCCGAGACCAACGACAACAGGTACTGCGCGGACCCCGACGACCCGGACGCCGAGGCCGTGGATAGCATAGACGTCCTGGTCGACGGATGCCATAGCTGCGACGAGGAGACCGAAACCGCTTTTTCAGGGGACAGGATTAGCATCGAATGCCCGAGCGGGCAGACGATAACCCAGATACTGCGCGCCGACTATGTGCCTGAGACCTCGGGCGTCGGCTGCCCGGACGGAGGCGTGGACGGCGCATGCCACTATGACTGCAGGTTAGACTACCCGACGACAAACTGCCTGGGCCAACCGGACTGCGAGTTCGACGTGAGCGACGCGGCCTGCGGAAACAACGACCCCTGCCCCGCCACGCTGAAGAAGCTCGTCCTAAAGGTGGAGTGCGGCTGACCCCGACAGATGCGAAACCGTATTATTCCCAGTAAACCAGTAACTACTAAGATGCCAGGTTACAGCGTCCTCATCCCGGTCTACAACGAGGCCGAGATACTCGAGGCGAAACTGGGGGAGCTCTCCGCCTACCTGGACAGGGAGGCCCCGGACTACGACATCATAGTCTGCAGCAACGGGAGCACGGACGGTACGGACGAGATAGGCCGGGGAATCAGGAACCCGAGGGTGAGGTTCATCAGCGTCCCGGAGCGCGGGGTCGGCCTCGCCTTCAGGAGGATGGTGGAGGAGGCGAGGACGGAGAAGCTGGTCTCCATCGACGTCGACCTGACAAGCGACCTCAAGTTCATACCCGAATGCGTCAGGCTCCTGGACGCCAACAGCGCGGTCGTGGGGTCGAAGAGGAAGGGCTCGCAGGAGAGGAGATGGTACAGGACGGCCATAAGCTCGGTCTTCATACTGCTCGTGAAGCTCCTACTCGGCCTCAGGTGGGAGGACTACAGCATAGGCACGAAGGGCTGGAGGAGGAGCGACATAATGAGGTACCTGGGCGGGATAGACCACGGGTCTTCGTACGTGATAGAGCTGGTATACTACCTGGAGCGCGGCGAAGGCAAGGCCGTCACGGACGCGCCCGTGTACTGCAGCGACACCCGCGGCAGCAGGTTCAACCTCGTCCATGAGGTAGTATACCGGCTCGTCAACCTGGTGAGGCTGTGGCTGAGGATTAAAACCCGCCGGGAACCTAGCCCCCGATGAGGAAGAAGTCCCTCACCCTCCGGTCCCTTGACAGGAAGGCGTATGCTATCAGGGCCGCCGCGGAAACCGTCAGGGCGATTCCGAACCAGTCCTCAAGCCTCTTCGCGTAGTATAAGCGGACGTGCTCCCCGGTGGGGTAGACTAGCATGAAGGACGGCGACACCAGGTATATCCTGTCCGCCCCGTCCACCGCCCAGCTCGGGTAATACGATACGCCGACTATGTGGGGGGCGCCGACGCAGTCCGTCGTGAATTCGATCGACTCCGCAGTCACGGACTCGTTTATCCTGCACGCCCTGCCTACCGGCATGCTTGGCAGCGAGTCCAGGCTCTCCACGGACGGGTTCTTGACGATGTTCCGGAACAAGGCGGCATCCTTGGGGTCGGACGATGGGGCGAACGCCACCGGCGTGTCCAGGAGCTCCATCCCCCTGAACCACGTGTAGGATATGTTCTTCCAGTCCGAAGTCTCGAACAGAACAGGCTCGTTCACGGGCACAGTCACGTAATGGTCCGGATTCGATGTGAGCTCCCACACCTCATACGGGTCCGCCGAGAACGCAAGCCTCCACCCAGAGCCGTTACGGACGGCGGCCTTCAGCTTCTCGCTCCTTGCGACGATATGCCTGACATTGAACATCTTCAGGTGCCGGGCCCCGTCCTCCAGGTTGAAGTGCGCGCACGGCCAGACCGCCCAGTACGGGCACGACTGCTGGTCGCTTATCTCAGACTGTATGTAGAAAGAGAAGGGGGACGTGTGTATGGACTGCATGTACAGGCCCTCCAGTATGCTCCTGCCGGAGAAGAGGGGTATGCTCTCGAACGCCCGCACTGTTCCCGCGGAATTGTACTGGTCGTTATGCTCAAACTGAGCCCGCGGGTCGCCCGGACCACCCCTCAGGAAGTCGTTCGCCGCCTTATACGGCTTCCACTCAGGCTTCGCCTCGAAGCCCTCGTAGTTCCACTTGGCCCAGTAAGCGCTGTAGCCGCCGTACTTCCAGTCGGCAAGCGCCTTGGAAAGCTCCTTCGGGAATATCTTTATGACGTCCTTCTCGACGACCACCACCTGCTTGTTCGAGTCCACCCAGAACACGGTCAACAACAACGCTATGAGGGGCAGCGTCCAAGCGGAACGGGAGCCGGCCGACGCCTCCGAAAGCCCGTAGGCCGCGAGCATCATCAAGGCCAGGTACACGAAAGGCAGGAACCGTATGTCCACGACGCCGATATCATGCGCGAGGAAGAAGAACACGAGGGCCATGCCGATGGAGTACACGTAAAAGCCCATCCTATGCTCAAGGCCCCGGATGGACCGGTAGATGCCGTATAACGCCAAGATAAGGTAAGGCCACAGTATCGGCGGCAGAACCTCCTCGGTTATGTTCCACGGGATGTCGTACGAGGTTGTGTGTTTCAGCCGGATGATGAGGGGGACGACCCAGAATCCGGCCAGCATGAATGCCAGAGGATACGATTTGGCCAGGTACGACAGCCTCACCGTAAAATCCGCCGCATATGCCGCGAACCCGGCCCGGGTCCATGGCGGACGCTCCATCCGAGCCCTGCCGACCAGGAGGAGGAACGTTGACGAAGCCACGGCCCAGAGCACCGTGTAGACGTGACACAGCGCTATGGCCGCCAGGAGAACGGCGTTATGGAGGACATGGCGGCCTTCCCCGAGTCCCCGGTACAGGGCGCCGAAGAACAGTATGGTCAGCGAGAGCCCTATCCCGTAGGTGAACTCGCCGGCCATGGTGCTGGGTATGTTGCCCCCCCACATGCTGTGCGACTCCATGAAGAGGAACGGCAGCGTGAACGCCGCGGCATAGGCGGGCGCAGGGAACCGGAACCCCATGAGCCGCATGCACTGGAGGGCGCACAACGGCAAGAGGAATATCCCGAGGACGGACACCAGCTTGAAGGCTATCTGCAGGGGGATGACGTAGCTCAGGAGCGCCATGAGAAGGAAAGGCAGCGGGAAATAGAACTGGAAGAGGGGCATGCCCCCGTACCACCCGGGAAGCCACCCTATCAGCCGGCCCTTCGGGAGAAGCTCCTCGGCCAGGAACTTCGCGGGCAGATAGTGGGAGGCCGTGTCCCCGCCGGTCGTTATCGACATGCTGAACATGAGCTCAGGCCGGAATATGCTGACGAGGAAGCCGTAGATTACCAGCAACACGACCGCGTTGACCGTGAACTCCGTGCCTGCCATGAGCCAAAGGAGCCCCATAACAGCCGCCAAAGACAGGACGGAAACCGCCAGGCACCCGACGTACACTACGTCACCCCCGACGTCCGCCGGGAGGACGCTCCCGAGAAGCGACGCGGCCGGCGCGGAGGAAGCAGACATGAAGAGTATGAAGGAGGCCACCCCGGCAGCCAGAGCCTGAACCCACACAGCCCACCCGCGCCGGGACATGGAGGCGATTATCGCGGCCGCGTTCAGGGGGATGAGCTCCCAGCGGCCGAAAAAGGCCGCGAACAAGGCGGTGAATGCGAGAACCGCCTGCGCTAATGTCGTCAGGAATTCATGCGACAAGAGCCTGGACGCCATCCCAAGAACCCGCCAAGACCGTAATTTCATGTTCAATTACTTTTCACCCGGGAGTATATGAATGCTGCGGCAAGCCCCCCCAGGAGTATTACCGGCAGCCAGGGTGGCAGAACCCCCGCGGCGGCCCGTGTTATACTGACGGTCCCATACGACGATGCGCTGTGGCGGACTCCGCCATCGTCATACCCCATCACCGCCACGGCAAGATAGTCCGAGCCCGGATTAGCGGAGACCGCCTTGACGCCGTACTCCAGCCTGGCCACGCCCCGGGCAGGAACCCGCACCCGCTTCAGCCGCCCCTCGGACACGAACTCCCCGGGGAGGTAAAGCTCCACAGCCACATCATGCGGGCGCCCGTCAAGGTTGCTCACCGACAACTCAAGCACGCCACCGCCGCCGGCCACGATTTCGAGCGGAGAAATCCCGCCCCTCAAAGTCTGCGCCTCCGCCGCCATGTACTTGACCTGCACCGCCGAAACCTTAGAGTAGGGGTATGCGTTGGAGTCGGAATACCGGCTCAACAAGACAAGCTGATGTGTGCCGGGCGCCACATCAGGGCCGACGGACACGTTAAACACGATTGTCCGCGACTCCCCGGCCGCAAGGCTGCCGACATATGCGACGGGGGAGGAGAAACCCTCCGGAGAGACCAACAGAGCCCTGATGCCTGAAGCTGCTTCGTCACCCCCGTTAAAGTAAGTCAAGTTCACGTCGAACGACCTTGAAGTGACTGCATCCAGGGACCCCGGATTAAGGCCTAAACGGATATATGAAGCTGAAACAGATGCCGGGACTAGCAAAACCGTGAAAAAGATGACGGCCAGCGACTTTCGGCTGACTGTGACGCAACGGAAGACCATTTTTAACTTTGGATAAACCAATAATTTCCGAACATAAATAGGGCTTTGATGAAAAAACGCGGGGGACGGCTTACAAGGGGTCAGGTAGCTACGGAGAACCTAATCCTGTACACGGCGGTCATCCTCCTCATCGCGGTCGGTTTGATAGCGGTGTGGCAGAGCGGAGCCCTCAGGCCGCAAGTCCATAGGAGGGGGTACATAGGCTTCAGCCAGATAGTGCCGACCGACTGGGTCGTATCCGTAGAGGATAAGGTGGCACTCAGCCTCAAGTCCGAAGCCGACGCCCCGGTCATAGTCCCGGCCGGCTCCATAAACGCCCAGGTGAACAGGGTGCAGTGTCCTCCGGGACCAAGCGCCGACGTGGCAATCCAGCCCGGGGAGAAGGTCATCATAATCATGAACTGCCCGGGGATAGGGGCGGAACACGACCTCGGGGAAGAGTTCGAGATGGACGTCACAACAGCCTACCGGAACACCGTGTCAGGGCGAACCCACGAGAGCGCGGGCAAGATATACGGTTTCATCGAGAACCTCGGCGACTTCACCCCCACGACCAGCACCACAACGACAACCACACTCAAGCCGGAATGCATGAACGTGGAGTGCGACGAGCCGGGGGAGATGGACCTGGACAACTGCAGCATAATACAGTACGGGCAGCCACCGAGGAGGAGACTGTGCGATTACTGCCCTGAAAACCTGGGCCTGTTCCCCGACGGCAAGAGGAAATGCTGGCCGAACGGCAAATGCGGCGACGTCTGCGACGTGGACTGGGACTGCATCGACCCCACCAACCCCCTGAACCTCTGCGACATATGCGTCGACAGGACATGCCAGGAAAGCGGCACGGAACAGTGCGGCCCATGCGCACCGGCAGGCGCCCGCACGATAGACCCGCTGGTATGCCCGGTCGTAGGATGCGAGTACTGCTACGACCACTACGACGTGAACAGCGCAGCCACGCTCTACGAGTGCGAGGACAAGGGCGACTGCCTGGAGCCGTGCACCATCCCCGGCAACGGCTACACCGAATGCGAGCTGTTGTGCACATACTGCTCCCCCGACACCTCAAGCCCCACCGGCCTGTCATGCGAGCAAGGCGACTGCGGCAGAAGATGCGGGTTCCCCGGAGACGACGAATGCGAGCTCGGCTGCCAGTGGTGCAACATGACCACCTTCGAGTGCGAGATGGGGGACTGCGGGAAACCCTGCACGACGGGGGACGAATGCGAGCTCGGATGCGACGTATGCGACAGCGGCATCTGCGTGCACGGCATAGGAGTCCTTATAACAGCCTACAACGACACGGAGCCGAACGTCCTGGGCAAGGTCGTGGACATAGACCAGACCATATTCCTGACCGTTGAAGGCCAGATAACGCCGCCATTGGCCATAGGGAGGATACTGGTAAGCAACGGCACATGGCTCTGGGATTCGAGTCTGGACACCAAACCCGGGTTAGTTACTGTTGAAGGAGACTGCAACGCATTCGTCGAGCACGCGGCGTGGGGCCCGCAACAGCGCTTCGACAGCAGGATTGCCGCGGAAGGCAACACCTACAACCCACTCGACGACATATGGTACAGGGATAACATCAACCTCACATGGAGGGAGTACTACACAAGCTGCCCGAACACCGGCGACCCCCTCACGAACTGCAGAAACGTGTGGACCACCTCCGAGGAAGAGGTCGGCAGATACTGCTACTTCGCCATCGCGCAGAGGCAGACAGCCCTGGGCGACGGCGAATGGAGCAGGATAGGCACCGACCACATAGACGTCGGCTACATCAACGTCACGCTGGTATATCCCATAAACGGCTCAGGCGGAACATAAATGAGAAAGAAGGTCGGGAGAGGATACGTCATAACCTGGGATGCGCTCATAGCCCTCAGCTTCGTCATGTTCCTGATGCTCGGATACATCGGCCTACAGTACTCCACCGTCTCCTCCCGCGGCTCAAGCCTGTTCGAGCACCTCCACTACGTCTCTGAGAACGCCATGGACACAGTGGACAAGAGAGGCATCCTGGAGGAGATAGGCAGGGAATGGTCCGAAGGCAACAACACCCGCGCAGCCAACCTCTCCAAGGAGAGCCTGGACCAGCTGATACCGGAGCAGATGGGCTACAGGCTCGAGGTCGTGGAAGGCGACAACGTCACTGTCATATACGAGTCAGGGCCGGAGAGGCCGAGCGAAGACTCCGCCCACGACGTCACCCGCGTCGCCAGGATGATGACCGGCTACGGCAGGAACGAGAGCAGGTACGGCTGGGCCGCGAGGGCGTGGATGGAGGACAACGAGTCCTGGCGGGAGAACAGGGGCACAAGGAACCTCCAGGACTGGTTCCCGCAGTTCATCCTCAATTACAACCCGGCCACCCCGGGCGCATGGCCGGCAACGATAACGACGTTCGAGCAGTGCGCCGTTGCCGCCGAAGGCGCTGCAACCGCCATCAACTGCCCTGGAGCCAGCAGGATAACGAACATCCAGCACGCAGACTACATCAGCTCCCTAAGCCCCATCCTGTGGTGCCCGGGAGGCCAGGACCCTGGCGGCTGGCGGTTCTGCAGCGAAGCGAGGAAGTGCAGGGGGATGGCATCATGCAGCTTCACCGTCGGAGACACCGTATGCGGCGGAAACCCGAATTGGACGGCAGCCAACAAGCTCATCCTCCAGGTGAAGTGCACGCAGGCAGTCCCCCAGTACGAGGACAGATTCTACCTGATAGTCCCCGGGGAAGGCAGGTTGTTGGACGCCAGATTCAACGTCACATGGGAGGCGTCCACGACTACCACGTCTACGACCACGACCACCACGACCACGACCACCTCGACCACGACCACCACTCTTCCGCCAGGCGCATGCCACACCTGCCCTGCCCCGCCGGAGTGCAGCATCCCAGGCTCCTACGAGACCCAGGACGACGAGTACAACTGGCATAGCTTCAGGGTGAACACCTGCAACTGGGTCATAGTCAGGGTCAGAACGGGCAACCTGCCGGAGCCCCCGTTCATCGGAGGGACAAGCTTCTACGACCTCTTCATGAACTTCGACGCAGACCCGTCGGTTGCATGCCAGAACCTGGGGGCGGCGCCTAGGACATGGCCATGGAGCTGCCAGGAGCGCACGGAGGGGACGTTCTTCAACCCCAGCAAGTACGTCGAATGCCTCATGCCCGCCCCGTCGGACGGAGTATACCAGGTGATGGTCGACTGCTACAGCGACGACGGCAGAGACTGGTGCCCCGGAAGCTACGAGATAGAGATAGAGGACGACCCGCCAGGCTGCGCCGAGTCGATGTTTGCCTGTCCGAGGGTATGCGCGCAGGCAAACCAAGGCGACGTAGCCGAACTCAGATGCCCGGCGGGGAAGGCCGTCTCCTCCATCATCAGGTCGGATTACATCCCGGCCGCGAGCGAATGGACGTGCCCGAACGGCGGCATGGACGCCACATGCTGGGCCAGATGCGACGACGCCGACACGTGCGGAGGCCAGTGGATGTGCAACGTCCAGGCGGACAACGCAGCATGCGGTTCAGACCCGTGCCCGGGGATAGGGAAGAAGCTCGTCGTGGTGGCTGAATGCTGCACCGACCTGCCGCAGGTCTGCGGCGACGGCAAGATTCAGTCCGGCGAAGTGTGCGACAGCCTGCAGACTGTCGGATGCGCCAGCGCAGGACCCGAATACTACAAGGACGGCTACGTGGAAGACGAGGCCACATGCACACTAGGCGCCGGAGCGTGCAGGATCGACTGCCTCGACTGCTACAACCTTGGCATGTGCGACGACACGTGCGGAAACGGCGTCCTAGGGCCGGGCGAGGTTTGCGACAGCACAAAGACCGTCGGATGCCCGAGCGCAGGACCCGAATACTACCAGGACAACTACGTGGAAGACGGAATAGCATGCAACCTGGTCGCCGGAGCATGCAACGCGGATGGGACGGCATGCTACAGCCTCGCCGACTGCAACGACGTTTGCGGAAACGCCTACCTGGGGCCCGGGGAGATATGCGACGCGGGCAGAGGCACTCCATGCGCCAGCGCAGGGCCCGAATACTACAAGGACGGCTACGTGGAAGACGGCGTATTCTGCGCATACACCGCGGGCAACGGGGCGTGCAACACGGCATGCAACGCATGCTACAACCTAATCCAATGCGACGACACATGCGGAAACGCCTACCTGGGGCCCGGGGAGGTTTGCGACGCAGGCAGAACACAGGAATGCCCGAGCCCGGGCCCGGATTACTACTCGGACGGCTACGTGGAAGACGGAACGACATGCAACGTGGGCACGGGAGCATGCAACACGGCATGCAACGCATGCTACGACATGGTGCAGTGCACGTCAACGACTACGACTACAACGACAACCACGACGACAACGACGACAACGACAACCACCACAACGACAACAACCACAACAACAACCACGACGACAACGACCACGACGACAACGACCACAACGACTACAACCACAACCACCATACCACCCACATCCACAACAGCACCACCAACCTCGACCACAGGAGCTACGACGACCACGACTACAACGACTACAACCACAACCACCACGACGACAACGACCACGACAACCACCACAACCACGACAACCACCACAACCACGACAACCACCACCACACCACCCACATCCACAACAGGAGCCACAACCACGACAACCACCACAACCACGACAACCACCACCACACCACCCACATCCACAACAGGAGCCACAACCACGACAACCACCACAACCACGACAACCACCACC
>JBFYKH010000066.1:0-28363 GCA_041306075.1 Candidatus Altarchaeota archaeon
AGAAGGCTGACGTTGCCTTGTGGATGGTGCGCACCGAGGTCCGCTCGAAGGCGAGCGACATCCACTTGGGCCACGTCTTCGACGACGGCCCCGGACCGAGTGGGAGGAGGTATTGCATGAATTCCGCGTCCTTGAGGTTCATCCCGAGGGAGGACCTGGAGAGGGAGGGGTACGGACGGTACGTTAAGCTTTTCAGCGCTTGATTTTCCGGAGTACCCGGTAGGTGTTGCCGTCCTTCGGCAGCTCCCCGGACGCCCAGACGGCGTCGATGTCCTCCGGGGTGTCGACGTCGTGGAGGCTCGGCGTGAAAGCGGCTTTGAGGCCGAGGCCCTTCGCGTTCTCGGTTAACCGCTCGAGGACGTCGTGGCGCTCCCAGTCCACGCCCTCGAAGAGCTCTGCGCGGACGCCGGAGCCGCCGATGAGGTAGAAGCTGCCGTCGTGGGCTGGCCCGAAGACGACGTCGCTGCCTTTCATCAGCTCGAACGCCTCCTCTATGTGGTCGGCGCGGAGCGTGGGGACGTCGCAGCCGACTACCATCACGTCCTTGACGCCCATCCGGTAGAAGTCCTTGAACACGTTCACCAGCTTCTCGCCGAGGTCCCCTCCGCGCTGCGCGATGTACTTGCGCTCCCCTAGGAGCTGCCAGAGAGGCTGCAATTTCGCCTCCGGGTAGTAGGCGACGTAGGGGTAGTATGCTTTCAGGCGGTCTAGCGTGTCCATTAGGAAGGCGACGTAGAGCTCCTCCACCTGGTATGCGGGCAGCTTCTTCTGAAGCCGGGTCTTGATGTGGCCCCGCTCCGGCACCTTCGTGAATATTATGACATCCCTCAAGCCGTACACCCCGGTTAAAGAATACCGTCCGGAGTATATAAGAATCCGGGGCGGGGGCGGGCGGATTTGACCGGTCGTCTCGCGTATATATTGTCGTTTTCTTATGTATTTAGGTTCTTTGCAGGCGGTTTCTAGGGCGTCTCAAGGGCGTTTAGGCAAGTGTCACACTGACGTAAAATGGCTAAGAAGAAGGGCAGGGATGCGGTCGAGGAGGAGAAGGCTGTTGTGGATGAGGAGACTGTAGAGGAGAAGCCGGCTGAGGCCGCGCCGAAGCCGGAGGCCCAGGCCACCGACGAGGATTTCACCCCGGAGGACGAGGCGAAGTACGCCTTCCCGATGGCGCCGATAGTCCGTCTCATGAAGCAGGAGATGGACGAGGACAAGATGATACGCCGCCGCGTCAAGGAGGGGATGAACCAGTGGCTGGAGGTCCTCTGCCGGAAGGTGGCTAAGAAGATGAACCAGAGCGAGTACACGATGGTGGAGATAGACGACTTCAAGACCGCCATCGAGGCTTACGAGATGATAGACTCCGTGGAGCAGGAGCGCGCGAGAATCGTCGCCACCCTCGAGAAGGTCAAGCAGGACTGCGACTCCCTCATCATGGACGTGAACAGGAAGTTCATAACGCCCTAGGGGGGCTAACCGTTCACTCGACCTTCTCGCCTATCTGCTGCACCCTGAAGTTCAGGTGGGTGGTGAAGTTATCCATCACCAGGTCCATGCCCTGGGGGCCGTATACGAGCTTGCAGCTCCAGCCTTTGCCGATGCCGCCGAGGTTCCCGTACACCATCCTGAAGGTGGCGCCCGTCTCGTCTATCCTGCCTTCCTTGACCTCGCCTATCCAGCCAGGCACCGGGTCCTTGGAGTACTTTATCCTTCCGCCGAGTATCTGGTCTCCGTTGACCTTGAATGCCATGAAGGTGTGGCCGTCCGAGGCGAAGACCCCCTTGGACAAAAGCTCCGACAGCTCCTTCTTCCTGGCGGCCCCCTCAGCCGTCGTCTTCGGGCTCGCCTTCTCCGGGAGGACCTTGTAGGTGAAGCCGTATTCGCGCTGCACACCATCCTTAGGCTTCTCTACCGTCGGCTGCGCCTTCTCGGTCGCGACCGCGCTTTTCACGGACTCGTAGGCGCCGGCGCCGGCGTCCTTGATTTCCGCCCGGTAGAGCCAGGCTCCGAGGCCTATGGCTGCGGCGAGGCCGCCTATCAGCGCGTTCCTGCCGAACTTGCTCTTTGTGGCGGGGCGCTCCCTCACCGTCTCCGGCGGCGGCTTAGGCTGGGGCAGCGTGTCCACCCGGCCTTCGCCGTACTGCGGTCCCTGTTTCCCGTCGACTCTGCTTATGGCTGGCATGTTGCATCACTTGAAGACTACCGTGGACGGCTGCCCGTTCAGGCGGTCCGACACGTCCGTTATGAGGTCGAGGCGCGCGAGCTCCTGCGGGACCGGCTGGTTCTGCTGGTAGCGTTCCGCCCACTTCCCCCTCGCCTTCTCGGCCTGTTCCGCGGCCACGCCCGTGTGGCCCAGCTTCTCCAGGAGCTTGGCGGAGCGGTTGTTGCATCCGGGCGGCGCGGCCTGCACATCGTCCGGGTGGTCCTTGATGAATTTCGTGAGATCGGTGACCGCGTCCTTCTCGCCGGCCCTCGTGCCCCAGGGCAGGATTGAGCCGAGGCTGATGACGTCCAGGAACCTGCCCCAGTTGTTCCGGTGCATCGTCCGTATCCTGTGGTTCTTCTCCGCTTGGTCGTAGACCCCTGCCAGCGGGACCGCCGCCCGCTCGGCGTCCGTCCATACCGGCTGCGTGAGCGCGCCCCATGAGGCTTCCGTGAACCGGTTCAGGCTCTCGAGGACCCGCCTCTTCAGCGCACGCGCGGCGAGTGTGTCGACGAATATGTGGCGCATGTCTATGCCGTGGTCGGCGCCCGGCACGTCGACCCTGTAGGTGTGGAGTATCTGGTTGCATGTGACCGGGTCCAGCATCCCCAATGCCTCCCTGTACATCCCGAGCGCCGGGTCCAGGTCGTATGTGATGTGGCTTCCCCTCAGGCCTTCCAGCCAGGCATTGTCCGCGCTCTTGGCGAGCGTCTCGGCCCCGATTATGCCTACCGTCCTCTGCTCGGAGGCCCGGATGTAGCTTCTCGCGTCCATCGGGTCCAGGGCCGCCGGGTCGTATGCGCCTATCTCCTGGTGAGCCCTCCTCGCCCAGGCGTTCGCGAGCCAGCGCCTCTCAGTGAACGCTACGAGGCCGTACGATGCTGCCGTCACTGCGGATGCCGCCGCCGCCAGGGGCAGCGCGACCGGGGCGGCAGTCCCGCCGGACGCCACGGTGGCCGCGGCGCTTCCCGTAACCACCGCAGCAGCGCCGGTGCCTAACTTGAGCGCCCTGCTCTTGCCGTTTTTGCTCTGCAGCGCCGCTATGGCGCCGATCTCGTTGTTGACGAGCCCCATCGCTGCCATCGCCTCCGCGTTCTCGCCTTCCACGCGCTCGGCGCCTGAGTAGTTGAACCTGTTGTTCCACCAGCGCTCTAGGCGCGGGAGCCTGAGCTGCGGCCACTCGCCCTTCCAGGTGTAGACGGGCCTGTTCTCGTCGAGCACCCAGCCCGGCCGCTCTCCGCGGGATATCAGCCATGCGGCGGTGAAGTCGTCGAGCGAACTTTGGAGTTTTTTCCACTTCCCTGGCCCCGCCTGGACAGTCTGTTCGGCGACGGCCTTCTTCACCCAGCCTCTGGCGTTGAGCGAGTGCACCCTGAAGTCGACCGCCCCCTCCCCGTATGCGAGGTTCTCGGAACTGGAGTATGCTAGCTTGAACGCGTTCTCCGAGTCGTTCAGCCTGCCCTCGGACTGCGCTATGACGCCTTCGCCGTAGTACTTGAAAACGTCCCCGAGGTGCCTCATGTCGCCGGATATCCCGTATTCGTCGGCCGTTATCGACAGTGCGTTGCCCCTGATGTCCCCGAGGAGGCCGAGCATGTTCTCGTTCTTCCTGAGGAGGGCCGCGACCTCCGCGGCGTCGCCGACCGCCCCCGACTCGAGCTTCCGGCGGGCTTCGTGCGTCTTCGGTATGTGGTGGGCGTCCAGTATGTCGCCGGCCTCGGCCAGGCTCACCGGGGCGTCGCCGTCGAGCTTCTCGCTCAGCTCCTGGTAGGCTTTGACCGCGGACCATGCCGTGTGCCCTTCCGGCACGCCGTTTGAGTCCAGTATGTCGGCGAAGCCTGCCATGTTGTTCCTTATCGCGCCCTGCTCCACCGCCTTGGCCGAGTCCGCGTAGGCGCTCTGGCACCTGGCGATGTTCATCATGAAGCCGCGCATGTACGGCTCCTGCGTGAGTATCTGGATGTCTAGCCTCTCGCTCGGCCATTGCCCCTCGACTATGAGGCCGGGGGCCATTACAGTGTTCCTGTACGCGTGGCCCGGATCCTTCGGCGACTCCCCGTACTTAGCGGCCTCGTCCCCGGGCTGCACCCGCAGGCGGTTCCTTATGTTCGAGGGGTTCATTATGCCGTCGAACAGGTCGTCCGTGTGGACGACAGTCTCTATCGGGGGTATCGTCGTCCCGTAGCTGTTGGTGAGGTCGTAGTGCTCCGCCAGGCTCCCGAACCATGCGTCCGCCTCCTGCATGTACAGGTACACCCTCCTTGCGGCCTCGTATGATGAGAGTTCGCCGAACTGCCAGTTCGCGCCCTTGTTCTTCTCGAGCTCGGCCTGCTGCTGCGCTATCTTCGCCTCCTTCTGGTCCTTGGTGTCCTCCGCCTTGACGTCGAGGCTCTTCGCCCTGCACCACTCCTGGAAGGCCTTGGTCTTGACGGCGGCCCCTATCCTCGCGAAGTGGTCCTTGCCTTCGACGCCGAAGAGGTCTGTCATCAGGCCGTGTATGACCTTGTCGCGTTCCACGTCGACGGTGCTTTGGACGCCGTTCACGACGACCGGTATGTCCTTGCCTGCGACCGCGAGCGCGAACCCTATGGGGGCGTACGCGTTCCCTAGGTGGGCCCTCAGGGGCTTCAGCTGCGTCTTGTACTTGCCTATGAGCTGCGCGACCCTGACGCGGCCCCAGTAGTCCTCCTTGTCCTCGGGGGTCCCCGGGGGCGCGGACTCCTTGAAGGCCTGCATCACCCAGACCTTGTCGTAGAAGAACCTCTCCTGCGCCATCGTCCCCGACGTGGCGTCGAGGTTGTCTAGCGTCGACTTCTTGGTCCCGGTCTCGACGCCCCACTTCACCAGCCTGTCCTGCTCCGCCTGGAACATGTCGTTGAGTTTGACGAGCACCATTGTCAGCGCCTTCCCGTCGATGGTGGTGTCGTTCGTGAGCGATTGTATCCTCATCTTCTGGACGGTCGTGAGGGCCCCTATCATCATGTCGCCGATCGTCCCCGCCATCTCGGCGGCCTCCTCCGGCGAGCCCTTGTCCGGGCTGAATATCCCCTGGTACTGGGTCGAGTTCATTATCGGGCAGACTATCGTGAGGTCGTCCTTGAGGGCGAACGCGTACTTCCTTATCGCGTCGGCCTCCTCAGGGGTGACCTGCGCCCCGTACGGCTTGAACTCCTCGTCCGGCATGCACGCTATGTCCCGTAGCATGTACTTCATCATCGGCTTCGCGGCCCTGTTGTCGAACCCGCCGCGGAACATCGTCCGGTACCGGAGGTTGTTGTCTATGTCCTGGTCTAGGCCGGCCTTCCGGTAGAAGGTCTGCGTGAACATGGCTATCCCCGTCTTCGTGTCCTCCATAAGGGTCGTGTAGGCGAGCGAGTCGATGAGCTCGTTGCCTGCGAGGCGGCTGACGCGCTCCCCGAATGTGCCTTGGTCGTACTTCTCGTCTTCGGCGAGCTTCTTGGCGTCCTTCTTCTTCCTGGCGGCGACCGACTTCACGAGGCTCTCGAACCCGTGATTCTGGTCGGCGTACCTGACAGCCGTGCCGGAGGATGTGGGCACTGTGACGCCGTCGAACGTCTGCGTCTTCTTCTGCTTGCCCTTCTCCTCGGTGACGGTTATTGCCACGTCTGGCGAGCCGGCGGCCTTCGCCCTCACCGTGACCTTGAGCGTCCTCCCCTCCTTTGTGGCCACGTCCAGGGTATTTGGGTCGGCCTTGTCGACCGTAACGTCCGAGACGCCGTCGTATCCCTCGATGAGGCTCTTCGCCCTGAGGAAGTGCTGCATCTGCTTTGCGGTGCACGCCTCCCCGGCCTGGAACTGCATCCGGTCGGTGATGTCTTCCACGACCCTCCCTTCGAATCCTGACGCTGCGAGGACGTTGGCTTTCACCGCGCCCGACGCGTCCACCACGTCGTCTCTCGTGACCTCCTCTATGAACCTTATCCGCTTCTGCCTCCCTTCGTTGACGACAGTCAGCACATCGTTGATGGTCCGGGAGTCCCGTATCAGAGCCGCCAGGCCTTCAACGCCCTGCTTGAGCGCCTTGGCGTCCTTCTCCAGCTCCTGCTGTGAGAGCTTTGACACGCCCGATGCCGCGACGACCGAGGCCGTGAGGTCAGCTGCCGTCAGCTCCTCCACTGTGTTCGCCCTGGCGCCTCCGGCGGCTAAGCGCTCCTTGTTCACGGCGTCCAGGACTGCCAGCTTCTGGGCTTCCACGACCTGGTTGTCGACCAGCTTGGTGGAGAACTGCCCGAGTTCATGGGCGCCCCAGACGTCGTTTATCAGGAGGCCCCAGCCGCGTATCCGGTCCTCGTTGTTGCCGCCGTAAGTCCGCTTCACGTAGTTCCTGACGGCGTCGTGCTGGGTGGGCGCTCCTTCGACCTGGAGGTCCTGGACGAACCCGTCCCTGAAGGGGAGCCCCTCGTTGAGCACCGGCTGCTTGTTGGGGTCCGGGTTTCTGGTGTCCCTCACGAGGACGTTGCCAATCCTGTCCCACAGGACGTGTGTGATGTGCCTGAAGTAGGGCGTCTTGCTCTCGTATGTTATCCTGTCGTTCCTCATCTCGAAGAACCACGGCCGCATGTCCTCCGCCACCGTCTTGTAGGCGGCGGTCTTCCATTCCGGGTTCGTGGCCCCGAGGACCTGGCCCTTGGATATCAGGGAGTCGTCGAACGCCTTGTTCAGGACCTGGCCGAGGTCCTTCCCGTACGAGCTTAAGTCCCCCCGGTCCTTGATTTCCTTGAGCGTCTCGCCGGTCGCGGACGAGTATCTTGCCAGGAGCGCCCTCGCCTTCTCCCGCTCGGCCCTGTTGGCGGCGAAGTAGTGTTCGCCCTGTATCGCCCATATCCTCTTCGGGTGGTACCGCTTCGAGGTCCGCATGTTCTCCAGCTTCGTGAACACGGCGGCGTTCCTGGCGTGCCATCCGAGCGCCTCGGTCAGGTGCTCGTTGAAGTCCACGCCGTTGTCGATGAGCTCGGTCCTCATCCCGACGAGCGTCCGTTCCGTGCCGTCGAATGCGTTGAACCTGAACTCCCAGTTGTAGAGCCGCTCGCGCATTGTCTTCAGTATGAGGAGGCTGAGGGCCTCTGCGTTGTCCTTCTGGCCGACCTCCTTGAGGTGCATGTAGAGCGCCAGGCCGTCGGCCACCGTCACCTTCTTGTACTGGTCGGGCTTTTCCTTGTCGTCCCGGTCCTTGAGCATGCCCTTCAGCTTCTCGTCGCGGAATATCTTCCCGAAGACGTTGCCGAGCCTCCTGCCCCGGAACGGCGATTCCTTGTCGTCGAGGTCGACGACCGTGCCGAAGAGCAGGCTCTGCATGAGGCCTGCGACGTCGGACGGGGAGACTTCCACTTCCGGCGCGGACGCGCCCTTCCCCTGCTGGGGGGCCGACACCGAGAGCGAGGAGAGCTTCACCGTCTGGCTTTTCTCCTTGAACTTGATGTCCTTGAACGCGCCGACGAGCGCGCCGACCGCGCCCTGGTTCTCGTCGAGGTCGCATATGAGCCTGAGGTTGTTCTGCGCGTCTGATACCGCGACCATGGACCGGACGTTGTCGACCAGCTTCTTCCCGGCGTAGTCCGCCGGCATCTGGGACACCACCAGCGACAGCGGGACCCGCTGTTCGGGCTCCTCCTTCTTGCGCCTTGCCGCTTTCGGCGCGACTCTGCCTGAAGGGACGATTATGCCCGGCAGTGGCGACGGCGATATCGGCTTCCTGCCGGCTTCGGCAGGCTCGGCTTCCGTTCCCCCGGCTGGAGCCCCCGTCGACTTGATGACGTCATGTTCGGCGAGCGTGGCCTGGGCGTTCGCCTGCCGCAGTTGGGCCTTTTTTATCTCCAGGTCTAGGAGTCGCTGTTCCTCTTCTATCTCCTCGCGGGACCTTTTCCTTTTTTCCGGGGTTTTTTCGCTGGGGGAGGCCATTTTGCGTTGATATTACTCGGTGTTATAGGCTTAAATACTTCTGTTTTAGGCTGTTTTAGCGGTATAGCGTGTTTTTAGACTTGTTTAAAAAATGCGATTAAACATTGTTCAATTACTATTTTTGTGTGTGGCGGACGCCAGGACGGAGGCGACCATATCTTATATTACCGTAAACGCTAATCTGTTCCACAATGGATTACCAGAAATACGACTACGACAAACTCCTCGAAAGGGTCTGGACCGGCCTGCCGGACAAGCTCAAGAAGCACGACCGCTTCGAGATACCCCAGGCCGACGCCTTCATCGAAGGCAGCGTCACCATAATCAGGAACTTCAACGACATAGCGGCCGCATTCAACCGGACCGGCGACCACCTCCTGAAGTACCTGTCGAAGGAGCTGGCTGCGCCAGGCACCGTCGACAACGCGAGGGCGATAATACAAAGGAAGCTGAAGAAGCAGATAATAGACGACAAGATAAAGGCATACGCGGCCGAATTCGTCATCTGCAAGGAGTGCGGGAGGCCGGACACGAAGGTCGGGGAGCTCGAAGGCACCAAAATCCTAAAGTGCGAGGCCTGCGGCGCCTGGTGGCCGATGCGCAGGATAAAGTGAAAGAGTATCTCGTGAAGACGCACTTGGCGGGCGGCGAAGTCATGGTCGCATGCTGCGACCAGCGGCTCCTGGGGATGACGCTCAGGGACGGCGAACTGGAGGTCCACGTGAGCGAACGGTTCTACGGCGGCGAGCGCGCGTCCGAGGAGGCGATGCTAAAGGCCGTGTCTGAATCCACCGTCGCCAACATAATCGGAGACGACGCGGTCGAGGCAGCCCTGAGGCGCGGCGAGGTCGACGAATCCGGCGTCAGGGAAGTCTGCGGGGTCAAGCACGCCCAAGTCTACAAGGTATGAAAAACATCGAGCTGCCGAGGAAGGTGCTCGTCGGCAAGGACGCCGTCTACGAGGTCGACGACGTCGCCGCAGAGCTCGGCCTCACCGGCAGGCCGCTGATAATCTGCGACGAGGTAACCCTCGGCATAGCGGGCGATACAGTAGCCGAGGAGCTCTCTGAGCCCGCCACGGTCCTTAGGGAGTCGTCCCCGGCCGGCATCGAGCGGATGCGCGCGAAGGCCCGGGACGGGGGCTGCGCGTACGTGGTCGGCGTCGGGGGCGGCAGGATACTCGACACAGGCAAGGTCGTCGCCTTCGAGAACAGGCTACCGTTCATCAGCGTCCCCACCGCGGCGTCGCACGACGGAATCGCCTCGCCGCAGGCTTCGCTGAAGGCAGACAAGCCGACGTCCGTCCAGGTCCACTGCCCCCTCGGAGTCATAGCCGACACCGCCATCATCTCGAAGGCGCCGAGGCGCCTCCTGGCCGCGGGCTGCGGAGACGCCATCTCGAACTACACGGCCGTACTAGACTGGCAGCTCGCCCACAGGGAGAAGGGCGAGTACTACGGAGACTACGCGTCCGCCCTGTCGTCGATGAGCGCGGAAATCGTGATGAAGAACGCGGGCCGCATATACGGGAACATCAGCATACTCGTGGAGGCGCTCATCTCAAGCGGCGTCGCCATCGGGATAGCGGGGAGCTCGAGGCCGGCCTCCGGCGCCGAGCACATGTTCAGCCACACCCTCGACATGATATGCGAGCGGCCCGCCCTCCACGGGGAACAGTGCGGCGTAGGCAGCATACTGACGGCGCACCTGCACGGCGCCGACTGGAAGCGCGTAAGGGACTCGCTGAAAAAGTGCGGGGCGCCGGCGACCGCCAAGGAGATGGAGATACCCGCGGACAAGATAATCGAGGCCTTGACGAAAGCCCACACCGTCAGGGACAGGTACACCATACTCAAGGGCGGACTGTCCGAGAAGGGCGCGAGAAAGGTCGCGGAGGAGACGGGAGTAATCTGAGGTTTATTGCTTTGTCCTGCAGTGTCTTTAATATGCCGCTCGTCGAGAAGCCGTCGGACCGCACTGTCGAATTCCCGGAGCCTTTTGCTCTTGGGGCCGGCTTCTTCAGTTGGCCTGAGCCCAAGTCGGAGGCTGGGCGGAGGCTCCGTAAGGAGGCTTACGCCGTCGCCTCCCTGCTATCCGAGAAGGACGACTTCCTCGTGTGGCTCGTCGCGTTCGGGAACGGTCAGGCCAGGGTCGAGGACGTCCTACTGAAGGGCCGTGGGGAGAGAAACCCGTTCAGGCCGTGCTTCGGGAGGCTGAGGAAAACGCTCGTGGACGCCGGCGCAAGGGACGAGGTCGTCGGCGCTTACGACAGGAGGCTCGAGGACGAATACCTCCAAGTCATGAGGGGGGACTTGAAGGAGTACGCGAGGAAGCCGAACGGGCTCATGTCCTTCCTGACCGACGTCCGCGGCGACACCGCGGAGTTCGAGGTCGCCAAGCGCGTGCTTGGGAGGGCGTTCCCGGACCCGCAGGCGTGCAGGCTCGCCGCCAACGCGGTCTCGGCCATCGCACTGGAGGGGGACGACGATGCGAGGCTGTGGGCGAAGGGCCTGTTCGAGGGAGGCCTCGGAAGCGCAAGCGATGCAATCGCGTCCGAGTCGATGGTGGGCCTCGTCCACGTCACGTTGAGGATGGGGGCACAGGAGATACTGGGCATGCGGCGTAGGGTGCAGGGCATCGTCGAGGCAGCCGGATTGGACCCGAGGCAGACCATCGGGAGATGGTACATGAGCGAGAACCCCCACGTAGCCGTCGGACTGTGCGCGTCCACCGTGGACAGGCTCCGGATGATGAGGCCGGAGGCTCCGAAGAGGCTCTTCGACGAGTACGGGATACGCTACTTCGGCAGGAACACCCCGGCCACCCTCGCGCGGCAGTATGACGAGCTCGGGGAGACAGGGAAGCCGTACGTGCTCCAGCTGAGTTCGGGCAGCGACTTTAAGGGCGCATTCTACCAGGACAGGGACCTGTACGGGAGGATGCAGGCAGACCTCGGGGGCGACGTCCTCTACAGGGCTGCGGAGTTCGACGGGAGATTCAGCATCGCCAGGCGGCTCCTCGGGATTAAGAGGACGCACCCCCTACTGGACACGCTGATAATACAGGCTCACGGACAGAACGCCGAGGATGACCCGCACTCGGACGGCGGCATATCCCTGACATACGGGGCCGGCGACGGCGACCTGAAGGCGAGCCAGCTTTCCGGGCCCGGCGTCTCAAGGCTCGTCCAGGCCTTGAAGCCGAGGATGGTGATACTGTCGTCGTGCTGGGCCGGCCAGAGGGAAGGCTTCGCCCAGAGGCTGTCGGAGAAGGGCGTGAAGGTCATGGCCCCCGAGAAGAGCGCGTACATGAGGGACGTCCGGGTGGAGAGGAGGGGCGGGCTGCCGGAATTCAGGGTGACGTTCGAAGACGACCTAGGCGAGGTGAAGGCCATGGTCTGGGAGGACGGCAGGCTCGTGGGCAGGCACACCGGGAAGAGGCAGGTGTACGTCTACAGGTGACGTGGGAAACGCTTCGGCCCGGGCAGAGTCGGCCGGCCGTCCCTTTCCGCGACAAGCTTCGCCAGCGTCTCCTTGAACTCGGTCCGGAAGGCCTCTGATTTCGCGAGGTCCCCCCCGTAACCGGAAGCCGCCACCTCCCGGAGGTACGCATCATGGCCGACTATGTCCGCGTACCTCGACCTAGTCTTGCCGAACTCTGTGACGAGGCCGGAACGGGCGTCAGCCCATAACTGAGCGAAATATGAGGGGGCCATGTAACGGTCAAGGCGCCGCTTCACCGCCTTCCCGAGGCCGGCGAGCATCAGGCCGGATATCGCGCGTATCTTCGCGTCGAGCATCCCCGCATCCGGCGCGTATCGCGCCTGCCTGAGGGCGCCGTTCTCCGCATCAGACAGCATGCCCTCGGCCTCCTGTGAACCGCGCTCGTACGCCTCCAGGCGCTTCAGGACCTCCTTAGGCCACTCGAATGATTCAACGAGCGCCTGGACCCGCCGGCCCTCAGGGCTCCCCGACAGCACCGAGACCGTCTCCCCCCACCTCGGGTCGTCGGGTACGCCGTACGGGAACCGCTGGTACCTGCACACATCCAGCCACTTCTCGGGGCTGTGGGCTTCAATGTAGTCGACTGCCTTCCCGAGGCGGCCCTCGATTTTCGGCACCGCCATCTCCACCCGCGTCGCGGCGTTGTGGTCGCCGGCTGTCGCGGCCTCCACGTACTCGTGCCTCGCCCAGTCGCTCTTCAGATCGTCCGGGAGGCCGGGGTGCATGTCCTCCACCACAAACAGCAGCCACTCGCCGCGCTTCATCGCCGCCCTCCGGCCGGCGAATGCGGCTTCGACTGGGTCGAAGAGGCAGTGGGCGAAAGCGCCACCGCACGAGCTTATGATGTCCGGGGGCACGTCCTTCTTCTTGACGAGCGCATAATCGAACCTGAAGCCGTACGGGTCGTCGTGGGAGACGACCTTACCGGCGGCGCCCGCTTCCCTCCAGAGCGTCTTGAGCTTGTCTTCACGTTCCTGGTAGACGCTGAGCTGCAGCTTCAAGGACGGCGTCTGAGTCACTTCAAGCTCGTTCCTTTGGCCGACGCTCAATCGCATCCCCTGGCCGGGCATGATATCGATTCCGTAAGACGAGGATAATAACCAGGCTTTTTTACCGAGGCCGCCCATTATGTCTCCTATGGCAGTGTTGAGGGGATGGCTCGGGAAAGGCGCGCTCCATTTCACGCTCATAGACCCTGACAAGCAGCCTCCGGAGTCGGCAGGCAGGCTCGCCGCATTGGCGGAGGGTTACGGCTCAGACGCCATAATGATAGGGGGCTCGACCGCCGGCCATGAGGTGACGGACCGGGTGGCGGCCGCGGTGAAGGCGGAGTGCAAGCTCCCGGTTATACTGTTCCCGAGCACGGCGGCCGGGCTGACGAGGCACGCGGACCACATCTACTGGATGATGCTGATGAACAGCATGAGCCGGCGCTTCCTCGTCGGCGAGCAGGTGAAGGCCGCGCCGCACGTGAAAAAGCTCGGGATAGGGACGATACCGATGGGCTACATCGTGGTGAGCACTAGCGCGAAGCCGACGACGGTAGAGAGGGTCGGCGAGGTCGACAGGATAAATCCCGAAGACTACGACAAGGCTGTCGCGTACGCGCTAACCGCGGAGTATTACGGGATGGAGTGCGTCTACCTCGAGGCCGGAAGCGGGGCGGACAAGCCGGTCCCCGCCGGGATGGTCAGGGCCGTCAGGAAGGCGGTGTCGGTCCCCCTGATAGTCGGCGGCGGCATACGCGACCCGGCCCAGGCGAAGGCCGCGTTGGAGGCGGGCGCGGACGTTATAGTCACGGGTACTATAGCGGAGAGGGACCCCGGGATGCTAGCAGACATAATTCGGGCGGTCAAGGAATGATTGGAATCATCGACTACGGCGCAGGCAACCTCAGGAGCATCGCCAACGGCTTCAGGAAAATCGGCGTCGAGGCTTCGGTAGTGGACGAGCCGTCCATGCTTGAGGCCGCCGATGCAATAGTCCTGCCAGGGGTGGGGGCTTTCGGCGACGCGATGGCGAGGCTAGAAGCCTACAGGGGGGCTCTCGCGGAGGCTGTCGAATCAGGGAAGCCGTTCCTCGGCCTATGCCTCGGCGAACAGGTCGTCTTCGACGCGAGCCAGGAGAGCCCGGGAGTGAGTGGGCTCGGCCTCTTCAGGGGGGAGTGCAGGAGGTTCGCCGGGAGTCTGAAGGTCCCGCACATGGGGTGGAACACGATAAGGAGGGTCCGGGACACGCCGCTACTGGAGGGCATCGGCGACGGCGAGCACTTCTACTTCGTCCACAGCTACTATGTAGTGCCTAAGGATGACGGGCTTGCGGCCGCGGTGACCGAGTACGGCGTCGCGTTCCCTTCGGTGATATCGTCTGGGAACGTCCACGCAACCCAGTTCCACCCGGAGAAGAGCGGCGACGCGGGCCTCAAGCTGCTATCCAACTTCGCGAAGATTGCCAGGGGATGATTTATATCCCGGGACGCAGTTTAAAATTATCTGAGCATGGACAAGACGGTGATATTAGCCTTCGCCGGCAGCCTGAGGAGGGGTTCCTACAACAGGGCGCTCCTGAAGGCGGCCTCAGAGCTTGCGCCGGAGGACTGTCGCATAGAAGTCTTCGACCTCGAGGGCATACCGCCGTTCAACCAGGACCTTGAGGCTGAGCCGGCCGCCAGGGTGAGGCAGTTCAAGGCAGGTATTAAGGCGGCGGACGCAATCCTGATAGCGACCCCCGAGTACAACTACTCCGTGCCGGGCGTCCTCAAGAACGCCATCGACTGGGCTTCGAGGCCGAGGGGGGACAACAGCTTCGACGGGAAGCCTGCGGCGATAATGGGCGCGAGCAACGGCATCTTCGGGACCGCGAGGGCCCAGTACCATCTGAGGCAGACGTGCGTGTCGTTGAACATGAGGCTCCTGAACAGGCCGGAGGTGATGGTGGCCTCCGCGAGTGACAAGGTAACGGAATCCGGAGACGTCACCGACGCGAAGGCCAGGGAGCTCATCGGCAGGCTGGTAGCGGAGCTCGCCAGGGAGGCGGCGCGGCAGAGGCGGGCTACTTCTTCTTGAGCAGCGTCTGCAGTATGTACAGCTGGACCGCGTTCCTGCGGACGATTTCGTCCTCCATGTCCTTGAACGGGGCCTTCTCGCACTCTAGGAGGTGGCCGCCCACGGACAATAGGACGTCGCCCAGTTCCTGGCCGCAGAATTCGCAGGTTCTCACTGTAGTAGACATTTCACACGGGCGTTTAAAAGCCGCCTTATGCCTTCAGTATCCTCGCGGCAAGTAGGGCCGCGTTCTTCCCGTTGTCTATGCCGACCGCTGCGACCGGCACGCCGGGGGGCATCTGCACGACGGACAGGAGCGCGTCGAGGCCGCCGAGCTTCGACTCCACCGGGACGCCGATGACCGGCTTGCCGGTCTTCGACGCCACGACCCCGGGGAGCGCGGCGGAGAGGCCTGCGACGCAGATGAACACCCTCGCGTCCGAGGACGCTATTATCTCGTCGAGGCGCCCGGGCTCCCGGTGGGCGCTGCAGTATTCGACGGAGTAAGCGACCTTGCATTCCTTGAGCGCCTCCTCCGCTTTTTTGACGACGGCCTCGTCGGACTTGCTGCCGGCTATTATTAATACTTCGGCCATAATACCTATTCCGAAGATGACGATAAAAGTTGCGTTCAACGGCCTCGGCAGGATGGGCAGGGCGGCTGCGAGAACGGTCATAGGGGACGGGGACTTCAGGATAGTGGGAGGCTACGACCCGTCCGGGGCCGGAGAGGACATAGGCGCCATGGCGGGAACGAACTCCGTGGGCGTGAGGGTCGAGGCGCCAAGTGACATGGAGGCCTCCCTGAGGAAGAACGGGGCGGACGTGCTCGTCGACTTCTCGACGCCCGAGGCCGCGTTGTCGGCGGCGGAGGCGGCGGCCGCGGCCGGAGTCTCCATGGTCGTGGGGACAACGGGCTTCACGGACGAAGAGGCCAAGGCGCTGAGGGGGAGGCTGTCGAAGGTGGGGGCGGTGATTAGCCCGAACATGAGCGTCGGAGTCAACGTGTTCTGGAGGCTGGTCGGCGAGGCCGCCCGGGACCTGAGGGGCTACGACGCAGAGGTTGTCGAAGCCCACCACAGTATGAAGAAGGACGCCCCGTCCGGGACGGCCTTGACGGCCGTGGAGGCCATAGCCGCTGCGACGGGAGCCGACTTGAAGCGGGACGTCGTGTACGGCAGGCGCGGCGAGTCGAGGCGTAGGAAGGGGGAGATTGGAGTCCACAGCATAAGGGGCGGCGACATAGTCGGCGAACACACGGTCCTGTTCACGACGGAGGGGGAGAGGTTCGAGCTGAGGCACGTCGCCCACACGAGGGACAGCTTCGCCTCCGGGGTGCCCTCGGCCATACGGTTCATAAAAGGCAGAAAAGGAGTCTACGACATGGGCGACGCCCTCGGTCTAAAGTGAAAGTAGTCGGAATCAACGGCAGCCACAGGATTGACGGCAACAGCGGGATGATGCTCGAGCGGGCGCTCGAAGTCTGTTCGGCCGCGGGCTTCGACGTGGAGATGATTGACCTCGCGGACAGGCGCATCGGATTCTGCACCGACTGCGATTTCTGCAGGAAACGGTACGGCTGCAGCCAGGAGGACGACGTGAAGGCGATACTGGACGCGCTCGCGTCAGCTGACGGCATAATCGTATCCTCGCCGACGTACTTCGGGGGGGTGAGCGGGAGGCTCCGCGCCCTCTTCGACAGGACCCTTCCCCTGAGGAGGAACGGGATGATGCTCGCCGGCAAGATCGGCTGCGCGCTCGCCGTGGGCGGCTCCAGGAACGGCGGACAGGAGTACGTGATACAGGAGATACACCACTGGATGCTGATACACGAGATGACTGTGGTCGGGGACCGGAAGACCGCCCACTTCGGGGGCATATGCGTCGCAAGAGGCCGGGGCGACGCCCTCAGGGACGAGACCGGGATGGCGACCGTCGTCAACGCCGCGGAAAACCTAGCAACGAGGCTTAAGGCCTTGAAGTAATGCCATGACAGCGCCGAGTGGGCTCATGGGGACGCTCATGGGACGGAGGGAGACGGCGTTCCTCGCCGCCCTCGGCGTGGCTGCGCTCCTCTTGGGCGCGGGGAGCGTGCACAACCGGTCCGAGGTGTTCGACGAAGTCTGGTACATGGGCGCCGGATACTACCTCCTGAAGACCGGCGACTTCGAGACCGACTCCGCATGGTGGCATCCGCCGCTGCCGCTCTACGTCAACAGCCTGCCGTTCTACATCCTGGACGCAGCCGGCATCCTCCCCGACGCGGACACGGTATTCAAGGACGGGTGCCGGGTCAACACATGCTACCAGAAGCACTACTCCTACCTTTTCATGTACGGCCAGAAGTACAGGGACTTGAACCTCCTGTTCCTCGCCAGGTGCGCGAACCTGCTGCTCCTGCCGCTCGCCGCCGCATACCTGTTCAGGCTCCTGAGGGAGGGCTTCGGATTCGGGACGTCGGCTGTCGTAACCTGTCTCTTCGCCCTCAACCCCAACGTGCTCGCGCACGCGAGCCTCGCCACAACGGACTTCGCCCCCGCATGCTTCGGGCTGATATCATACCACTATTTCCGGGGATTCCTAAAGGCCGGGTCCCAAGCATCGGCTGCCAAGGCAGGCTTCGCGCTCGGCCTCGCGCTCCTCGCCAAGGAAGTGAACGTGTACCTCATCCCCGCATACCTCCTGGTCGCGGCCTATGAGTCGGCGGCTAGGCTTAAATCCGGGGGAAAGTCCGTGACGCTTTCGCGGGTCAGGCTGGCGGCCCCGCGCATCCTCCTTCAGGCGGCCGCCTTGGGGGTTGTGGTCATCCTCGTAGTGAACGCGGGATACCTGTTCAACGGGACCCCGTCATACATGTTCGACGGATTCGCAGACAGCGAGTATCCAGCTGTCAGATGGGCATACGACCGCCTGTCCGGCGTGCCGCTGCCGATTTCCAAGTACATGCTGCTGTCGTACTACGTCCTGGACGTGCACCAGAGGAGGGGCCATAACGCGTACATGGGCGGACAGGTGTATGACAGGGGCGAGGAGCCGCCGAGCCTGACGTACTGGCTGACAGTCATCGCCACCAAGACCCCGGAGGGCATGCTCGCCATACTCGCTTTGGCCGCCGCCTACCAGATACCCGTCATCCTCGGCCTGAGGAGGGAGGATACTCCTGCAAGGAACATCACAGCCCACTGCCTCATAATCTCGGCCGTCGCGGCCGCCGCCATACTGGCCGCCAAGGCCAACATCGGCGTGAGGCTCATACTTTTCGCATACCCCTTCGCATACCTGGCGACGGCTGAGCCCATAGAGTATCTCATCTCCAGGAACCGGCGGACAAGGACGCTCGTCTACGTGCTCGCAGCCCTGTCCGTCGCATCCGTCATCCTCCAGTACCCCGACTACATAGCGTATTTCAACGACGTCTCCGGGGGGCCTGACAACGGGTACCGGCACCTGAGCGACTCGAACATAGACTGGGGCCAGGACCTGCCGGGCCTCAGGGACTACATGAGGGAGAACGGCATCAGGAACGTCAGCCTGGCGTACTTCGGGAGAGCCTGGATTGAGGGTTACGGCATAGATTACACTCCGCTCATGAGCAATTGGGGAAGGTACCCTGGAATGAGGCCGCCCGTCGCAGGGTGCGAGCCGGTGGCCGGCGTCGTCGCAGTCAGCGTCACAGCGATGACCGGCCAGTACGGGACGCCGGGATGCTACGGCTGGCTTTCAGCTTACGAGCCGATAGGCAACATAGGCCACTCGATACTCGTCTACAACATAACGCTAGACGGCGGCCCGCCTAGTCCTTGACGCACCTGAACGCAAGGAACCATCCCGTATGCCTGTTGCGCCCGCCCATGCCGAACGCGCTGAAGAAGCGTATACCCATGCGGAGTGGAGGGTCTGAGAGACCCGGCGAAATGGACGACAGCGTCTTTGCCACGAGGTTGAATGGCGTCGGGAGGTGCACTATGGAGCGGACTTCGGACACGCTGAAGCCTGCTTCGGCAAGTAGCGGCCGCACCTCCCGCTCAAGGTAGCATTTCTCCTGCCTGTGGCCGACGAGGCCGCAGCTTTTTCCGACATGGTATCCGAGCCGGTAGAGCGGGTTGTGCGCGTTGTCGAGGGTGAGGACTAGGACTCCACCGGCTTTTATCACGCGGTTGAGCTCGGAGAGGGCGGCGGGGACGTCGGACTCGGCGAGGTGGTCCAGTGTGGAGTTGCTGACGGCCAGGTCGAAGGAGCCGTCCCGGAAGGGGAGCGCCGTCACGTCGGCGCACGAGTAGTCGGCTCCGCGGACAGCCTTCCGGGCCTTCGCCGTTATCGTCTTCGAGACGTCGACGACGGAGACCGAACCGGACCTGGCGAGGAGCCAGGGGACGAACGTGTCCGGCCCGTACGCCTCCTCGTACGCGTCGGTCTTCAGTACGGCGCCGAGGCCCCGGGAGCCGGACCAAGCCTCAAGCAGCCGAACGTGCTCGAGCCCCTTGTATTCGGCGACCCTCCGCTCAAGGTGGTGGCCTTCTCTGGCCCGCCCCACCCGGTCCCAGTATGCCGCGCAACCGTCCACCCTACGGCGCCCCCCTTATTTTCGCGGACTCCACGATGCCCCAGCAGTACGGGTTCCGCCCGAACATGCAGACGTCAAGTAATGCGAGCCAGCGGGACCAGGCCTCGAGCGCGACCGCGAAGAACGCCCACGCCATCTTCCTTGGGGAGTAGGTGAGGCATCCTGGCAGGAGGGCCAGGACCGAGGGGACGCCGAGCGTGGAGACCGAGTACCCTGCCTCCCGCTTCAATAGCAGGTGGCCGGCGTATATCCTCCGCCGCTGCATGACGAAATCCCCGATGGTCCGAGGCCCCATGTTCCTCACGACCGCGGCGGGGGCGTAAGCGACCGCGTAGCCCATCCCGGCGAGGACGGCCTCCATATAGGCTTCGTCGACCGCCGTCGTCGGGGAGATGCTCTCCACGACGTTCCTGAACGCGACCGCCTCCCCCACCTTCGGCTTCTTCAACGAGACCCGGTGGTGGAGCCGCCACACCAGGTTTACGGCGTAGCCCGTGAAGGTGGATTCGTCGTTCAACGGCACGACCCTGCCGCCGACCATGCCCACCTTAGGGTCCTCTAAGGGCTTCAGTAGTTCGGCCAGCGCGCCTTCGGCCAGGAGCACGTCCCCGCTCACGAGCACGCAGACTTCCGCCTTGGCCAGGGAGAGGAAGAGGTTGACTGCGGCCGCCTTCCCTGTCCGCGAGTCCTCCTCCAAGAGCCGAACGAGGGGGCTTTCTCGGGTGAGGCGTTCAACCGCCTCCCGGTTCCCGGGGAGTATCCCGGACGAGAGTATCAGGACCTCGCGGAGGCTGTGGCCGCCGGCGCCGGACAGTATCTGCCCGACGAGCGCAGGCATCGAGGAGTCGTTGTAGGTGATGACGCCCACGCTCACGTCCATGTAAGCATATGAGCGCAGTTAATAAAATCCGAGTCAGATAATACACCTGAGGCAGTGCTGGTGATTCTACAGGAAAGGAAGCCCCAAGTCAGCGTGGTCGTGCCGACGCACAACAGGGCCGGCTCCCTCAGGGAATGCCTGGAGGCGCTGTCGTCTCAGACCTGCCCCTGCCTCGAAGTGATAGTCGTCGACGACGGTTCCACGGACGGGACCGCTGACGTGGCGGAGTCCTACCGCGGCAGGGGCGTGAGATGCGTCAGACAGGGGAACCTGGGGGCGTCGGCGGCGAGGAACCGTGGGGCCAGGGAGGCGAGGGGGGACGTCGTCTGCTTCACAGACGACGACTGCGTGCCCTGTAAGGACTGGTTGGAGAGGATTACGGGGGCGTTCTCGGAGGAGGGGGTCTCCGTGATCGGAGGGCGGGTTGTGTATTCCACCGGCCTTGGGCCGAAGACGCTCCTTGAGCGCTTCATGGAAAAGTGGGACGTTTATAACGGGCGTGGCGAGGTCTACTTGACCGGGATAAACTCCGCGTACCGGAGGGGCGTGTTCATGGAGCTCGGGGGATTCGACGAGGGCATGCGCGCCCTGGAGGACAGCGACCTCCACATAAGGTTCGTGGGCTCCGGCAGGAAGCCGGTGTACGCGCCGGAAGCCGTCGTATGCCATAGGACCAGGGACAGCGTGCCCGCGCTTATGGCGCAGTTCTTCGCATACGGGCGCGGATGGCATATGCTCCACAGGAAATACCCGAAGAGGTATGGCGCCGCACGCCTGGTCTTGCCGAGGCTTGGAAGCATCGCATTGAACGCGGCGAGGACGCCATACAGGCTCCTCCTGTGCCCGTTGAGCGGAGACATCGCATTATACGCGCTTGAGCCGGCCTTGAAGGCGCTCATGCAGGCCTCAGAACTGGCAGGCATCGCATGCGAATCCGTGAAGCCGCACTCCGGCGGACGGGACGGGGCGGAGGCCGGGGCGGCAAGTTGAAAATTTCAGGCTTTTTGGAAACAGCGGATAAGGTACTGGGGACGGACATCGCTTCCCTCATCTCCAGGCAGGAGTATAACACTTCGGAAGGCCATCTGGGGGGCTACGTCTTCGGCGGAGACAGACGCACATATTATCCGCGGCTATGGGACTGGATGGTCGACGAGCTCGGAGTCAGGACGGTCTTGGACGTGGGATGCGCAGAGGGGCGGTCAACGGCATACTTCAAGGGCAGGGGGTGCCGCGTCCTTGGCATAGAGGGTTCCGGGACGGCGATTGCCGACTCGCCGGTGGCGTCGGACATCGTGAGGCATGACTTCGTCGAAGGCCCCTATGTGCCGGACAGGGATTATGACATGGTGTGGTCTTGCGAGTTCGTCGAGCACGTCGAGGAGGCGCACGAGCGGAATTTCCTCGAGACGTTCAGGCGCGCCGGCAGATATGTGTTCATGACCCACGCCCTACCAGGCCAGCCGGGATGGCACCACGTCAACTGCCAGAAGCCCGGGTACTGGATAGGGAGGCTCGCAGGCATCGGGTTCACATACGACCACGACCTCACGATGAAGGCGAGGAAGGTCGCGGGAAACGGGTACTTCGCCTCCACCGGGCTCGTGTTCACGAGGGGCATGACAGAGCCTCTGCAAAAGAACACTCCGCTGGCGAGCGTAGTCGTCTGCACGTTCAACAGGAGGCTGATGCTCCTGGAATGCCTTGACTCCCTCCTAGCCCAGACGTATCCGAGGTACGAGGTCGTCGTCGTCGACGACGGCTCCTCCGACGGCACCGGGGAGGCAGTGAGGGGCTACCTGTCCGGAGGGCGCGTAAGATATCTCCGGCAGCCTCATGCCGGGCTGTCCAGCGCGAGAAACCACGGGATAAGGAACTCGGAGGGCGCGATAATCTGCCTGATAGACGACGACTGCCTGGCAGACAGGGATTGGCTTTCCGAGCTCGTGAGGGCGTACTCCCGAAAGGACATAGGCGGCGTCGGCGGCAGGATAATAAACCATGAGCCCGGGAGCCAGCCGAAGACGCTGACCGAACGGTTCCTCGAAACAAGCGGCATACTCCGGCAGAAATACGTCGACACCTTCATAGTCGGCGCCAACTCTTCATACCGCAGGGAGGCGCTGGACGGGGTCGGAGGCTTCGACGACGCATTCCACAAGGCCGAGGACATCGACGTCTGCATGAGGCTCCGGGCGGCGGGGTGGAGGCTCGCGTACGCGCCGGATGCCGTCGCGTACCACAGGGCCCGCCAGGGGCTGCTCCAGCTCCTCCGGCAGTTCTACGGATACGGGACAGGATACGCGATGCTCTCGAGGAAATACGGGCGGGAGCACGGCCTGCCCGGACACCTGACGTCGCGCGCCGGAAGCGTCATATTGAACCTCCTGAAGACGCCGCTTAGAATCCCGGGAGCCTTAGGATGTGACGATGCTGCGGCGTACCTCTTGGAGCCGCCCATAAACGCCGCCCTGACGCTCATGGAGATTGCGGGAATCTTAAGGGAGGCAGCCCGGCCCACTCGCCCCTGAGATGATGGGAGATTAGGGGGCCACATCCCTGCCCATGCGGTAGCTCAAGTCCTCGCGCCTCCTCACCAGCCTGGCCTCCCCGCCCTTCAGGGAGACGACGGCAGCCTGCGGCGCCGCGAACTGCGGCGACATGCTGAGATTGTATGCGCCGACGCCCATGACGCACAGGACGTCCCCGACCTCTGGTTCGCCGCCGAAGACGCCGTCCGCCAGCCTGTCGTTGCTCATCGGGAGCGGCCCCCAGACGTCCGCCTCCCGGTAGCGGCCTGCCGGCTTGGACAAGTTCAACACCGCGTACTTCTCGTTCAGCGCGTTCGGCAGAAGGTTTATTCCGCCGTCGACCACCAGGCCTGAGTCCCTCACAGCCAGAACCGACACGACAAGGTGGAATGAAGGCGCCGCAAGCAGGCGGCCCGGCTCTAGCCAGAGCCCCGCCCCGGGAGAGGACGGGAGTATCTCGCGCTTGAATGAGCCGCATATCGCCTGTGCAAAAGAGTCGAGCGAATCGGAAGCGAAGTCGAACCGGGGAGCCGCCTTGGGCAGACGATGCCCCACGCCGTGCTTCGCCATGAGGCCGCGCGCATAGTCGAGCGCGCCCTTGTGGGCGCTGCCCCTGACGCCTATGCCGCCGCCGACATCCACGAACTCGAGTCCGGCGGCCGCATGCCTCAGGGGCCCGCCTGATAGCATCCTGCCGACGGCCCTAATAGCCGTCACATAAGGGGCCGGAGAGCTTAACCATGAGCCGAGGTGGAATTGGACGCCTGAGAGCCTTATGCCGAGCCCCTCCATCTCATCGACGACGGCCCCCACGTCCTCGGGCCGGACTCCGAAGCGCGACCACTCCGCGTTCGGCCTGCCAAGGCTCAGCCTGATGCCTATTTTCGAGCCTTCTCCCGGGGAATCCAAGGCCGCCTCGATTTTAGGCAGGTCGTCCCGCGAATTCACGAGTATCGTCGCCGACTCCCCGGCCGCGTATGCGACGTCCGCGGCGGTCTTCCCGGGGCTCGAGTAGACCCTGCCGGGGGCCTTGAGCATCGAGGCTAGCTCGAGTTCGAGCGGCGAGGATACCTCCGCGCCTATGCCGTATCCGTGGACCAGCCTGAGGAAGGCGGGGACGCTGTTTGTCTTGTAGGGAAAGAAGAAGCGGGCGGGCACGCCGTGGCTGGAGAACGCCGACACCATGCGCATGCACGACGAGGCCGCGGCATCCTCGTCAAAAAGGTAGAATGGGGTGGGATGCGATTTAGTGCACGGCAGAAGCCTGTCGGACGCCTGTGCAATACTGTCGCGACCGGATGACATAGTGACAGATAATATGGGGCACGTATATAATTATCACCGGGGGGAGTTTACTCCGCAACGCATCCCCGCAACAATGACGGACAAGGCACTTATCGCCGTGGTGGCGGTCGCACTGACCCTCAGGCTCCTCTTTTTCGGGTTCATAGACCCCGTGGGATGGGACGAGAACGCGTTTTACCGGCACTCTTTCTACGATGCGGGCGAATACCACAATCTAACGAAGACGTTCGTTATACAGCTCGAGGGGGGATTGCTCAAACCGTTCATGTCCTACAGCCTTTACCACAAGACGCCGGCGTATCCGGCGTACGTGACCCTGTTCTACGCGACGATAGGGCATACTCCATGGCCCGTGTTCCTGTCGCAGATAATCCTTGATTCGGCCACCACCGCCCTGGTTTACCTCATCGCGAAGAGGATGACCGCCGCGAAGCACGCCCCCGCGATAGCCGCCCTCTTGTATGCCACGGACGTGGGCGCCGTCTACTACGCGAGCACGCTCATGGCCGAGACCATCTTCATATTCCTCGTCGCGGCCTCCATGCACATAATGCTGGCGGCCGAGGAATCCGGCTGGCGCTGGACACGCATCGCCGCGGCAGGCCTCGCGCTCGGAGCCGCGACCATGATGAGGCACATGGGGGTCCTCCTCCCCGTCGTCTTCCTTGCGTGCATGCTCTTTAGCAGGGGATTCAGGAGCCTTGGAGCAAAACGCATGCTTGTCGCCGCTGCCGTATTGATCGCCGCCTACGCGCTCATACTCGCCCCGTGGCAGTACCGCAATTACCTGTTTTATGGGCATTACTCGCTCGTGACCATCGGAGGATACAACCTGTGCCACCAAAACGCCGGCGACGTCTGGTACGCCCTGGAGAAGTCGCCCATGCCGGAGTCTTTTTGCGAGGTTAAGGGCTTGACCAATCCCTTCGAGATGGCTGAGAGGAACTGGGAGACCGGCATGGACTACATACTCAAACACCCCCTGACTTATCTGAGACTCCACATTGAGGGAGTCTACAGCCTGTTCACGGACAGGCCAGAGAAGGCCTCCGCGCGCATATGGCAGCTTTATGGGGACATTTTCGCCGGGCACGGAGTGGGAGAGGGGACGTTCAAGGCCGTTCTCGGCGGATACCTGAGCGTTCTCTCGGCGCTGGGAATAGCTTCCCTCACCGCTGGGGCTGCCAGACTCATCGGCGGGGGAGGGTCGGCTTTTGGCAGGGCAGCAGCCGCGTCCCTCATGATATACTTCGCCAACATGACGGGGGTCTACAACTCATCCCCCCTCGGGGAGAAGTACATACTGCCAATTTTGCCGTTTATGTCGGCCATCTGCGCTGCCGGATTCGCCTGGGCACTCTCGCGTATGCGCGGCCGGAAATCCAATGCCGGGGATGCAACCCGTTTCCAGCCGCCGAATGCTTGAGCATATGCCGGCTAGCTCACGGCTTCCCGCCCCGGTGTCTGAGGTATTGCAGGCCGGCCCTCGCATCCGTCAGCAGCGAGAGGGGGTCGGAGACGTATTGCCTCAGAGGAGCCCGCCGTATGAGGTTCCCTGGCCGGGCGTTCAGGCGGTAGCACAGCCGGAATGTCTCTTCGAGCATGCCGAGGTAGGCTTCGTCGGACATGGTCGTCGTGTAGTTTCCGGCCGATTCGGAGGAGTATTCCCCCGTCCATGCATTCTCTTCGGCTATCTGTCCGTTTTCCACGCAAAATCGGTGCATGCGGGTGCCGGGTAGGGGGACGAACGGGGTGCAGTAGACCCAGTTGGGGCTGAGCTCCGAAATCAGGGCCTGCGTCTTCCTCATCTCCTCCTCCGTCTCGGTGGGGAATCCCATCATCATGAAAACGCATGTCGACAGGCCCCTGGCCTTCGCCATCCTGAACACCCGGCGGACGTCGTCAAGGCTTATCCCCTTGCCGACGAACTCGAGAATCCTTTCGCTGCCGCTTTCGACGCCGATGTTTATCTTTATGCATCCGGCTTCCGTTATCAGCCCGAGAACCTCCTCGTCGACGAGCTTCACGTTGGTCAGGCACTCCCAGCTTATGCCCAGCCCCTCCTCCGCCACCAGGCGGCAGAATTCCGTCAGCCATTCCCGGTTGAGCGTGAAGCAGTCGTCGTAGAAGCTGAAGTATCTTCCCTTCTGGACTGCGAGGACCGCCTTTATCGAGTCCACCGCCGCCCTCGGGCTCCGCCACCTGACGGTACGCCGCCATATGTTGTTGCTCGCGCAGAAGCCGCAGCTGTAAGGGCACCCCCGGGAGAAGCTGAACGCCAGGGCGGGAATCCGCGTGAGCCGCATGTCCAAGTACGAGTGGCAGTCCGACGGCGGAGGCAGGGATGAGATGTCGGCCATGAGCGGCCGGCGTTCATTGAACATGACGGCGGCGCCACGGCGGTATGCGAGGCCGTGCACGCCCCCCATGTCTTCGCGCGCGCCTCCGGAGAGCCTGCCGGCGAGTTCGCATAATGTCTCCTCCCCCTCGTCCAGCACCACGTAGTCGACGTAGTCCAGGTTCTCCAGGATTTCCCTTGCGTACACCTGGCTGTGGTGTCCGCCGAAGACGGTCGCCGTTTCAGGCCGGACGCGCTTGGCCAGCTTCGCCGCCTTGAACGCGCTCTTCGCCTTAATCGACGTGAAGGAGACGCCGAGCATGTCCGGCCGGTAGTCGTTGATGAGCGCTTCCAGCTCCCCCCATGCGGGGTGCGCCGACGATTCGCCTGTGCCCTCGAGGTACATCCTGTTGCGCGCGACTATGTCGCCAGAGGAGAACGGGTTCACGAAGGGGAGCCTCGCGTCCCAGTCCAGGTTCACGTAAAGGGCTTCATGGCCGCTTGCGGTGAGCGAGGATGCGAGGTGTGCGGGCCCGGACGGGTAGTAGGGGCTGGTCCTCACGTTCTGCAGCCGGGTGTAGGGGGGGTCTATCAGGAGGACTCTCATGGCAAGGTATTCAGTGTAGCCGTATTTATGCGTCGGCCTGCGTGCGTCGGCCCCCCACCCCGCCTACACGTAGTCTGCGCCGCGGAGGCATCTGAGCCACCTCAGAGCCTGGCGGCGGTAGAATGCGGCCCTAAGCCGCCTCTGCCTCGACCTTTTCGTCGCATCTGGGACCATGCCCGGCATCCGGGCCGCGGGAGTCCCGGGCCTTGCGCTGTAGGCGGAGATGTTCATGGTCTCAAACGGCAGCTCCTCGACAACCATGAGGCTCTGCCGGAAGTCCTCCTCGGTTTCGCCGGGGAAGCCCACGATTATGTCCGTCCGCAGGGAGATGCCCGGGTCTTTGTCCAGGAGGCGCCTGGCCGTTTCCACGAACTCCTCGCGTGTGTATGAGCGGTTCATGAGCCCGAGTATCCTGTCGCTGCCGGACTGGCACACGTAATGGATGCATTTGACCCGCCCGGGGGGTATGGCAGCCAAGAGCTCGTCGAAGCGTGAGACCGCGTTCATGGGGTTGAAGTTGTAGATGGTGACCGAGAAGTCGGGGCCGGCCTTGAAGAGTTCTCGCAGGAGGGCGACGTAGTCCGCGCCGGTGCCGAAGCCGTATGATGTGAAGTCGTCGGAGACGAGGACGAGGTGGTCATGGCCAGATTGCAGGGCGCGCCTCGCCTCATCGAGTATCGAGCCAATATCCCTGCTGTAGGGCTCCCCCCGCGCAATCTTCGTTACGCAGTAGCTGCACGAGTTCACGCAGCTTGAGCCCAACCGTATGAAATACGCGCCCGGCGCATGCGCGTAGGTGGTGTTAAGAAACCGCCTGGGCATCCCGGCGGACCGCGGCAGGACGCGGTCGCAAAGCCCGACGACAAGGCGGAGTATCCGGTGAACAGCCCTCCACACGCCGACGGTGGGGTGGAATCCGGTCCCTTCGAACCTAGCGCCGGACGCAGCCGGCCCTACCCCGGCCTCCGGGATATCGGCCGCGTCCCTGAGCGACGCGAGAGGCTTCAGGGCGGACGCGTCCGCGGCCCCCAGGAGCCGCTCCATGAGGCCGCCGTAGACGCAGCCCCCGACGTATATCTCCGCGCCAGCCTTCCTCCGTTTCAGGACCCGCCCGATTTCATCGAGCGACTCCTCCTCCTTCTCGCCGCTGACGACGCATGCGGAGACGATGATGACGGAGGCTTCCGCCGGATTACCGGTGAGCTCGTACCCCTTCTCGACGAGCAGCCCCGCATAGTCCCTGCAGTCCAGGGCGGACGTGTAGCATCCGGGCTCTATCCTTGAGACATACGCCTTCCGGTTATCCGTTTGTTCCACTCGACCTCCGGGATATCGTCGGGGATGGCAGGCCCGCTGCATGGGGCGCGCTAGCGGTACCTGAAGAGCCTGCCGCTCACCATCTCATCCAGCACATCCCTGTTCTTCTCTAGGGATTCCCCGCTGTCTTTCGCGTTCACTTCCACGGCCTT
>JBFYKH010000067.1:0-11173 GCA_041306075.1 Candidatus Altarchaeota archaeon
TCGATCTTGGCCTTTATCTGGGAGACCTGCTCCTGGCTTACCCTGTGGCGAGAAAGCACCATCAGCTTCAGCTTCAGCCCGCGGCCCCCGAAAGTGAGCTCCCTCTTGTAGTCGAGCTTGAACGTCCGCTTCCTGACCTTGCTCCTCAGGTAACCGACCGGTATGAAGAACCTCTTGAAGCGCGTCACGGCCTTGTCGCCCTTGACGTCGTAGACCTCGAACACGAGGTTCATGTAGTTCTTCGCCCGCTCGCTCGTGAGCTCCCCGAGGCTGATGTTGACGGTCCTGCCGATGAGCTTCCCGGGCTCCGAGGCCACGGTCTCGCCTATCCCCTGGCCGTCGAAGTTCTCCGGGGCGAGTATCTGGTAGACCTTCTTGCTCTTCCATGAAGTGACAGTCTTTGTTGCCATCCTATATCACGCTCTCCGCCGCCATCTGGCACCTCAGTAGGTCGTCGACCGTCGCAAGCAGCGTGGAAACCGAAGCGGCGTCTATCTCCGACACCACCCTCCCCCCCTCGGCGCGCGTCGCCACCCTCAGGGACTTGAGCGCCGCGTTGTCGGCCGTCAATGCGAGTGCCGCGGCCGCGGCGTCCGACGATTCCGTGACGAGCCTGGCATGGCAGTTCATTTTGACACCAAGAGCCTCGCCTTCTCCGAGTCGTACCTCCAGTCCTCGGGCAGCTTGCCCGAGCCGATGTAGTACTTGACGAGCCTCCTAATCTTGGATTCCATGAGGTGGAGGGCGCGCCTGTTGTGGTTGTCCTTCCTGTGCTTGTCCGTGTGCACCCTCAAGGCGACCGACTTGTTTATCAGGTTCTGCAGGTCCTCGGGCAGCTTCAGCGCGAGGTTGTTCTTCGCAAGGACGTGCTGCATCTTCATGCCCATTATCGGCCTCACGTCGGGTATGCCGTACTGGTCCCTGAGTATCGTGCCGACCCTGCTCGGGTTGTTGCCTTCCTTCGTGAGCTTCACAATCAGCTCCTCGACGTCCTGGGGGCCGTATGTGACCCATTCCGGGACGCCCTGCCTCTCGGGCTTCTTGGACTTTGATTTACCGCCTTTGCGGGAGTGCATCCTTGCCATCTTGAACCTTCAACAATATTCTCAATGCTTGTCTTGGCGCGGACGAGACGAATCCCGTGCCGCCCGAGAAAACGAGCGTAGATATAGATAGAAGGCACACGGGTATAAAAACGCGTCAGCCCTGCCGCTGCCGGCCGAACGCATCGTCCACGCACCTGACGAAGTCGTCCCTCCTGTCCTTAGGCACCCTCGCGCCCGCCGCTATGTCGTGGCCGCCGCCTTCGCCGCCGCACTTCTTCGAGCACTCCCGCATCGCGTTGCCGAGGTGTATTCCCCGGCGCACGAGCCCCCAGTTGGCGCGGGCGCTCACCTTCAGGAAGCCCTCGTCGTTCGCGTCCTGCGCGAAAGCGAGTATCGGCTTGTCCGGCGGTATTATCCTCGCGCCATAAGCCATCCCGGCGACGACGCCGACTATGCTCTCCTTGATTACGCCCTCGCTGTCGAAGAACCTGAGGTTCCGCATGTCCCGCGTCCCCTTCTCGTTGAGGTACTCTATACCCTCAGCCAGCTGCCGCCGGTGCTTCTCAAGGAGCGACTTCGCATGCTTCCACGCCTGACCCCGCTCCCCGAGGCACACCCTCACGCCCACGTCCGGCTCCTCATGGCGGCCGCATGCGTTGAGGACGGTCGCGTACTCCTTGGCGTCCCTGAGCTCGCTCCTCTTCTCCTCATGGGTGAGGGTGTAGACCTCCCCGTACATTCCGTGGATGATGTAGTCTGGCGTGTTGTAGTCGACGAGCCTCATGTAGATTGCGCTGTTCAGCCTCTCCCTCTCCCCCGGGTCCAGGTCCACGTAGGAACGCCACCGTCCGCCGTCCTTGAGCGCTATGCCCTGCGACTCGATGAACTGGCCGCACGCCGCCTGGTTGCCGGTCAGCCCCGGGATGATAGGCTCCGACGAGTAGGTGAGCATCTGCACGAGCGTCCTCGACTGCCTGCCGAAGAGGCGGATGTCCTTCTCCACCTCAAGGAGGCCCTGCGAGACCGCTTCTTCGGCTATGAGCCTGTTTATCGACGAGAGGGCTCCGCCCGAATCTTGCATGTCCCCGACCGCGCCGACGATTGCCACATGCGCCATGGAAGTCCTTCCGAGCGCCCTGGCGACTAGATACGCCATCCCGGCGCCGCTCACGTCCGAGCCGCCGTTGTACCCGTACCCGGAGGGGTTAATCTGCCTGCCGTACTCCATCTCCGGCGGATGATGGTCTATGACGAAGTAGCCTTCGACGCCGTGCTCCCTTAGGAGGCTGTGGTGGCCACTGCCGAAGTCGGTGAGCACCAGCGTCTTCCCCCCGTGCTCGCGTATCCTCTCCACAGTGACGGAGTCTATCTGCTTCATGCACGAGTACTCCACCCTCTTGCCGAGGCTCCTCAAGAGGTCTACGGTCACAGCGCAGCTTGTGATGCCGTCCGCGTCATGGTGGCTGAGCACGAAGAAGTCGTCGAAGCCGGATAGCTCATCGGCGAAGGCCTTCAAACCGGCCCTGAATCCGCCGCTGAGAACGTCCGGCCCGTCCATGACGTATGGCTTAGGGAGGGACCCTATAAATCACGCCGCCCTCGCCGCCAGCGCCCTCCCAATCCCGTCCATCCAGGAGTCCCTGTCCTCCACGAACAGCAGGGCCTCGCAGTACTGGTGCTTCACGTCGATGAACCTGACATTGATGCCGCCCTGTTTGGCCCCGAAGTCCGATATCCTATCCAATGGTATGAACATCACGGATTCGCCGCTGCCCGGCTTCTCGGCGACGACGCCCAGGCTGGTGAGATACAGCGTGGCCTTAAGGGGCTGCAACGCCACATCCTTGTCCCCCACCGAGGCCATGACGATATACGTCCTCGCCCCCTCGGACTTCAAGCGCACCTCCTCGCCGTCGAAGAACGAGAGAACCCTCTCCTGGTTCAGGCTCCTCCACAGGAAATTGACGGTGACTACCCCCGCAGCCACACCCAAGACCTCCAAGAGGACGTCCATGGTCGACGAAGAACCGAGAAAATAGAAGACGACGACTACGCCCACCAGGGCGGCGATAACCATGTAACCGAGCACGCTGCCGACCATCCGGTCGACGAACCCGGGCTTCGGCGAAATCCTAGCCCAGAACGCCCTCAGATCCATCGTAACTATTTAGCCGGCGAAATATAAACCCGCCCCGAGCGCAGCCTCCAAACGGCAAAACCCCCGGCCGTCACCGCCAGGACGACAAGCCACGTAGAGGAGCCGGTCACCGCGACGCTGACGTTCTTCGCCAGAAAGAGCATGACAAGCTGAGGCAGAAGGCCGAACACCAGCCCGAGACCCAGCCTCTCAGCCCACGTCAACTCATCAACCCTCGGAAAAGCGGCGAACGTCACGGCAATGCCGGGCACCAATAGAGCCGCCAATATCAGCCCCGTACCGGAAACGATGGCGTAAACGTCCATACTATCGAAAATATCATCGACTACGCGAATAAAAACGCCAGCTTCTGTGGAAGCCGTCGTTAGTTTCGCGTCTTTTTCCGGCCGCGCTTTTTCCGAGCGCAGGCGAGGAAAAAGGGTGGGCCGGGAGCGAGATCATTCAAAACTGCTTTGCAGTTTTGATGCGTCGGCTTCTGTGGAAGCCGTCGTTGAACTCGCGCCTAACTTGTCGGTAGTCCTTGGCTGTAACTTTCTGTTTCTTCGTGGGGGTGGGTCAGGATTAACCTAAAACTGGGGAGGGGGCGAAGCCCCCTCCGCGGTTTGGGCCGGGAGCGAGATCATTCAAAACTGCTTTGCAGTTTTGATGCGCCGGCTTCTGTGGAAGCCGCCGTTGAACTCGCGCCCGGTCGCGTTACCCCAAAAAGACGTTGGGCCGGGAGCGAGATCGCTCAAAACAGCATTCGCGGTTTTGGCGCGCCGGCTTCTTCGAAGCCGTCGTTGAACTCGCGTCGTTTTCCGGCCGCGCTTTTTCAGAGTGCAGGCGAGGAAAAAGGGTGGGCCGGGAGCGAGATTTGAACTCGCGTCGCCGGATTGCCGCAGCAACCGGTACCTCCACAGTCCAGAAGGATAACCAGACTACCCTATCCCGGCCATACTATGGGTATCCTATTAGCGCGTTACCCGAATATAACCTTTATGACATCAGCTTCAGGGCTTCCTCGCCGGTCAGCCCAGCCCTGACGCCGAGTTCCTTCGCCGCCTTCGTGGCGGCCTTCACCTTAGCCTTCAGGGCGTCATCGGCCGACGACACGCCCGCCACGACAGCAGCCGCATCGCCGAACCCCTCCGCAGCCTCAAGGTTCAGGTAGCCGCACATCAGGTACCCCCTCGCGGCCTTTATGACGACGAGGCTCCTGCCCTGCAGGGGTATGACGTGCGACTCCCAGTTCAATCCCTCACCCTCCTGAGCGTTATCATCGTGCCCGTGCCCGTGCTCGTGAGAATCTCCTCGAGCACCGCATGCCTCGACGCCTTCACGATGTGCGTCCTCGCGACGCCGCCCTTCAGCGCCCGTATGCAGCCCTCGACCTTCGGAATCATCCCCCCCGATATCGTCTTGTTGGCGAGGAGCCTGGAGACGTCGCCGGCACTCAGCCTCTTAATGAGGCTCTTCCTCCCGTCGAGGACCCCGTCGACGTTAGTCAGGACTATCAGCTTGCTGGCATTCAACGCTATCGCAAGCTCCGCGGCCGCGGTGTCGGCGTTGATGTTCAGGGAGCTTCCGTCCGGGCCGAAGCCTATCGGCGAGACCACCGGTATGTACCCCCCGTTCAGCTGGGTCAAGACGACTCCCGGATTAACCCTTCTGATTTCCCCGACGAGCCCGAGGTCGACGCCCCCCCTCTTCTTCACAGCCTCGAAGAGGCGGCCGCTCTTGCCGGAAAGACCCACGGACGTCCCGCCGCTCCTGTTAATCCTCGAGACCAGGTCCTGCTTCACCTTACCTGTCATCACCATCTCGACTATGTCCATGGTCTCCTGGTCCGTGACCCTGAGGCCCTTGATGAACGTCGGCTTCTTCCCGAACCTCTCCATCGCCTCCGATATCTCCACCCCGCCGCCGTGGACGACGGCGGCCTTGATGTCGAGGGCCGAGAGCAGTATCAGGTCCTGGGCGACGGAGTCCACGACCTCCTTGTCGAGGAGCGCCTCCCCCCCGATTTTGATGACGAATATCTCGCCTGCAAACTTCCTAATGTAGCCTATCGCGTCAACCAGGACTTCCGACGTGTTCATCAGAGAAAGGATTAAACCCGGCAGATTAAATATCCGTTATATCCTCCCCCTTCCCAGAAAATAACGGCATGAGAATAAAGGAGCTCAAGACGCAGCCGCTTCTGAGCCCGCCAGCCCCGAAGGAGTGGCGGCAGGTCACCGACAAGGACGCCGAGGCGATGATACGAGCCCTGAACGTGTTCCGCGTTGCAAACGGGACCCCGGACACCCGCGGCCTCTATGTCGCGGAATTACACTTCCTCACCCATACCCTCGGCATTGGAGAGACGCACACGAGAGCCGACCTGGAGCTGATGGAACGCGACCTTAAAAAGGCGAGACGTGAAGGCAACGGCAAGGAGGTCGGCGAAATCCTGCTGGCATACAGGGCGCTAGGCATTCGCTCCACGGTAGAGGAGGCGGACCGAAGCACCATGCGCGAGGGCCTGGGGAAACTACGGGTGGGAAAAGACCCCTACAACCTCACAATCCTACACGGCATCATGCACGGCCTCGGCGTCGGGGAGGCGGTGACGCGGCAGGACCGCGGGATGATGGAGGCGGAGAGGCTTAAGCTGCTGGAAACCGAAAAGAACGGCGTCGCCTTGGGCCTGGTCCTTGTCGCCATCCGCGACGCCAAAGGGGGGAAGCCGGCGAACCCAGACGAGATAAACCTCATGAGGGCAGACCTAGAGGCTGTTAGGACATCCGGCCACGGCTTCCACATAGCATACATCCACTACGCCCTCCACGAACTCCTGCCCCCCATCCAGGCACCCTCTACGCCGCCTATCCCGCCCATCAAACGCTTCAAGAACTGAAATCCTCCGCCCTCCATCCCACGTATAACCCGTTTTCCGGCTTACTATCCTATATATATTGCACATGCGCCTATACAGTAAAACCGTAAAATGTACATCATAATAATCGGCTGCGGCGCCATAGGGAAGTCGCTCGTCAACCACCTCATAGGCGAAGGCCATGAGCTCGTCATAATAGAGTCCGACGAGGAGCGCAGCAAACACCTCGCCGAGTCCCTGGACGCCATCATAATACACGGCGACGGCTCAAGCACGGACGTCCTCAAGGACGCGGGCGTCGAGCGCGCCGACGCAGTCGCAGTCCTCACCGAAGACGACAACACCAACCTCACAATCTGCCAGATACTCAAGAAATTCAAGGTCCCGAAGATAGTCAGCCGCGTCAACGAGCCCGACAAGAAGGACCTCTACATAAGCCTCGAGATAACCGCCGCCATAAGCATAGTCTCCGCGGCAGTCAGCCAGATAAAGAACGCCCTCACCAAGGACAAGGGCAGGAGCATGATGAGCATCGCAGGAGGCAACGCCGAGGTAGTGGAGCTGAAACTCACCAACAACAAGCTGGACGGCAAGAAGGTACACGACATCGGCCTCCCGTACGGCGCCCTCATAGCGGTCGTCTACAGGAAAGGCGAAGTCCTCATAGCCGACCCGGAGACGATACTGAAGAAGGACGACGTCCTCACCGTCATCACCAAGACCGAGGTCATACAGGACGTCACCACAGTCCTCAAGTAGCTACAGCATCCCGAAGAGGTGGAGGGCGACCAGCGTCCCAACGCCGGGGAGGCCGAACACCGCGGAAATCAGCACCGTCGCCAGGTTGAGCGGCATACCCCAACCCAGGTACACGTTCAGGAACAGGAGTATCAGAACCCCCGCGACGCCGTTGACTATGAGCGTCTCCACCTTATGCACCGCGCCCTTCAGGAGGCTCCACGCTATGACCGCGAAGACCGCGAGCACCACGGCCGCGACGGCGTACCCGAGGACGCTCATACCAGGACCTTCTCCCCCGGATACAGCGATATGCCTCCGCCTCCGAGCCGGTACACTATCTCCTGCCTGCTGTGGTTGGTCCCCCTCATCTTCAACACCTCGATGCTCCGCACCCTCTCCTGGCCCACCTTCCTGTTGTACAGGTGGAATATGCCGTCGACGAGGTACCCGACGTTGAACCGTGCCTCCCCGTCCTCCACCTCGCTCGTCACAAGGACCGTCGCCCCCCAGCGCTCAAGCATCTCGAAGAGCATCATCAACGCCCCCCTCTGCGAAGTCTCCCCCCCGTAGGAGAGCATCAGGGCGGTCACGCTGTCGACGACCACCCTCTTCACCCTGCCTCCCCTGAAATACTCCTCGAAGCTGACAATGCCCTGGTCCAGGAAACCCCTCATCTCCTGCACCGACGCCTTATGGAAAATCAGGAGGCCCTTCGCCTCAAGGGCCGCCAAATCGAAGCCGAACCGCCGCATGTTGTCGAAGAACTTCTCCTTGTTCTCCTCCACGGAGACGTACAGTCCGACCTCCCCACGGTCCGCACCCGCCTTCAGGAAATGAGTAGCGAAAGTCGACTTCCCGGTCCCAGCCTCCCCGACGACCAAACTTATGCTCCTCTCCTTGATTCCCCCCTCTATAAGCTCGTCCAAACCGGGGACTCCAGTCGACAACCTCTCGTTCATGCAAGAAAATTACCCGGGTGAAATAATAAGCCGCATGGAACCCCCTTATAACCAAAATCCGACATAATACATCACTAAAAAGCACGGCCGGGGCCGTGGGGTAGCTTGGTATCCTTCCAGCTTCGGGAGCTGGTGACCTGCGTTCAAATCGCAGCGGCCCCATGAGCCGTCACGTCAGTTCACGACGGGACGAATGGCGGGGTCTCCGACCCCGCATGCATCAGCCACAGCACCCCTAAGTCTTTTAATCCCTGACGGCCCTATAAGTATCCACTCAAACCGGGGCCGTGGGGTAGCTTGGTACCCGTTTAAACCTTTTCTTTCTTCATAAGAAAGAACCCGCAGAAAGCAGCGGCTTTCCGGGGCCTCAGAAGGCAGAGCCTTCTGTGGAAGCTTTCATGGAAAAGAAAGAACACAAAAAAGCAAACGCGAACAACATATGTGGGACCGTGGGGTAGCTTGGTATCCTTCTAGCTTTGGGAGCTAGTGACCTGCGTTCAAATCGCAGCGGTCCCAATAAACTTTAATAAAGTTTAATCAAACCTCGAGTACTGGGGGTTCTGCGAACCCCCAGAACGCACGTGCCGTGGCGTCCTAAGCCTTCCTGCTACCGTCTCAGTATTTATCCGTTGTCAGGAATAACTAACCATGTTGTACTGCCTCTTCACGTTCCTGATAGTCGGCGCTTTCATGGCTTTCGCTCTCGTGCTGTCGACGCTCCGGTTCAACCGGGTCCGCGACGACTTCCGCTCAATGGCGTCGGAGTATGGCCTCGAGTACAAGGACAACGGCAGGTGGAGGTACCCGGAGGTCGCGGGCGACTACCGCGGCCGGGGCGTGCGCGTCTACCTGGTGGTCGAAGGCCGCGGCAAGCAATCGAGGACGTACACGGTCGTCCAGGCGAAGCACAAGGGGGCCGTTAGGACGAAGATAAGCGTCCAGCGGGAGAATCTGGGGTCGAAGCTGGCGAAGATGATAGGCTACAGGGAGATACAGGTGGGCGTCCAGGATTTCGACGACAGGTTCTACGTGACCTGCCAGGACGAGGCCGAAGGCAGGCGGGTGCTAGGCTTCGACGTGCAGCAGGCCCTGATGAACGTCCAGCACCCCCTGGACATAGAGGCGAATATAGTGAAGTCTAAGATTCTGAAGGTGCAGGGCAGGGCTCAAGTCTCAGCCGTCATGAACGCATTGTGCGACGTGGCCGAGCGGCTCGACCGCGTTTAGCTACCAGTGCTTCGGCACCTGGACTTTCATGAAGTCTTCGGCGACGTAGGATTCCGGGAAGACCTCCCTCGCCTCAGCCTGGAGCCTCCCGGGCTCCGTGTACCTCTGGCTTATGTGTGTCAGGTAGAGTTTCTTCGCGCCCGCCTTCAGGGCGACTTCCGCCGCCTGCCTCGTGGTCGAGTGCGCTGCGTCCTTCGTGTTCTCCACGTCCTCGTGGCTGAACATGCTCTCGTGTATCAGGAGGTCGGCGCCCGCGGCCAGCTCCTCAACGGCCTTGCACGGCCTCGTGTCTCCGGTGTACACGACCTTCCTGCCCGGGATGGGCTCGCTCAGCACCATGTCCGGGGTGATTTTCTTTCCCTTGACGTCCACGGTCTCGCCGCTCTGGAGCCTCGAGAACAGGCGGCCCTCCGGAACCCCGAGGTCGAGCGCCGTCTGCTTCTGGAACCTCCTGTGCGGGTCCTCTGTGACGCAGTAGGCGAGGCTGTTTCTCGTGTGGTCGGCCCGGGCCGCGGACACCGTGTACCTCCCGCCCTTGTGGACCAGGCCGCCGTCCGACTCGTTCACGTTCACCCGGAAGTGGTCGAGGACGAAGCTGCCTGTCGTGAGTATCTTTTCGACGGCGTCCCTGGTGCCGCGGGGTCCGTGGATGGTCAGCGGCCTTTCCCTCTCAAGGAAGTCCATGCTCTGTATCATCCCCCCGAGGCCGAGGAAGTGGTCTGCGTGCAGGTGAGTCAGGTATATGTTGTCCAGGCTCATGAAGTTCAGGCCTGCCAGGCGCATCTGCCGCTGCGTGCCCTCCCCGCAGTCGAACAGCATCGGCTCCCCGAGGTAGTCGAGGTGGACTGCCGGGAGCCCCCGCTTCTCCGTGGGGATGCAGCCGGACGTCCCTAGAAAAGTGACCTCCATGTATACGGATAGGCCCCCATGCTATATATCCGCTAAAAGCCGATACGGGGCGCGGCAGCGTCGTATCCTAGACGACTGCAGGCTCACTCGTACTCCAGGCTGGCGGGATTCCTCCCCACGATGATTCGGACGTGCCTTGGGGCGTACACCCTCCCCTCGCGTTCGAGGACGAGGCCTGAGCCCAAAGCCATCCTTTTTTCGGCGTCGTCGAGCGGCACCCCCTCAACAGCCTTTTTCACGCAGCCGAGCATGGCGGGATACTCGTGCCGGAAGTATTTTATGTTCCCGGTGTCTAGGCAGTAGCTTGTGTTCCCTGTGTGGCCGCCCGCCTCCAGGGCGTCGAAATCGTCGAGGAGTTTGCGGACGTCCTTGTCGAAGCCTATGAACCTTCTCCCGAAAAGGGTTTCGTAGCATCCCGGGTCCCCCTCCGCCAGGGCCATGAACCTCCTGCCAGTCTCGTCGTCAAGGCCGAACCCGTCGACTATCCGTTTCTCGTCGTCCCTCCCGAATGCGCTGAAGGATATCTCCCTGAAGCCGGCCTCCCTGTATACCCCCTCCACGTACCCGTAGTAGCCGAGGGGCCTGACGCCTATCACCACCGCCTTCCCCTCCCTCCTGAACGCGTTCACCGCCTTCACGACCTCGTCCTTGTCCTGGTAGCCGAGTTCGTCCAGGTACACGAGGGGGGCTTTGGCTATTTCCGCGCCGTACCTCCTCAGCCCGTCTTCGAGTCTGTGGGAGGTCATCATGTCCGCGTAGACTCCGCCGCCGATGTCCCTGAAGAGCTGGTGCATCGTCGCCGTCTTGCCGAAGCCTCCGGGCGCCGCCAGGACGACGACGTCGCCTCCGTCCAGGGCGCCGGCGACCTCCATCCTCAGCTCCCGTCGCAGGCCGGCCCCCACCTCAGCCCTCATCCGTCTCGAGACATCAGCCGCCTCATCCAAAAGGTCTTTCCCGGCTTCGGTCCTCGGCTGTTTCGCAGGACCCCGCGCACGCACAGGCAATGCCCCCCCGTCCCGCGCGCTCCAGGACTGTTCCACGAAGGCCCGCAGCCTCCGCGTTTCGGCGACGTCCACCGCCCTGGCGCGGCCGATGGAATCCCTGACCATCCCCGAGAATATGGTGCGGATGCCGGGCGTCACGTCCTGTCCGCCACCCGCAGCGGCCTCCCTCTCAGGCATGTTTATTACCGGGCAACGGTAGTTTATATCATGGATTTGGGCCGCCGCTCGGAGTTCCACACGCACACGTTTTTCAGCGACGGCTGCCTCTCACC
>JBFYKH010000068.1:0-21168 GCA_041306075.1 Candidatus Altarchaeota archaeon
CCGATCTATGACGAGGCCGGCGATGATTATCCACACGGACATCGCCACCGGCACGAAGGCCCATGTGATGCTGTACTTCAGGAACTTCCGCCCGATGGTCTTCGTAAAGTCGAAGAGGTACATGAAGCAAGTCAGGGGCATAAGGATGCCGAAGAGGACGACGAGTACATGTCTGATCAGTATCATCTCCACCGCCCAGAGGTTCACGACGTATGCGACCATCATTATTATGCAGAACTGGCCGGGGTTGCCTATGCTGAACGCACCGAGGAGAGCGCTGCTGAGGCTTTCGCCGCCGACCATCGACTGGTATACTCCTGGGACCCCTGATTGTCCTAGCAGCTGGACGGTGAGCATGTGGTTGACGTCCAACACCAGCTTGTAGAGGTGAGGGGAGAATGGTATTATAACGAGGCCGACGAGGAGGTTGTGCAGCTGGCTTTTCGCCTGAGCCCTCTCGCCGGGGTTCTCCGCCGACAGCACCATCTTTCCGGCCGCCAGGAGTATTGCGAACGCTATTATCGGGATGATTATCGACATTATGGCGCCGGAGAGCTGGAGGTAGGGGCCTGAGCTGACGTTGGGGTTGTTCAGGGACGGGTGGGTTATCAGGTAGAAGTTGAGGGTGAGGAGGCTCCTCAAGCCATTGAATACCTCCTTGCCGATGGACGCGATCGCGTCCAATACGACCCCTATCATGCCTCTGCCGGCCCCCTCAGAGACAGTGTAAGCCCTGTCCTGGTTGTTGTCGTCGGCTTGGGCCAGGGATGCGGCCAATAGCGCGATGAATGCAACAGCCGCGGCCTTCCAGACTGTCCGGGGGTGTTTCATCTGTGCGTTCATTAAGAATGGTATATTCGTGGCTTATATAGCGTTCGGGTTTTATTTTTTGCCCTTGTATTCGTCGAACCATTCCTTGAAGTCGCTCATCCTTTCGCCGAAGAACCTGTAGGACATCACCATGACCCATATGACGATGAGCAGCCATACGTTGTCCATCAGGTAGTCGCACATCGGGGTGGCGTATTCCACCTCCTTCTTGGTTATGTACTTGATGCTCTTCGTGAATCCGCCGTCTTCCAGGCTGGTCGACACTGCCACTATGCTCGTGCCCTTCTTGGGGATGACGGTGATGGTGTCCCCCTCCGCATACCATCCGGTCGCGTATGCGTACGGGTACTGGAATTCGACGTATATGCTCCTCTTCCCGGATGACGGGACGCCCCCTCCGCAAGGGGACTTGGCCGTGACGGTCATCGTGTAGGCTGTCTCCGGCACCGGGTCGCCGCCTGTAAGCTCGTAGTACACGGGCTTCGGCTTCTCTATGCTCACGTCCAGGCCGCCGCTCGTGTGGGTGTACGTCTGGCTCGCGCACGGGTCCTGGTCGCCGAACGCCTTGTATTCGACGTTCCGGAGGTTGCTGTACACCTTCGCGATGGCGGTGTTCCACTCCTTGAAGGTGAGGGTCTTCGGGTTCTGGAAGATTATGGTGTAGCTTTCCGGGGGGAACTCCTTAGGCTCGCACTCCTTCAGCATATCTATTTCGCAGCTATCTGTGCCCGCGTTCCACCTGTACCTGAACTGGTACTGGTCCTCCCAGTACGCGTAGTACTTCCCGTCGGCGCAGAAGCTCTTGTATTTGCCCGGTGCCCCCTCGCACCTGAACAACTCGGACATCCTCCAGTCGGCCGCCATCTTGCAGACGTCCTCGCTTATCGGGTACCTCTTCCTGTACGGCTCCCTGTATTCGCAGTCGCATCCGCCGCCCTTCGGTTCGGCTATGTCGGAGCACATGTCGGGGCAGTCGCCGGCGCCTGTGAGCGAGTAGCCGCTTTCCGGCGGGAGGCTGCACGAGGGCGCGTACCTAGCGTACACCTTCTCCACGCTCTTCTTGTACGCTATGGACTTGACGTTAGCGAGCGAGCTCGGGTTGTAGGCCTCGAACCTGAGTCCGGCTTCGATGTCCACCGGGATTACGAACACCGACTCGAAGTCGTAGGCGAGGGGCTCGTTCTCGTGGTACGTCCTGTAGAGGGGGATGTTCGCCGACCTCTCGTCGAGGAAGTTCTTGCACCGGGTGTTGCCGAGGTCGGCCAGCCACACCGGCCCCTCGAGGTTGTAGTGGGTCCCGTGGCCCTGGAAAATGTCGTAGTATGCGGTGTACTGCTTCGCCGAGTTGAACAGCCAGCGGAGGTAGAACGGCGATGCTGACGCCCTGTACTCGTAGGCCTGGGTGCTTGGGTTTTGGCGGTAGTAGCATATGTCCGACAGCCTCAGGAGCTTCCTCTGGCCGGCTGTGACGTTGACGTAGTCGTGCGGTAGCGTGGATTTGAGGCCGCTGAGCTCGTGGTACAGCGGGAACCTCCGCGTGAACAGGTCGAGGGTCACTATGTCGGGGACGCTTATCCTGACTCCGCTGAACATGTCTATCTTCCCGGTCTCGTCGTCCACGGCCTGGAACGTGAGGAAGCCGGACATGAAGGTGTTCTTCTTCTCGAGTGCGTCCGGGATGGTGTCCATGTCGACGTTCGGGTACCCGTAGATTATCCTCCCCCTGACCTTCACCTTGGCCTCCGAGTCCCCGGACGTGATTGGGTTTTCCACGCGGATGTGGTTGCCGTACGGCCTCGCCTCCACCCTCGCGCTCTCGTTTATCTGCTCGCGCACCTTCCTCTGGTTGTTGTAGGCCGTGGTCGCGGCCGGGTCGTCCTCGGTCACCGGCATGTAGTCTGTTTCGCCGTTCAGGTGCCAGCAGCCCCAGCACGCGTACTCGCAGGTGCAGTCGTGCTCCTCCCTGTATTTGAGGGCGCGGTTTTCGCCTATCAGGTTCCCGAACGAGTCGTATGCGTAGGACACGAATCTGCCGCCGGTGGAGCCGAGCGCGCATAATGACATGATCTCCGTCTTGCAGGCCCAGCAGTCTCCCCTGGCCATCGGGTCCCTGCGGTCGACGACGCACTCCCTCCTGCCGCCTATCTTGACGGCGGGGTCGTTCCTGTCCTGCGGGGTGCAGCAGCACGGCGGCGGGCCGTCGACTATGTTGTTCGTGTCAGTGCAGGACCAGCTGCCGTCGCACTGCTCCTGGCATTCGGTCTTGTCGTATGTTGTGACCTCCTCCTCTATCCTCGAGCAGCCCACCCAGGAGCACTGTTTCACGAAGTCCTGCCTCTCTATCCTGTTCCTGACCGTGTAGTTCAGGCTTACGTTGATGTATCGGGTGGCGGTGTCAAGCTCCACCATTATCCTGTTGTCCCTTAGCACCGTCCATGGCGAGGCCGGCTTCGGGAGGATGTTTATCCTGCCGGGTTCGACGTTCAACCTGACTATCGGGGCCAGGGGCGCGTAGTTCCCGTCGTACTGCTCTATCACGTAGTCGAACCAGCTTTCCGGTGCGTCGCCTGGATACTTGGGGTAGTACCTGTCCCCCACGTTGTTGATGTCGTAGGCGACCTCCTTCCTCTGTATCCTCCCGCAGACCTCGGGGACTATCTCCTTGGCGTCCACGCCGTTCCACGGCTCGCCAGGGCCGAATGTGCCGGTCTTGTAGGGGTTCACTGTCGTGTTGCTTGTTATGAGCCCCGTCGCGTTCAGGAAGCTTCCGTGGCCCCACACGTAGTAGTTGCACCTGTGGACGGTCTTCGGGTCGAGTCTGCCGCGCTTGCAGCTCGTCGACTGCAGGTCCGTGCACGAGACCTTGCTGTCCTCCTGCCTGTAGGCCCCGTCGTTGATGTAGGCGTGCGAGAAGATTATGCCCGAGAGCCTGCAGTCCGGCTGTTGGGGGTCTTTTGGGTCCCATGAGCCGCCGTCAAGTATGTTCCCGTCGGCCTGGTCCCCCACAGTGTCCAGGGGGGATTTGACCGCGGACCCCACGGCTGGCCAGGGGCTGTTCCTCGGTATGCTGTTGCCGTCCATGTCGCGGCCGCAGTTGCAGTCCTTCCCCCAGCACTCCAGCTTGAACGGCGCCCGGAACAGCGGGTCGACCGTCGTCGAATCGTATTTGTCGAACGGGTACACCGACGCGTCTATTCCGTCGTAGTCGCCGTTGCAGGTGGTCTGCCTCCAGCCGGCGCGGTAGTCGTTGCCGAAGTTCCTCGCCTCGAACCATATCGGGCTCGGGTTGCACTGGTACGGCCATGCGCCGTCGCAGTACCTGCACACGCCCCTCCGCTGCATCTCCGGGTGGCTGTTGCCGGCCGCGTCCGTGGATGCGGGAGATGTCTCGGCCCGGCAGCCCAGCCAGTAGAGCGGGTACCCGTTGTCGAGTTCCGTCCTGAACCTGCCGTCCCTCCTGCATAATGTGCCCCTGTCCATCCAGCCGGCGGCCTCGGTCATGTTCGGTATCATGGCCCCCGCCCCGGAATATATCCATATGGGGCCGCCGCCGTCGCCGGCGACTCCCGGCATGGTCCTAGTCCAGGTGGCCACCCAGGGCGCCTGCGTCAGGAGGGGGACGCAGTTCTTTCCGTTCCACATCTGCTCCTGCCTGCAGCAGGCGGTGTCCCAGACGTATGTGTTGGCGTAATTCTGCTTGCACTGGAGGTCGCCGTCGCACTCCTTTATCAGGCTGTCATAGTCCATCCTGTCGCCAAGCCTGTTTACCATCCTGCACGGCCCCTCCTCGTACCTGCACTTCTTCCCTGTTTCCAGGTACCTCTCCTCGCAGTAGCCCGTGTCCACCGGGGCCCCAGTCCCCTCCGCATTCCTCCAGATGTTGGACATGTCGTGCATCCTGACTATCCGGACGGCCTCGTCCTCGGGCATGCAGCAGTTGAAAGATATGTCATACTCGTACTCCTCCGGGCAGCAGTGGTTGCCGATGACGTCGGCCGTCGGCCAAGCTCCGTCGTCCCCGAGTGCCATGCTGCAGTGGAGCTCCTCCTCCTCGGTGTAGTCCTCAGGGTTCAGGTAGGTTGCGCAGTCCGCGTCGCTCTCGCAGCCTTCCTCGCCGACGCCGAGGAGGTAGTCGTAGTCCCTCCTGAGGCCCTTCGGGCTCTCCTTCAGCCAGGCCTCGTACTCGCCGGTGTACTCCGGCCATCTCCCCTTCGGCGGGGACCTGAGGTCGGCGGGGCATGTGGCCTCGTATGTCGTGCAGGCCCCGCTCGGCTCCTGCCTGCAGCAGTTGTTCTCGAAGTACGTTCCCGCCGGGCAGCAGACCTTCGGGCCGGCGTCCAAGGGAGTCACGCAGTCGAGGCCGGGGATGCAGTCGTCGGGGGTATCGCATTCCTCGCCAATCTCATCCTTCGAGCAGACGTATTTGCCGGGCCGGGTCTGTAAGCATAGGTCGCGGGCGTCCGGGAATGATTCGCCGGGCGGCAGCCTGGTGCGGGGGTCGTTGACTTCGGGGACTATCTTGAAAACGTTCGTCCAGACGCTGCCGAGGTTGAACTGCCTGTAGTACCTCAGGTCGTAGTTATAGCACGTGTTCGTGCACGGCAGCTTGAAGTTGGTCGGCTCATTGCCGGTGAGCAGCTTGTCCCAGTAGTACTCGTCCAGGTTGTCCCAGCAGCTGCGGCAGGGGTCGTGCTGCCTCGACGACGGCCTATTGAGGCCGTCCCTCTGGGTTATCATCTCCTCTTGCTGGCAGGGCACGGAGCCGCCGCCTGGGCCGCAGCTGGTCCCGCTGCATTCCCCGCTGCAGTAGCCGGGCCTCGTGCCTGAGAACTCGGTGTCGGTCGCGTTGTGCCTCCAGAACCTGTCCCTGACCAGGTCCTCTCTCTTCCATTCGGCGTCCTCGTATGGGGCTCCGCTGCCTTCGGCCGCCAGGACGGGGACAAGCGCCATGCCTGGGAACCAGCTTCCGGACGTGAACGGCTCCTTGTAGTCCCTGATGTCGTCGTTGAGGTCGTTGCCTGAGGCGTCCCTCTTGAGCGGGTAGTTCAGGTAGTCGAACATCCTCTCTTCCCTGACCTCCTCGACGATTCTCGTGCCTCCCCAGCCGCAGAAGTCCCTCATCTCCTGGACGTCCAACGGGTTGTCCGGGTCCTCGGTCTCGTTGTACACGTTCGTGCAGTCCCAGCAGCCCCACTGGTAGTTGTCGTTGCCGAGCTCCCCTTCCGGGACGCCGCCTCCGTAGCAGTGGGAGAGCGGGTAGCTGATGGTGTAGGAGCACCTTGCGGGGCTCGCCCCCTGTCCGGGGCACCTGTCCGAGGGCCTGCCGCACCTCTTGACCTTGATGCTTCCGCCAGGCGGGTCGGTTTCGAGCGCGGCGCACTGCGAGCATTCCCACCTGCCGCTGACGGTGTCCATGCACGCTCCGCTTCCGTCGCCTCCGGAGGTCGGGCACGGGTGCTCGTCGCAGGGGCAGTTGTCCCAGACCTCGCCGATTATCGTGTTCGAGGGGACGTCGAACTTTTCCTGGCAATATGTGTTGGTCGTAGCACCTCCCCCCCATTCGCAGGTCGTCGGGGGGTCGGGCGGGACTGTCCCGCATGAGCATATTGCCTCGGTGTTGTATCTGCCTGTGCCGGCGTTGCAGTCGGCCGCCTCCCCGTTCTTTGAGTGGTCTGCGTCGCATTCCTGGCATACCACGTCGCCGCTCGGCAGTGTGATGGATATCCTACCCGGGCATATGTGCTCCTGGCAGGGGCACGGCTGTATCTGGTAGCAGTCGGTCCACCTGCACCAGTCCTCCCCCTGGATGTCGCACGGCATCACCCACCTGTTCCAGTCGACGTTCTTGTCCCACGGGCCGGGGTCGTGCATGTGTATCCAGTACGGGGGCCCCTTCCATTCCGTCTCCTTGACGAAGTAGGCGGTGACGTTGGAGTGTATGCTCTCGACGCTCCCGTCGGACACGCCCCCGTCGGGTATCCCGCTCTCGTAGTCCATCTTGGTGTCCCGCTTGTCGTCCATCCACTTGTACATGTTGGGGGTGCCGAGCCTCCTCTGGTCGTCGATGTCCAGGTATCCGTAGTAGTCGGCGGTCTCCTTGGTGTAGCCGCAGGGCCATCCCATCAACTGGGCGACCGAGGAGCCGAGGCTGCAGGCTATGTCCCCCTTGTTGCACTTGTCGCAGCCCCATATCCTCTTGACGCTGTCGTTGTTCCACCAGAGTAGCTGGCTGGTCGTGTCCTCCTCGTACCTCTCCATGTTCCGCCCGCTCGCCGCGGACGCAAGAAGCAGGGCGGTGATGCACGCTACCGCCGCAACCCCCGCCTTCCATCCGAATGGCACGTTAACCCTATTCATCTCTCAGTTATAATACAATTCCCCCCTGTTGGCGCCGAACCTCGACTGCGAAAACACTGTGAAGAACAGGCCGGGCTGGTCGTAGACCTTGCCCGCGTCCACGAAGTTGTACTCGCATCTCCTGTATCCCCCCCTCTCGACCCACTCGTCGTAGTCCATCCCCTGGCCTTCCGGGCTCGGTATCCTCGTGTTCTTGCACTCGGATACGCTCTCCACCGCTCCGGCCAGGTCGCATGTCCTGGCCAGGATGTAGTCCACCCAGTACTCCGTGTAGGCGGGGTTGAACGCCCTCGGGTCCGAGCCGTCTGCGGCCTGCTCTGAGGCGGCCGCGGGGTCCTGGTCCATCGACACGGTGACGTACCTCTCGTCGTCGACTCCAAGAATCTCCCATTCGCTTCCGAGCACGATGAACTTGTTGTGGATGTCGAAGTCCTTGGTCGCGGTTATCCTCTGCAGGAGCAGGTACTCCTGGTTTCGCGCCTTCTCCTCGTCTGCTATGCCGAGACCTGAGACATACAGGCATGCACCTGTCCGGGCGCCGGTCTTGGGGTTGAAGGTCCCCTTGTTGTATGCGACCGCGTCGCCTTCCACCCCCCCGCAGTCGACTCTTCCGTCGCCGTGAACCCTCAGGAACCTGAGGAAGCAGTTTAGGTTTTGTTTCAGCGGCCCATCGCTCGCTACACTCGAGAACCGGGGGTTCATGACCCATATCCCCGCGGATTTTGATGCCGTGTAAGCCTCGCTCCAGCACCTCTTGTGGTTCGGGAATGAGCCGTAGCAGCCGAGGTCCAGCTCCCCGGTCTCTTTGACTGTCGCCTCCGCGTAGTACAGGTTAAGCCTTGTGTCCCGGGGGAACTGGGAGTAGGCGGTGCCGCATGAGTACATGGGGTGGTTCACGCCCTTGAGCGCGCCGACCACACTGCAACTGCCGCTGTTCACCAGGTCGGGGAAGCAGAATCCCCTCCTATCGGCATACCTGTACCTGCAGGTGTTGGTGAGGCAGCTGAACGGGTCGACATACCTTCCTCTTACTTGCATCTCGAAGTAGAGTCTGGGGCCTGGGCTGTCCCCCCTGCAGTATTCGTCCTCCTGGCCGCCGCCCGCCCTGCCGATTATGTCCCCCGCGTTGACGGTCGCTCTGTGCTTCGCCCTCCCGCCTTCCAAGAGGTGGCCGTAGTAGACGGTCCTGGTGCCGTTCACGAGCCTTAGGCCGCACCCGAGGTTGTACCATTCCCAGGACCCGCTAGTTCCCGGCTCGTCATAGCGGTAAACCCTGCCTGCGAACGCGGCATAGACCGGGGAGCCGTCGGCTGCGAATAGGTCGTAGCCCGCGTGGCCCGGCCAGGCCCAGCCTTGGTCGCAGTCTGAGTGGAGTGCGTCGTCGGCAAGCTGTATGTTCTGGACCGGCCAGACGAAGTGCCCTGTCAGCGTGCACGCGACGCAGGGTGCTGAATTGGCGGTGACCGCAGCTAAGGACAAGACGGTCAACGTGAGCAGATATCTCTCCGGTCTCCCAACCATCCTAGTTAGTATTCCCCTTTGGCGTTTATAACTGAGTCGCCTTCGCCTTCAGGGCTAGCATCCGCGCGGCTTCGGCCATGACTTCCGCCGTCACGTAGCCGACGAGCCTGCCGCCGTCGGAGACGAGGACGAGCCTGCCGGACAAAACCGCCTTGAGAGCGTCGGCTGCCTGCGCTTTGGCGTCGAGGGCCTCGTAGTCCACGCCGGCGGCGTCCTCCATCCTCGCTTCCGGCTTCGCGGCGTCGGCTGCCCCCATGTCGAATACCCTCTTGAGCGCGCCGTCGGATGAGACGACAGCGTAGATTCTCCTGCCTCTCCTGTGGACTGTAGAGAGGAACTCCCCCCACGTCAGGCTGCCCGAGACGTAGGCGTAGTCGGTGGCCGCCACGTCCGCCAGCTTAGAGCCGGCCAGGAGCCTCCTCAGGTTGACGTAGTTCAGCTCGCTTCCGCCGGCCCAGGTGAGGAACACTCCGAGGAGTACCCACCAGAGGTTGACGGTCAGGATGCCGGCTACGGCGAGGAGGGTGAAGATGAGCCTCCCCGTCAGGGTGGCGGCCCACGTCGCCTTCGCGTAGTCCATCCAGAGGGCGAGCACCCCCCTGAGGACCCTTCCCCCGTCCATGGGGAAGGCGGGCAGCATGTTGAAGCCCCCGAGGAGCATGTTCAACGAGACCAGGACGGAGAGAACGCTCACCGCGCTGTCCATGCCGTAGCTCCCGGAGAAGACCACCTCGACGACCCTGTCGAAGCCCATGAACCCGGAGTCCAGGTAGGCCAGGAGGGCGAGGCAGACCGCCGCGACCATGAAGTTGAACATCGGCCCGGCGATGGAAACCTTTATCTCGAGGACCGGGTCCTCTGGCAGGTCTATGCTCGCGAGGCCGCCTATGGGCAGGAGGGTTATCCTCTGGACGCTGACGCCGTGGACGACGGCGACGAACGAGTGTATGAGCTCGTGCGCGAGGACTACGGTGAAGACGAGGGCGAAGAAGAGGAACGCCTGGAGGCCGGCGAGGAAGAGGAGCGCGAACAGGAGGATGAACGTTAGGTGGAGCTCGATGGATATCCCCCAAACCCTGAATGCCGGGTAGCTCCAGCGCATCGGCTAACCCCTCTGCATGGCTGTCGCCCCGGTCCGGGCTATCTCCTTTATGCCGAGCGTCCTCATTATGGCGAGGAAGGCGTTTATCTTCCTCGTGTCGCCGATTATCTCGACGGACATCGACGCCGGGCTCACGTCGACGATGTTGCCCCTGAAGACGTTCGCGTACTGTATCACCTGCGCCTTCTGCTTCTCGGAGGGGGTGCTGACCTTCACGATGCACAGCTCCCTCAAGACGGTCTCGTCGGGCGCTATGTCCGAGACCTTGATGACGTTCACGAGCTTGTTCATCTGCTTGCTGATCTGCTCGAGTATCCTGTCGTCCCCGCGGGTCACGATAGTCATCCTCGCTATCTCGGGATGGTCCGTGGCGCCGACGGTGATGCTCTCTATGTTGAACTTCCTCCTCGCGAAAAGGGAGGCTATCCTCTGCAGGACACCAGGCTTGTGCTCCACAAGGGCCGTGAAAACGTGCGTGCGCTCCTCACCCATTTTTAACCGCCATGTGCTTAATCATAGTAGCATAATCGGTAATATAAGATGGCATCCTCGGAATATCCGGAGCAGGGGGAACTCGTCCTCGGTACTGTGAAGAACATATTCAACCAGGGCGCTTTCATCGACCTGGACGAGTACCCGGGCAAGAGGGGCATGCTCCACATAACGGAGATAAGCCTCAAGTGGGTCAGGAACATACGCGACTACGTGAAGGAGGAGCAGAAGGTCGTCCTCCTGGTGCTGCGCCTCGACCCCGGCCGCGGCCACATAGACCTGTCCCTGAGGCGGGTGAACGACAGCCAGCGGAAGATAAAGCTGCAGCAGGTCAAGCAGAAGCAGAGGGCCGCTAAGCTCATGGAGGTGATGGCCGCCGAGCTTAAGCTGGCTCCGGAGGACATCAAGGCCAGGGTCGGCCAGGCGCTCTCGTCCTACGAGTCCGCCTATGCGGGCCTCGAGGCCATAGCCGCGGACAACTCCCTGGCGGACAGGCTGGACCTGGAGCCGAAGCTCAGGAAGAAGCTCCTCGAGCTCGTGGTGAAGAGCATCAAGGCCCCGGCTGTCGACATAACCGGGTACGCGGAGCTCCACAGCTTCGAATCCGACGGCGTCTCGGCCATCAGGGCCGCGCTCTCGGAGATACTCAAGCACAAGCCCAACGACTGCCAGATGGAGCTCACATACGTGTCCGCCCCGCTCTACCGGGTGAAGGTCACGGCCGCCGACTACAAGTCCGCGGAGAAGGCGCTGAGGACCGCCGTCGACCAGGGGATACGGCACGTCGAAGCCAACCGCGGGGCCGGAGTTTTCCACCGGGAGCTGCCGGTCAGCATGAACAAATGAAAATCCACAAGTGCCCGGGCTGCGGCTCGTACACGCTGAAGGGCGCATGCCCCAAATGCGGCTCCCAGACGAACCCCGTGGGGCCGGCGAGATACTCACCGGAGGACCGCTACGGGAGGTACCGGAGGATGATGAAGGAGGAGATGCGCAGTGGATGACGTGGTGGTCAACGTCCTGGAGCGGCCCGACCTCAAGGACACGGTCATGGTCGAGGGGCTCCCGGGCATAGGCCTCGTAGGCAAGCTCGCCGGAGACCACATGAAGGACGAGCTGAAGGCCGTGAAGTTCGCGGAGATACTATCCCCCTACCTGCCTCCGCAGGTGAACATCCAGGACGACGGCACCGTCAAGCTAGTCAACATGGAGCTCTACTACTGGCGGGGGCAGCGAGACCTGATATTCCTGGTGGGCGACTTCCAGGGCCTCACCCCCGACAGCCAGTACCAGCTAGCCGAGAGGACTCTAGACCTGGCGCAGGAATTCGGGGTTACGAGGATATACACGCTCGGAGGCCTCGGCACCGGCGCCATAACGAGCAGTCCGCGCGTCTTCGGCGCAGCCACCTCCACGAACCTGGTGGCGGAACTCGAGAAGTACGGCGTCATATTCAAGGGAGGCGGCGCCATATTCGGGGCGAGCGGACTCCTCCTCGGCCTCGCGATGCCCCGGAAAATAGACGCGATATGCCTGATGGGCGAGACCCACGGCCAGATTATCGACGCGAAGAGCGCGGAGGCGGTCCTCGAAGTCCTCACCCGGATACTCGGCGTCCCCGTGAACATGGACGAGATAGAAAAGAAGGCGAAGCAGACCGAGGAGCAGCTCAGCCAGATGAGCAAGATGATATCCAGCCACAAAAAAGCCGCGGAACGGCAGCAGCAGATAAGCAACGAGAGCCCGAGCTACATCCGCTGATTACGCCGGATGCGCGCGCCGTGCCCGTCCAGCACGATGACGACCCCGTTCCCGAAACTCCTGAAGAATGCGTCCGCGATTTCGACGAAGGGCAGGTAGCAGCGCAGGAGGGGCGGCCGCGATACGATGAAGTCGTGGACGGCCCAGTTGACGAAATACAGGAGGAACATGTGGGTCCTGATGTAGCTGATGCGCGCGCCCGCCTCCGACGCCAAATCGGCGACCTCCTTCAAATCCATCTCGTTCGCGTACTCCACGCCCTCCTCCGGGCGGATGAGCCCCAGCGCCCTGCCCGCCTTCGAGAGCGCGCACCTGCGGCGGTCGACGACGCAGACCTTGTCCGCGACCCTCATGGCCTCCCGCAGGCATGCCGCTATGTCGTCCATGTGGTGGAGGGAGTTGTAAAGCACGGCGACGTCGAAGGCCCCGTCCTTGAACGGCATCCCCATGCCGTCGGCCAGCGCGACGAGGCGCCGGTCCCCGGCAGGCATCCTCCTTGCGTACTCGTCGAGCGCCTTCTCCGAGACGTCGATGTTGGCGGCCGTGAACGGGCCGGACAGCTGGGCGAGCCGCCTTATCTCCCTGCCTTGGCCTCCGCCGACGAAGAGGACGTCCGCCCCGGCGAGCGGGCCGGTGCCGTCCAAGAGAACGCTGGCGAGCCTCGAGTGCATGGCGTCGAAAAGGGGGCCTATGTCCTCGCCCATCTCCCTGACGCATGCGCCCGTCGAGCGCCTGCCGAGCCCCCTGCTTATCCTCGCCTTAGCGTCTTTCATACGATGCGTAAACTATGCAAGGAATCCTGGCTTAATCAGCGCACGTATATATACGTCCTAAGGCATTTTCCTTAGGATGGAGGAGACTGGCCCGCGCCAAGGGGATTTTCAGGTCCTTCTCGTGTCAACACTGTCCGAGGTCTCCTCATACGGGCTGAGGTGCCTCGCGTCCCTCCTCAACGGCCGCGGCATAAGCACAGACCTCCTTTTCGCGGTGGCCGTCAGCAGGTTCGACAACGCAGTCCGGAAGAAGTCCCACGGCGTGTTCGACGAACGGTTCGTCTCGAACTTCATCGAGTTCGTCAGGCCGTACAGTCTGGTCGGCTTCACAGTCTTCACCGACAACCTCCCTGAGTGCATACAGCTGAGCGAGGCGATAAGGAGGCGTTACCCCGGGAAGAAGATAATATTCGGCGGAATCCATGCGACGGTGGCGCCGAGGGAGTGCCTGGGGTACGCGGATTACGTCTGCGTCGGCGACGGGTTCATCTCATTCCCGGAACTGGTCATGTCCCTGGCGGGGGCCCGCAAGGGGGCCGCGCAGGACGGGGGCGGCGCGCACGGGGGGCTGCCGGCTGGGATATGGGGGAACGCGTCGGGGGCGGTCAGCGAGAACGGGGTCGGCAGGACCCTCATGGAACTGGACGAGCTGCCGTACCCAACATACGACGCGCGCAGGACGTTCATCCGCACGCCGGGCAATGGGATAGTCAACGTCGGAAAAAAGGAGCTCGATCGGCACCTGGGGCTCTCGTATTATACGATGATGTCGATAGGCTGTCCGTATTCCTGCACATACTGCTGCAACACCGTTCTGAAACGGTTGACGCCAGAAGGCAAGATTGTCAGATGGCATTCCCCCGAGTACATAGTGGGGGAAATAGCGGCCGCTAGGGAGGCGTACGGGTTCCAGAGCGTCTGGTTCATGGACGACGCGTTCATAGCGATGGGGGACGACATGTTCGAGCGGTTCATACGGCTCTACACGGAGAAGGTCGGGCTGCCGTTCGTAATCGGGGGCATCATCCCGACCATAGCCCTCCGGCACAGGGGCCGGGTAGAGCGGCTCATCGACGCCGGGATGGTGCGGGGCAGGATAGGCGTCCAGTCGGGGAGCGAGAGGATGCTCCGGAGTTACCGGAGGGTCCAATCCAACGACGAGGTGGTGGCGGTCTCGAGGATATTCTCAGCGGCGTCCGGCAGGGGTGTCAGGGCCTCATACGACATAATACTGGACGGCTTCTCAGAGGAGCCCCGGGACGTCCTCGACACGCTGAAGCTTGTGAACCTCCTCTCGCGGCCGATAATGCTGAACCTGTTCTCCCTCAGGGTGTACCCGGGCACCGAACTTCACGAAATCACCGGGATGCCTTACGACCGGGATAACGGGTATCTGGCGTGCCAGCCGACACTGGGCAACATGCTCATCAACACGGTCAACTTCATCAGGACCCCGCGGTTCGTCATGCGGCGCATCGAGTCGGACCCGTCGGTCCTCAACAGGCGGGTTCCGAGGCTGCTGGCGAGAACGTTAGATTGGATGGCGATATCCCAGAGGATCTGGTCCCAGGTGGTCACGGGGGCGAACGGCAGGATACCCCTCGTCTTCGTGTACCTCATCAAGCTCAAGGGCAGGCTATCCCGCCCGGCGGCCAATTGAACGGCAGCGGGCGTGCAGATAACCCGCCGCCGTCGCGGCCTGGGAGGCTGTGACGAGCATGACGGCCGCGGCCCTCTCCACCCCCCGGTACCTAGACATCACCCGGAGGTACAGGCCCAGGTAATCCTTGGCCCGTAGGCCGCGCAGTCCTGGGTGGAGGGTTGCGAGCCTCCTGGCGGCCTTCCCGTAGTTGAAGTGTTTCCTGGCGAAATCCAGCGCGGTTATCCTGCGGTCGTGGTAGACCTCAACGCCCTCCAAGAGCCGGAGTCTCCCTCCCGATGCGACCATCCTGTAGCAGACGTCCCCGTCCTCTCCGCCCGCTTCCGGAAAGGACTCGTCGAAGCCGCCGACTTTCATCAGCGCCTTCCTGAGGAAGCCGGCGTTGCACGTGCTCAGGAAGGTGGTTCCCGAGGCGCCGGAAAACGAGTCGTAGTACCAGTTGAACATCTCCGAGTTGACCCTAGAGAGTATGCCGTCGTCGGCCGCGCTTGTGACATGGCCTCCCATGCCGTCGAAACCCCCGGGTTCGTCCCAGAACCTGCATACCCCCGCGAGCCAATGTCGGGGCGGGACGCTGTCGTCGTCGAGGAAGAGGACGACCTCCCCCCTTGAAAGCTCCACCCCCCGGTTCCTGGCGGCTGCAGCCCCGGCGCCCCCGGCCAGACGTTCGCACCTGACGTCGAACGAGAATCCCCCCATGCCTTCGCATCCGCGCCCTCCGGGGGCCCTATCGAAAACAACGATGACCTCGAAGTCGCTTCTGCCGGGTCTCTGTCCATCGAGCGCCGCGAGGCAGTCGTCAAGGTCCTTCGAGCGGCTGCGCGCCGGTATCACTATGGAAAACCTGGGTGGTTTCATTTTCTCACGTAGCGCGTCCCATCGTAGTCTATTGTCCTCCTGACTATCCTGGCCAGGGAATGCGCGTTCCCCACGCGTCTTGCCAGGAGCGCGGGGTTCCTCAGGCCTTTCGCAAGCATCCTCCTGTAGGCTTTGGCGGTTAAGGCTCTGCTTAGGCGCTCTACGTCCCCTGAGGAGAATTCCTCCGTGGATATGAGCGACCTGCCGTCTGACACGGTGGACTCCGAAAGGCTTCGCGGGGTGACCTCCCCGGAGAGGTAACCCTTCTGCGAGCATATCCTGTACAGTTCGGTCCCGTATACCGGCGTGGCTATGAAGTTTACCGGCTCCACGTCATAATCATCCAAGAGCCGCAGGGCGTATTCCACCGTCCTGTTCATGGACTTGAGGTCCTCGCCCGGGAGCCCGAGTACGTAGAACGCCCTCAGTGGCAGCTTCGCCGCCCTGCACCTTGAGGCGAACTCCTCCGCATCGGAGAGCGACAGCCCCTTATGGACGACCTCGTCCAGCACCCTCTGGTCTCCGGACTCCACGCCGATGGTCAGCGATTTGCATCCGGACTCCCTCATCCCGGCGAGCAGCCGTACGCTTAACCCGGAATCGGCCCTCACTCCGTTGGGGGTGTCCCAGGTAATCCCTGTCTCGCGCAGCCTCCCCATAATAGGGATGAACCTGGAAGGCTCAAGCAGGAGATTGTCGTCCTCGAAGTGTATGTGCCTCGCGCCGTACCTGCCGTGCAGCAGGTCTATGTGGCGCACGACGTACTCGGGGGAGTGGGCCCTCCACCGCCTGCCCATTGTCCCTGATATCGAGCAGAACACGCAGTTGTACGGGCATCCCCTGCTCGTAATCATCGAGACGCTTCGGTCCACGTCCCTCCCCCTGGAGTAGACCCCCCGCCTCGAGAGCGTGAGGTACTCCTCCATGTCGACGAGGTGGTACGCCGGGAAGGGTATGTCGTCGAGCCGCTCTACCCGGAGCCCCTCGCCCGTGTCGCGCATGCCGTCCCCCGCCCTGTAGACTATGCCTTTCACGTCGTCCATCCTCCCTGCTCCCCTGCGGGCGTCAATCAACGCCCGAGCTGTCAGCTCGCCCTCGCCCTTGACGGCCACGTCTATGGACTTGCAGACTTCCATGAGGTGTGCGCCCCTAGAGCAGGCGTTCGACCCGCCGAGGACTACGAGTATGCTGTCGTCGACCTCCTTGACCTGGTCGGCGACAGAGACGGCGTTGTCCTCCTGCGCGGCGAACTGGCTGCCGATGCCGACTATGTCCGGCCTTGCAGCCCTAACCCGCCGCTGAACCTCCTGCGCCGGCAGGCCATATCCCACATTGCCTGCGCTTTTGTAGGGCCCCGAACCCTCGCAGACCATGCAGTCCAAGACCTCCACCTTTGAGCCTCCCGCCTCCAGGACTGAGGCGACGTAGAGGAGGCCGAGCGGCAGCCCTATCGAGCCGGAGCTGGACGCCCTGTAGCTCTTCGGGTAGAACGTCTGGCCGGGGTTTATCAGGAGCACTTTTTCCATCAGTAGTAGAACGGATACCGTATTCCGAACGGCCTGCCGGCCGCCTTCAGGATGGGCTTTATCACGCGCTCGCCGGACATGACCAGCAGCTTGAACGCGGCTTCGACGGGCCATAATCCCGGCTTGTGGTAGAACATCCCCCCCAGTTCCCGGCTGTCCCTGACGAAAAGGCCGCGTCCGGGTTCTATGGCCCCCTCCCTGACCGCTATGTCGTGCATCCTCGTGTGCGGCATTATCCTTATCCATCCGACTCCGACCCTGGACCTGCCGAACATGGAGGAGACGATGCCGAACCACATTCCCAGGAGCCTCGCCGCCCCCCAGACCGTCTGGCCGGGGTAGGAGACGAAGAAATTGTACGACACTTCTGCCTCCCGGTAAGGCTTCAAGAGCCTCATGCTAGCGTAGATGTCCTCGAGGGTGCAGGCCTTCCCCAGCGCCTTGAGGCCCTCCTCGGTCGTCGCGTCCGGCGAGAAGTCGAAGTGCCTGCATCCAGCCTCGACGGCGGCGCCGACGAGTTCGGAGGTCAATCCTGCGGGGTCGTACCATGCGCCCCACTCCACAATCAAGCCCCTCCTGGAGATCTCCCTGCAGACTCCGATGGCGTGCTCGCAGGGGTGGTTGAATACGTTGTCTGCGAAGCTGAAGGCCCTGAGGCCGTGCCGCCTCACCATGTGCTCTATCTCGTCGACGACGTCCTTCGCGTCCCTCAACCTCAGGCCCGTCCCGTTCAGGTAGGGGTAGTTGCAGTAGGCGCAGTCCATCGGGCACCCGCGCTTGGACTGGAATCCGAATATCTGGTAGTCGTCCGAGATGTAATCCCCCATCCTGAACAGGTCGGACACGGCTGTCAAGGGCCGCGTCCCCCGGAGGCTCGGCGGGCTCCTCTGTCCGCTGAAGACGACCCGTCCCCCGCTCCTATAATATACGGCGGCGACTTTCTCCGGCTCGTCAAGGCGCTCCAAGAGCTCGCTGAAGGCGTCCTCCCCCTCCAAGCAGACGCCATAGTCGATGTCTGCGTTGTCCTCCATGATCTCAAGGGGGAACATCGAAAAGCCCGGTCCGCCAGCCACAATCCTGGCCTCCGGGGCGGACTCCCTGATGCCCTCTACCGTGGACTTCACAGACCCGTAGAAGACGTGGGGGTCCATCAGCTGCCCGGTGTCCACGTACTTTATGGACAGTCCCACGACGTCGGGCCTGAATTCGTCGACGGCCCGCCTCAGCCTCCCTGGGGACTCGCCGAGCTCGTACACGTTCGGGTCGAAAATCCTGACGTCATGCGTCCCCCTGATGCGGGCGGCAAGGCAGGCTATCCCTATCGGGAAGACGGCTTTGGCTCTTTTCCTCCTGCACAATTCCTGCTGCAGCAACAAGACCCTCAAGCAAGCACCGTTTAGACCTATGTCTCAGCAGGGTAAATAACGGCGCTTCCGGGCGCGGCATCTGTGCCTGCTGTGGTGGTTTGTATACGGGCTCTACTATGGGGGGTGTTCTATTATCAGATTAAGCGCGGAAGACCCCCACATTGATGGTGGGGATGGATGCGAGCATGGCTGCGCTTAATGGATAACACACCGAGCATCGGCTCAGACACATTAGGCTGGAGACATTTATCTCCGCAGGTACGGTATCCTACTCATGCGGGTTCCCTCATGGGTTCGCGGCCTCTGGTCAGGGCGTCTTGCTGCCCACGTCTTCTTCATTGTCCTGTTGGTTGTGGGGCTAGCCTTCTTTGACGACTACGGGGTCTCCTGGGACGACAGGAACAACCTGGAGAAGGGGCAGGCGACGTACAACTCTCTAGCGTACGGGAACGTTAGCCTGTCTTCCTACGGGAGGTCCTCTTACGGTGTGGCCTTCGAGCTTCCGGCTTACGCCCTCGGGAAGGTGTTGGGGGTAAGGGGTGGCAGGGACACCTTCCTATACCGGCACCTCCTAACCTTCGTCGTCTTCTACGCCGGCGTCTTCTTCTTTTTTCTGCTTTGCAGGGATAGGTTTGGGGGCTGGGGGGCAGGAGTGCTCGGCGCCGCAATGTACGCGCTCAGCCCAAGGACTTTCGGGGAGTCTTTCTATAACTCGAAGGACATTATCCTCATGTCCGCGTTCGTCTTTGGGACCTATACCCTCCTAAAATACGCGTCTCGTGGCGGTCTGCGCTACGCTGCACTCCACGCGCTTGCCTCAGCCGTCGTCATTAACATACGGCCTGCGGGAGTCATCCTCCCCGTGGTGACAGCGGCCGTGGTCGCGTACGGGTTCTGCGGTCGGGTGGATAGGCTCAGGGTGGTGGCGGCTCCCTGCACCTTCATAACTTACCTGGTGCTGACTGCCGCATTAACTGTGTTCTCGTGGCCTTACCTCTGGGAGAATCCAGTGGCGAACTTCGCAAGCGCGTTCGAGCGTCAGGCATGGCACGACCGCGGAAACCACACTATCCTGTTCATGGGGGATTTGCACTCGGTCTATGCGCTGCCGTGGTACTACGTCCCGGTTTGGGTTGCAGTTTCGGTTCCCTCTCTCTACGTCATTTCATTCATTTGGGGCGTTGCTGTAGCCGTTCACAGCCTAGCTGGCGCCTGCGGCCGGCGCATGCCTGGTCATGGTTTGGAGCGGATGACAGATCTGTTATTGGTCTTTCTGTCATTGGCAGCGGTCATACTCCTCAAGTCGACGCTCTACCACGGTTGGCGGCATATGTTCTTCATATACCCGTCTTTCCTCCTGTTGTCTATCGACGGGATTTTGACGGCCGCCCGGAGACTTTCACTTTCTGGGGGGTGGGCCGCCGCTTGGTCGAGGAGTTTCATCTACGCGGCGGTCGCTGGGACTCTTGTGTCTAATGCTGCGTTCATCGCCATCAACCATCCTCATGAGATGGTGTACTTCAATATTTTTACCGGCCCTGGCATGGGCTGGGCGGACGGGAGATTCGAGCTGGACTACTATGGCCTCTCCTACCGGAGCGGACTTGAGCAGATACTCGAGTCAGACCGGGGGCGTTTGGTGAGGGTGGCGGCCAGGAGCGATCTGTTCGCCCTTAACAAGGCGATACTACCTACGGACTCGTCCAAGCGGCTTGCATACTCGCCACCCAAGATGGCGGATTACCTGGTGTACGGGGCGGTGGATGTGCTCTTCAATCACGGGGAAACCCCGCCCGAAGGGTTCGTGGAATTCTACGTAGTATCGGTCGGGGACCTGAAGATACTGAAGGTGTACCGGGCAGTCTCCCGTTTAGGATGAATACGGGTCGCAGGCCTTATATGTCCCTACTCCCAGTTCCCACTATGGGTGCTGTTGCCTGTCATTCGTGGAGCCGCCGGCTCCTGGCCGCGACTTTGTTTGCGGCGGCAGCGTCGGCTATGTTCCTAGCTTCCTGGTCTCCGCCTCGGGACGAGGCGGCCGGAGGCTACAACGTCATATTATTGACGGTCGACGCCCTCCGGGCGGACCACGTCGGGGCATACGGCTACCCTTTGAACACTACGCCGAATATGGACTCCTTCATCAGGGCGTCGACGGCGTTCGAAAACGCCTATACGGCGTGGCCGTCCACTAATCCGTCCTTTGCGTCAATGTTCACTGGCGTCTACCCGTGCCGTGCGGGCGTCGAGCGCATCGGCCGGAACCAGTGGCTTTCGGATGACCTGTTCACACTCGCCGAGGCCTTCAACAGCAGCGGATACGCGACTTCGGCGGTCACTGCAAACGGTCGAGTGGGCGTAAAGTCAAACTATAACCAGGGTTTCTCGTCATTCGAGGACGCGAACACGGAGACTGCCGGGAAAATAACAGACCGCTCGATTGCAGCGCTTCGGAAAATCTCCGGGGGAAGGTTCTTTCTATGGGTTCACTATGTTGACCCCCATTGGCCATACACGCCGCCCAGCGGATACTCTGAAGAATTTCTCGGCGGTGCCCTCCCGGAATACCGCAGAAACTTAACCACATGCCCCCCTGGCCTCACTAGCCTCGGCCTGGAGAGGATGGTCTCAGGGGAAAGCCAGTATGAGCGCGACCGGAAGGCGCATGTCAACAAACCAGACATCGGGTGCACTCTGGAATCAGGTAGCCTGGAAGAGCGCGTCTCAAGATACGACGGCGAGATAAGGTACGCGGATGAACAGATGGGGAGGCTGTTCGCAGAGATAGGGCGACTGGGACTCTACGAGAACACGATAATAGTGCTCACCGCCGACCATGGCGAGAGTCTGGGCGAGAACGGATACTACTTTAACCATGGCAGACTCCCATACAACAGCTGCCTGAGGGTTCCTCTAGCCA
>JBFYKH010000069.1:0-6148 GCA_041306075.1 Candidatus Altarchaeota archaeon
AGCTGCGGCTCACGAACCTGACCATATGGGACGACACCGACCCGGCCGGAGGAAACAGGCACGTCTGGGCCGGGGAGAACATCACGTTCTTTGCGAACTACACGAACACGACCGGGTACCCTGTGAACGCGACAGCAGACCCGACGGTAAACTGCTCGATAAACATATACAACGTCACAGCATGGACAGGCTGGCGCCCCATGACATACGGCACGGCCTCCAGGCTGTACCACTACAACATGACCGGCGGCTTCGGAAGCAACGGGACCTGGAGCTGGAACGTGAGCTGCTACGCGAGAAAGTACCAGAACTGGACGAGAAACGACACTGCGCGGGTGAGGCCGCCTGATGCGACAAACTTTGCCATGTGGGATGAGACGGACCCGGCGGGCGGAGGCAGGCTCCTGTGGGCTGGCGAGAACGTGACGTTCTACGCGAACTACACGAACGCGACAGGATACCCCGTTAACGCCACCCTGGACGCCACGGCGAACTGCTCAATAAACGTGCTCAACGTGACGGAATGGACTTGGTGGCGGCCGATGGCATACAACGCCACCTCCGGCCTCTACCAGTACTTCATGGTCGGCGGCTTCCTGTCGAAGGGGACATGGCAGTGGAACGTGAGCTGCATGGCCTGGAGGTACGAGAACAAGAGCGGGAACGACACGATATCCGTGAAGGCGAGGGCGAACCTCAGCGTATGGGACGACACGGACCCGGCGGGGGGGTCCCAGGCGGCCTACTCCGGCGAGGACGTCTCCTTCTGGGCGAACTATACGAACACGACAGGCTACCCGGTGAACGCCACCGTCGACCCGGCAGTGAACTGCAGCGTCAACGTCTACAACGTCACAGGGTGGACCGGGTGGCTGCCGATGAGCTACGACGGCGGCAGCGGCCTGTACAGGTACCTCATGGGCGGAGGCCTCCAGTCGAGCGGAGTGTGGCAGTGGAACGTCTCGTGCGGCGGCCTGGAGCATGAGAACAGGACCGGAAACGACACCGTCCGCATCATGTCCAGGACCGAGCTGAGTATATGGGACGAGTCGGACCCTGAGGCAGGGGTCGTGAACATCGACCCCTACGACCCGGCGTCATTCTGGGCGAACTATACGAACGCGACCGGATACCCGGTGAACGCCACCCTGGACGCCGACGCTGAATGCAGTGTCAGGATATACAACGTCTCAGGGTGGACGGGGTGGATTCCGATGGCCTATTCGCCCCAGACGGGCCTCTACAAGTACAACATGACGGGCGGCTTCAACATGTCCGGCCTCTACGGCTGGAACGTCAGCTGCACGGCCGGATTCTACCAGAACAGGACGGCGTCAGACACGATACGCATAGGCGTGTGCGTGAACGACAGCCAGTGCGGCGGCAACGAATGCTGCAACGGCATATGCCAGCCGCCGGGAGAGAGTTGCTGCGGCAGGGACGGCTGCGAGGCCGGCGAAACCTACCTGAACTGCCAGGCGGACTGCTGCGAGGGCGACTGCAGCGGGGAGGCCGACAACGTGTGCAGGAGCGAGTGCGCAGGCTACAACGGGTGCGGGACGGTGAGCGCGGAGTGCGTGGGCCTGGCTGCGGACTCGTGCGCCGACGCAGAGTCCGACTGCGTGGTTTGCGAGCACAGGCCGTGCCAGGACTTCGCGTGCGCGGCGTCGTGCTACGGGAACAGGTGGAGGAGCGCGCCTGCCGTGGACAACACGTGCGTGGGCGGAAGCTGCTCCGAGGACGAGTGCGCCTGGGGCTACACGTGCGACGCCGCCCTGGCTATGGCCTGCGGGACCTGGCAGTGCGACGGCGACGACAACTGCTCCGGCGACAGCGTCTGCTCATCGAGCTGCAGGTGCCTGAAGAGGGACGTCACAGTCAACTCGACCACTTACCTCGTGATACAGGAGCCGTGGGACTTCCGGGACTGGGTGTGGTTCGCGAGGGGCTAGAGTAGCTGCCAGGCGGCGAGCGCCATCGAGAGCGCGAAACAGTAGTACGCGAACAGGTGGAATCTTCCCGCGACGACGACCCGCCACATGAGACGGAGGGACGCCCAGCCGACGGCAGCGGACACCGCGAAGCCCAGGAGGAGCACGGTCGCCGGGATTCCCGAGGAGGCGAGGGAGCCCGCCTCAAGGAGGCCTGCGCCGAGTATCGCCGGGACCGACAGGAGGAAGCTGTATTTCGCCGCCTTCTCCGGAGCTATCCCGAGCATGAGGGCCGCGCTGATGGTCGAGCCGCTGCGGGAGACGCCGGGGACTATCGCCGCCGCCTGCATGGCGCCTACCGCGAGGGCAGCGCCCACCCCAAGCTCCCGGGGTTTGCCGCGCCTTCGGCTGAGGAGGAGGATGAAGCCGGTCAGGGCGAACGCGGCCGTGACGACGGGAAGGTTAGTGAACAGCGCCTGGAGAGGCTCCTTGAAGAGGATGCCTATGGCGCCCGCGGGGACTGAGCCGACGGCGACGAGGGCGAGGAGCCGGAAGCCCTCGGACTTGGAGTCGAGGCGGACGGCCGCTGCCGCCATCCCCGTAACCTCGCTTCTGAGGAAAGCGAGCACGGCGGCGAGGGTGCCGAGGTGGAGGACGACGTCGTAGGCAACGGGGACTTCCAGGCCCATCAGCATCTGGGCGGCGGCTAGGTGGCCGGAGCTGGACACCGGCAGCCATTCAGTGACGCCCTGCACGACTGCGAGCAGCATCGCCTGCGCAAAGTCCATGTCAGGTAGGAATAAGGCGGGCCGCTATATATTACCCCCCGGGTAATTGTTATCCGGCATGGCAGAGGTCAGGACTAAGGCGGACGACTTCCTGGACGCCATCAGGAGCACGGGCGGCGAAGACCTGGAGAAGACCGCGAAGGCTGCGGGCCTCGACCTGAAGACCGCCGAGAAGTGGGCGAAGCAGCTTGAGGATCTCGTCGAGATAACCTATCCCATAAATCCGATGAGGAAGCCGTCAGTGAGGCTGAAGGCGCCGATAAAGACCCACGCCCCCAACATCTCCGCGGGCGGCGGGGGCCGGGAGCTCGAGAGGTACTCGTTCGTCGTCAACAAGGTGCCGGCGGACATCGTCATCGAGCAGAGCAAGGGAGACGTGATGCAGAGCTACACCGTCACGATGCCGCACCTCGGGGTCGCCACCGCCCTCCTCCTCTCGAACGTCGTGAAGGAGATGGCGAAGAACATAAGCGTGAGGACTGACGACATCTCGAACCCGAAGAAGGCGCAGACCATCAAGGACAAATTCCAGGAGGACGCCAAAAAGAGGATACTCGCGGACATTCCGGTGAGCCCGGAGCAGGCCGACCTCCTGTCCGGGATAGCGCTGCAGCGGGTCTACGGCCTCGGGGACCTGGACATTATACTCGGCGACGACCTCATCGAGGAGATATGCATAAACTCCGCGGCGACGCCGATAATAATCTACCACAGGAGGCACGGCTGGCTGAAGACGAACATCGTCGTGCAGGAGGAGGACGACATATTCGACTACGCCTCGCAGATAGGCCGGAGGGTCGGCAAGGACATCACGAACCTGAACCCCCTCATGGACGCGAGGCTGATAACCGGAGACAGGGTGATGGCGTCCATGTTCCCCATCTCCTCGCAGGGAAACACGATAACCATCAGGAAGTTCGCCCGGGACCCGTGGACGATAGTCGACTTCATGGACCCGGCGCACAACACCATAAGCCCCGACATAGCCGCATTCATGTGGCTGTGCATACAGTACGAGCTGTCCATCATGATAGCGGGGGGCACGGCGAGCGGCAAGACCAGCATGCTCAACAGCTTCTGCGCCTTCATACCGCCGGGCCAGAGGGTCATAAGCATAGAGGACACCAGGGAGATACAGCTTCCGAGCCACCTCGCCCTCAACTGGATACAGCTGACGACCCGGAACCCGAACCCGGACGGCCTCGGCGGCGTCAGCATGCTCAACCTCATAGTCTCCTCCCTGAGGATGAGGCCGGACAGGATAATCGTCGGCGAAATCAGGGACCGGGACGAGGCGGAGGTCCTGTTCGAGGCGATGCACACCGGCCACAGCGTGTACTCGACGATGCACGCGGACACCTGCCAGCACGTGAGGCGGAGGGTGACGGAGCCGCCGATTGCGATACCGGAGGCGGAGCTTGAGGCCCTCCAGGTGATTGTGACCCAGTACAGGGACAGGCTCCACGGCATCAGGAAGACATTCGAGGTCGCGGAGGTGGTGCCCGGGACCACGGAGAGGAAGCTGGAGCTGAACTACCTCTACCGCTGGCGGGTGAAGACCGACACCTTCGAGGCCATCGACAAGTCGAGCAGGGTCTACAACGACCTGAACCTGTACACGGGGATGACGGTGAAGGAGATTGAGGCCGACCTCAGGGAGAAGGAGACGGTCCTGAAGTGGCTCCTGGCGAACAAGCTCAACAGGATACACGACATAGGCCGCGTCATGAACATGTACTACACGGACAAGGACGAGCTCATGGCGGCGGTGAACGCGGGGCGCGCCGGAGGCGGAAGATGAGGGTCTGGGCGATGGTGCTGCCCATGAGCGTCGCCCGCCTGCTCGGAAGGCTGTTCAAGAGGGTCGGCGACCACCTGGCCGGGTACATGCCGGGCATGCACAACACCCTCGTCCTCGCCGAGATACCGCTCTCCGCCGGCGAATACATCGTCGCGTCATTCTTCTCCGCCTTCGCGCTCGGCTACGTCCTCCTCATCGCCACGTACCTGTCGCTCACGTTCCTGGAGCTCGCCGCCGGCAGCGAACTCCTGTATTCGGCCATTCCCGCCGCAGTAATCACCGTCCTGGACCTCGTCGTCCTCATGAGCTACCCCCGCATCATCGCAGGAAAGAGGGCGGAGCTCCTGGAGCGCGACCTGATATTCGCGCTCAAGGACCTCCTCCTGAACATGAGCGCAGGACTCAGCCTCTTCGAGAGCCTGAAGAAGGTGTCCGAGGACGACCACGGCCTCGTGTCGGAGGACTTCAGGAAGGCGGTGGAGAACACGAACCGGGGGATGCCACTGGACGAGGCCCTGGAGGAGCTGGCGCTCAGGACGTCGAGCGAGTTCATGCGCAACGCGCTCTGGCAGGTCATCAACGCGACGAAGGCGGGGACGAGCGTGAGGGAGGCGCTCTCCGGGATAATCGAGGCGCTCATCAGGGAGCACAAGAGGAGGATAAGGAATTTCATACAGGAGCTGAACATGCTCGGGATGGTCTACATGCTGTTCGCGGTCGCGATACCCACCATCATCATGACGGTGATGGTGGTGATGACGTCGCTCATGGGCTCGGGCATAGACGAGAACGTGTACGCGCTCGTCCTGGCGGTGTGCTTCATAGTGCAGGTGATGCTGGTCGGCTTCATCAAGAGCAGGAGGCCGATGATATTCGTCACTTAGGCGGGTCGTTCGGGATGCCCAGTATGCCGGCAAGCTCCGCCCGCGCAAGCTGGAGCCTGGTCGGGGACAGGAACGTCCTCAGGCAGTCGTCCGCGAGTATCTCCAGTATGTCGCGCCTCTGCTCCGGGCTCATGAGGTCCGCGTCCGAGACGCCGAGCATCCTCATCTCGTTGGCGAGGATGAGGCGGCCGGAGGAGCCCGTCCACTTCTGCATGTAGGCCGCAAGCTCGTGAGCGAGTGTCGCCATGGTCACTTGTATATCACGTTCACGCCGCCGGACGATATCTCGTAGTCGGCGAAGTTCTTCGCGTGGTTGGAGCCGCGCATCTTGTGCACCTTCACCTGCCTGCCCCACTCCTCCCGCATCCGAAGCAGGGTGACGGAGTCGGCGAGGAAGTCCTCCATCCCGAAGCGGCTGGTGTCGTTCGACGAGTACGATATCTCGGTGGTGAAGAGGACGGTTATCCCCATCCGCTTCAGGCCCATCATGAACCGGAAGAGCTCGGCGCGGAAGATGTGCTCGTCCGGGTACGCTATCGCAATCGGCACTATGCTGTCGAGGCCGAGGCGCGTTACGTCGGAGTAGTTGAGCTTGATGAACTCGAGCAGGTTCTTGAGCCGGAGGGGGCTGTCCTCGTTGTCGACCTCGTCGCTCGTGTTGATGGCGTTCACCCGGAGCGAGGACATGTCGTACACCGCCATCTTCTCCTCGTTCACGCGGTCGACGCCCAAGCCTATCAGCTT
>JBFYKH010000070.1:0-12524 GCA_041306075.1 Candidatus Altarchaeota archaeon
ATGATAGGGATTCGCCTGTCTGGCGAATGATAGCCCCCGGATGCAACAAACAACCGTGTTGTTTGTGCGCACGCAGACCGATGTCTCCGTTGTGCCCCGCAGCCCTGCTGCAGGGTTATTCACTTCGCTATCGGCACTTTTTAATCTTCAGTTTATATGTCTTCTTGTCCTGCATGAAATTCGATTTTGTCATCCCGGTCTACAATGAGGAGCGTGATTTGGGGTTGAACGCCCGGAAGCTGCACGATTTCCTGTCGAAGAATATGCTTGACGATTGGGGGATTGTCATTGCAGACAACGCTTCAACAGACTCCACCTGTGGCGTGGCCGAGCGCCTCTGCGCGGAGCTTTCAAGGGTATCGTCCATCCATCTTGGCCGTAAGGGCCGAGGCGGCGCCCTGAGGGCGTCTTGGCTGGCTTCGTCCGCCGATGTGGTCGGCTACATGGATGTGGACCTGTCGACGGACATCAGCGTCATCCCCGCTGTTGTGGCTGCCTTCAAGGGCGGTGCCGACATCGTGGTGGGGAACCGTTTTTCCAGGGAGGCGAGGGTGGTACGGGGGTTGAAGCGGACCCTCCTCTCCCGGGGGTATAACCTTCTTGTGCGGCTTGTTCTGGGGTTGGATTACGCGGACGCCCAATGTGGCTTCAAGTTCATCCGCTCGTCGGCTTCGAGGAAGCTGGTGCCGCAGGTCAGGGACAACAACTGGTTCTTCGACACGGAACTGCTTTACCTTGCGCAGAGAAGCGGCCTTAGAGTGGTCGAATTGCCGGTGGGCTGGGTCGAGGATAAGGACACGCGAGTTGTGTTGCACAGGATAGTCCCCGAATACCTGGGCAGCGTCATTAAGCTGCGGCTGAGGACCTTAAAGCCTTAAGGCGGCTCTCTCGGGTTGGTGGGCGGTTCGCCTGTAAAGTACCCAGCTCCCGTTCTGTCCGACCGTCTCATACGCCCCTCCTGCCGTCAGGTTGTCGGTGATGTGTCCGAGGTCCGCGTTAAGGGCCTGGTCCACCAGCATGTAGTCCGGGTAAATGTCCGGGGGCTTCTGGAGGTTGTCCAATCCGTAGTAATTCGTCTTGAAAGGGTTAGGGTACATAAAAATGGTCTTCCTGTGTGTGAGGTGGGGGACGAGGTTATAGGAGGCCGTGACGGAGGCGTTTGATGGAATCTGCCCCATAAGCTGGTAGGCGCCCAGGATGCCCGGCGGATAATAGTTTGGGTTTTCGAGGTTATTTTCAAGCTCCTGGGTGTTCCTTAGAGTCGCCTGTCTGGGGCCGAGGTGGTAATTTCCGTATACGGCCGCAGAGACCAAGAGGACTGCAAGGGCGTACGATGCCAGCCTCATCCTCCTAAGCCTGGTGAAGATATTTATGAGCGCCATGTAGATGAAGGGGATTATGGGGCTCACGTAGTGGTACCTGAGTTCATGGGCGTACGGCCAGTCCGAGACTAGGTTGATGTACAGGTTGCCTGCGGCGTAGAATACTGGGGACGCAAGGGGCAGGTAGGCGACGGGCTCCAGGAGGCCTTTCACGTAGGCTATGTTTATGTCTGTATACACCCTCATTTTCACATTCGTGAAATTAGTGACGGATGCTATCCTCTCCTCCATCGAATTTCCGAATGAGCCGAATGACTTGCTGTATTGGAATGAGGCGTCGTACTGTTCCCCCATGTAATACGGGAAAATGACGTGTTTCAGCAGTATCATGTAACATAACGCAATCGCAATGGTTACGGCTCCGGCCCTCCTCTCCTTGGCGAATACTGCGACGTAGAGACCAAAGAGCAGGATTGTAACCGAAATCTCCTCCTTGCAAAGCATCGCTGCCGCGACCGAAGCGAAGTAGCCTTTGCTGTTTTTTTTCACGAGGAAGTAATGGGCCAGGAGTATCAGCGGCACGGTCAGGCTTTCAGGATGGAAGCCGGAGTCAAGGTTTGAGTAGTGGAGGGCTGGCAGCATCAGATATGAGAACGATAAAGCCAGCGGCGCCGCCACGCCCCCGACTCGCTCTTGGAGGGTCTTGTATACTATGGCGGCCCCGGATGCGAGAGCGAGTGTGTGGAATACGAGGAGTGCCCTGACGTCATCCCACAACCAGTATACCGGGGCTATGAGGGGGTATATGTACCATGCGTGGTCGCCCCACATATGGGCGCCTCGGGTGGTCAGATACGGATCCTCCAGTTGGCTGAGCAGCCACAAGCCCTGGTCCGTGGTTCCAAGGTCGTAGTTGCCGTAAGTCAGCCGATTGTGCTCGTTTATCGTGGTGGTGGCGAACACGACTGTGTAGCCGAAGACCATCCCGGCAAGAAGCAGGATACCCGCCCTCCGCCGGGTCAACATGCCCGGCAGCCGCCAGACCCAACCCCTGCCAGTTTTTCCGGCCTTCCCCATCATCCCAGCTATCAATCTCCTACCCTCTCTTCCATGCCCGGATGCACATCTCAACCGCCCTCCTGTCCCGCCCTCTCAGGTCGAATACCGTATTATGCGCTCCATTATCTGCCGACACACCACCCTAGCAGATTCCATGGTGGCTGGCCCTGAAAGAGGTCGGAAACGTATGCGCTCGAGATGGAAAAAAGGCAGTAAGGACATGTTCTGTGCTTTTTAAGCCTTTTTTATGGCTTTCAGGCGCTTCATACTCTTAGAATAGGCATGTTCGCGTATATATCGGACCTGGTCTCGGCGGGGCTTTAAATCTTACTTTTTTATTCTCTCTTTACTTTATATTCTGCCAGTATGGTCGTCGTGATGAAGTTCGGCGGCACGTCGGTCGCCAACGGGGAGCGTATAGTCAACGTAGCGAAGCTTGTGAAGGCGGAGCCGAGGAAGAAGGTCGTCGTAGTGTCGGCGATGTCCGGCGTCACCGACAGACTCATCAACATCGCCAAGTCCGTGGTGGACCTGCCTAACAGCGTGGTCGAGCGCGAGGTGGACGGCTTCTGCAGGGAACTTGCGATGCAGCAGAGGCAGGCCATACTCGTCGCGGTGACGGACAAGAAGCTCCGCGGCGAGATACTCAGCCACTCGCTCGAGCTCATAGAGAACCTGCGGGTCGCGCTCCTTGGCGTCGGCTACCTCGAGGACCTGAGCGCGAAGAGCCTGGACTACGTCGAATCGTTCGGCGAGCGGCTCAACATAATAGTCGTTTCCGGGGCTTTGAATTCCCTGGGGATAAAGTCTGCGCCTCTGACCGGCTACGAGGCCGGCATAATCACGGACTCGTACTTCGGCAGGGCGCATCCGATACACAACAAGTCGCAGAAGCTGGTGTGCGAGAAGCTGGGCAAGCTGCTCAAGAACTGCACGCCCGTGGTCGCGGGGTTCATCGCAGGCGACGAGAAGGCGCGGATAACGACTCTCGGCCGCGGCGGCTCGGATTACACTGCATCCCTCATCGGCAAGTACCTGGGCGTGGAGGAGGTCCAGATTTGGACCGACGTGGACGGGATACTGACCACGGACCCGAAGCTCGTGCCAGACGCGAAGCTGATTCCGACCCTCTCGTACTCCGAGGCCATGGACCTGGCTTACTTCGGCGCCAAGGTCATACACAGCAAGATGATAGAGCCGGCGATGACTTCAAACATCCCCGTGCTCGTGAAGAACACGTTCAACTCCGGGTGCCCGGGCACGCTGATAGTCAAGAAGCAGAAGAAGATAGAGCGGGTGATAAAGGCCGTGGCTATCATGAAGAATGTGGCCATCATCAGCCTGGAGGGCGTGGGAATGGCGGAGACGTCGAACGTCGCTGGTAGGCTGTTCTCGACCCTCGGGGAGGGGAACATCAACATAGTGATGATTTCAGGCTCGAGCGAGAGCAGCATGAGCTTCGTGATAGCGGATTCCGACCTTGAGCGGGCCATCGAGCTCCTGTCCGAGCGGCTGAACGGCTCAGTCATGAAGACGCTGAACGTCATACGGGACGTCTCCATCGTGACCGTCGTCGGCGCCGGCATGCGGGGGACTCTCGGCGTGGCTGCGGACGTCTTCTCCACGGTCTCGAAGGCCGGAGCGAACGTGATAATGATAGCGCAGGGCTCAAGCGAGCTTAACATTGCGTTCGTCGTGGCGTCGGATGACATAAACACCGTCGTCAATGCGATACACGACCGATTCATCAAGTGATGCCATATGTTCAAAGCCGGGCTGGTGGAGTCCACTATACGGGCTCTTGATGAGTCCGGATACTTGACCGTCGACTGCCACGGCTCAAGAAGCAGCTTCGACGTCATAGGCAAACGCGGCGGAAAACTGCTTCTCGTGAAGGCCCTGGCGAGCGTGGAGGGCCTGTCCCGCGACAGCGTCATAGAGCTTAGGCGTGTGGCTTCGATACTTGGGGCCACCGCGGTCGTGGTCTCGGACAGGATGAAGTCCTCCGGCCTCGCCGACGGGATAGTCTACGACCGGTACGGCGTCATAGTATGCAGCCCCGCGACGTTCGGGAGCATTATAACAGATGCCCTGCCGAAGATATACTCCACCCGCGGCAACTACTGCGTGCGCGTGGACGGCGGCATGCTCGCACAGGCCCGCAGGAGGCTCGGGATGACCCAGGAGGACATGGCGGGGCGCCTCAGGGTGACGAAGCAGACGGTTTACCGGTACGAGGCGCTCGGCCGCGCCAGCCTCGACGTCTTCGAGAGGCTCTCGGACCTTTTCGGCGAAGAGATAGCGGAGCCGGTCGGGGAGCCCCGCACCGAGGAGCCGGTGGAGCCGGAGGGGGCGGGCCGCAACGTGACGTCGTTCAAGCGGATGGTCTGCCACGAGTTCGAGGAGCTCGGGTTCAAGACGTCGCTGACGTCGGCGCCATTCGACATGGTGGCGAGCCGAGAAGAGACCGTCTTCGGGGTGGTGAGCAACGACTGGAGGCGGCTTGAGGGCAAGCTTAGCGTCCTTGAGGAGATTTCCGACCTCCTCGGCGGATACAGGGTCTGCGTGAGCGAGCGGAGGGTGGAGGGCAAGGTGTCAGTGCTCACGCCCGGGGAGCTTGCGAAGGTTAGGAGCCCCAGGGAGCTGTTTAAATTGCTGAGGGACTAAATATTATCATATGTTCGACTATCCGCGCGGCGCAGCAGACTTCAACGAGCGCATACGGCAGATGTTCGAGGAGGCGCGGGCCTTGACACAGTTGTCCTCCGTGAACGGCCCGTCCGTCTGGGGCTTCAACATGAAGTTCACCCGGGACTGCCAGCCGATAGTGAAGGAGTTCGGGAACGTGTCCCCGTACGGGATATCCGGGTTCATCGAGCCGCCGACGGACGTGATAGAGCGCCTGGACTCGGTCTCGGTCATAATCGAGCTGCCAGGGGTCGGCAAGGACGAGATAGACCTGAAGGCGAGCGTCGAGGGGCTACTGGTGACCGTGAACACGCCCTTCCGGAAGTTCAGCAAGGACGTGCGCCTCTCCTGCCGGGTGAGGCCGGAGTCCACCTCAGCCAGATACAACAACGGCGTCCTCGAGGTGACGCTGAAGCGGGCGGAGGACGCGGCGGCCGCTGGCAGGAAGGTCAAGATACTATGAGGTTCAGTCTGCCTGTCGCAATCCTCCTATTCCTGTCCCTCATCTTCATTAATGACGTCATCATAGACCGCGATTTACCCTCCTTTTTCATTAACGTCGCGTTGATGGCGTTTGTCATTTTCCTCCCGGTCATACTCCCCAAATGGCTGGTTAAGAAGCTGAGAGGATACAGCATTGGTGTCGGGGGCGACGGCACCGCTCTTCCCGCGAATGCCCGGGGAATCAGCGGGAAAGGAGGCGTAACCGTGTTCGGGATTGAATTCCGTCGTTTGGTCGCCTTTTTCGGGGCTTTCCTAGTCATCTGCGGCCTCTTAGTCGCATACCTGCTCTACTTCGGGCGTCAGCCCCTGTCCGGATTGCAGTTCTCCACCGCAGTCATCGGGGGCGTGGGTTTCATCGCGTTAGGCATGGCCTTCATTTTCGAAGGTAGACGGGAACATACCACCTGATTCGCTCAGGCAGGCATGCGATGAATTGCCGGCAATTCAAGCACATCAGGCACTTCGTGCCTGCTGTACCCCGCTGCTCTACAGCGGGGTTATTCACTTAACCCTTCCCCTACTAATATTCGGGTTTCACGCAGTAGTCCAGGCCCTTGACGCATCTCTCGTTCTCGACGCACGTCTTGTGTATCCTCGGCTTAGACTGAATGCCCTTGCATTCCGACTGAGGCCCAGGGTTACGGCAGATGAAGTTTGTGGTTAAAACCATTATCTGGTTGTCCTGACTGCAGTAATATACTGTAGTGGCTTTTGGGCAGTCCTCCGTTATCCTGCATGCGCCAGCCGGTGCCAGAGTGTTCGTCGTTGCAGTGATTGTGGTCGTGGTGGTCGTCGTCTCCTCGAGGGTCGTTGTCGTATCCTCGAGCGTGGTCGTCGTCTCCCCAAGGGTTGTCGTCGTCTCCTCCTCGAGGGTGGTTGCAGTCGGCTCCCCGCCCTCGATGAAGCCGGCGGCCGAGTCGAGCCACGACAGTATCGCGTCCAGGAAGCATATCCCGGTGCCGCTGTAGGCGGCCGCGGGCGATGCGAACAGCATGGCGGCCAAGAGCCCTGCGAGGATTCTCATCGGATAGGATATGAATCCCCTGTATAAATAACGGCGCCTTAATACTTACCTGCATGCTGGTGGAGTCTGTCATACTGGTCTGCCTGGCGTTCATGTTCCTGGCTTCGGCCGCGGACCTGAAGACGGGTGAGGTGCCGGAGAAGCACAGTATGGGCCTCATAGGATTCGTCCTCTCGGTCGCGGCCCTCGACAGCTTAGCATCATGGTCCTTTTCGCCAATCCTGGAGTCCGTCCTATGGGGCTTGATAGCGTTCCTGGCGTCGTATACCATATACTGGTTCGGCCACTGGGGCGGCGGGGACGTGAAGCTCACGGCAGGCGTCGGCTGCCTCCTGGGATGGCTCGGCTCCACCGGATACCAGTGGCCGGGCGGCACGTTCATGGGCTGGGATACGCCGCCTCTTGTGACCTACGCCGTCGACATGGCTGCTTTGTCTACTCCCTACGTCCTGGCGTACACCCTCATCCTCGGCCTCCTGCACCCGGGCGCCTTCACGGAGTACCTGAAGCGCCTCAGGCGGGGGCGGACTGCTGTCACGATAGCGTTCAGCACTGTGCCCTTGATGCTCGCATCCTACCTGGGCCTGTACGCCCTCGCCGCCGTGTACTCGCTCGTCCCCCTCCTCGCCCTGGCGTCCGTTTACATGAAGTCGGTGGAGGAGTCGGTGCTGACGAAGACGATTAAGACGTCGGAGCTCAAGGACTGGGACATACTCGCCGACGACATCGTGTCCGATGGGGTGAAGGTCGCCTCTAAGGGCGTGATAGAGGGCATAACCCCGAGCGAGCTCGGGGAGGTGCGGAGGCTCCATGGGGAAGGGAAGCTGCCGGAGACGGTCAGGGTCAAATGGGGCGTCAAGTTCGTCCCAGTGCTCTTCCTCGCGCTCCCCGCCACCCTCTGGGCCGGGAACCTTTTGGATGCGGCGTTCAGTCTGGTATTCACTCGATAGGCGGCCTCACCTGTTCCTTACTCCTCTTCCTGCCCCTGTAGGAGAAGGCGTCCGGGAACCTGGGGAACCCCTCTGGCGCATGGAACTTGAACTGCCTTATGGTGTCTCCGAGGTGCTGGGCATGCGGCAGAGGAGCGTCCGGCTTCTTCACGACTATTGACTCGCCTATGGAGACTATGTCCTTCACCGGGATGGCCTTTCCTGCGACCCTAATCTCCTTCAGCTTAAGGTCCTCGACGACGGTCTTCAGCACCCGCCCCAGCTTCTTCCCGTCCGCCTCCACGACCTCCTTCCCCTCGGTGTCCTTGATGACGGCCTCTATCGCCCTTATCTCGCTCTTGAAGAAGTACTCTGTCAGCTTAATCCAGACGCCCAGGGCTGCCAGGCCGACGAGCCCGCGGCCGGCAAAGTTCCAGAAGCCCCACTCTTCGTCCAGCTTGTACCGTGCGCCGGCGTCGAGGACTATCCAGGCGAGGGCTATGAAGGCTGTGAGTATGAAGTCCCGCCTTATGCTGATGAACTTCTTGACCTTCCAGTTGTCCATTATGTGCGCGCACAGTATCGTGCAAAGGCCGAGGACTATCAGGCTGACCGAGCTCGAGTTCAGGAGGAACAGGGCGAGGGTGTTCAACGTGCTTGCCGAGTCGGCGAAGGAGAGGCTTATCCTCGTCAGGTCGCCGGACGCGTAACTGAGCCCCATCACCAGGGTGATGACGCCGGCGGCGTAGAGGAGGGTGCTCATCCGCTCCACGGACAGGCTCTTCAGGAACTCGCTGGCGGTGTTGAAGAACTCGTCCTCGAGGCCGAAGCCCTTGATTATCAGGTACAGTCCGACCACGCCCATTATCCAGCTGAGCGCCTGGACGCCCCCTACCGCGAGGAGGAGGAAGGCTATGCCGGGCAGGCCGAATATGAGCCTTGCGAGCGCGGGGTCGCCGGTGACGTCCTTTATGAAGCCGGCGAGCTTGAAGTAGGCCTTCTCAAGCTCCTTGCTCTGCCTCACGGTTATGGTTATGACGGAGTCGACCTTCACCCTAGACTGTATTATCGGCATCACCTGCTCGTCGTCGAGGCCGTCCGAGACGAAGACCACGGACTCCGGCTTGAACCTGGAGAGGACGTCCTCAAGCTGCCGCGCCACCTCCTTGTCGGATATGATGCCGACATGGCCTTCGCCAGTGAGCGTCACGACCTCCGATTCCAGCTCCCCCGCCAGCTTTATGGCGCCGTAGAGGGCGTTCACGTCGGTGTCCGCCGGGTCGGCTAGCGCAAGCTTCTGCGCGGCCTCGAGGTTCGCATCCCTGCCTATTATCGGCCCCTTCACATGCGCCTTCCGTCCTATGTCATCGTCCCGGTCGATGCAGATGACTAGGGGTTTCACAATACAGATTTTCCCTTTCATGTATATAACCGCGCGCCGCCCAAAAGTAACACGTAAATGGAAACGGACGCGCTATCCGACCGCGGCATCCTGGTTGTCGGCATCCTGGTGGTGGCCGGCGTCCTCTACTACTCACTCGCCCCCTCCTCCGGGATAACCGGCGGCGCAGTGCTCCTTGCGAAGCCTTCCTGCTGCCTGGACTGCACTTGCATGACGGACGACATGTGCGCATCATGCGGGCGGTGCCTGTGGCTGAAGGCGTGCGGAAGCTACGGCGGAGGCCTTAACCCGGAGGGCTTGGAGCTCGTCCATGCGGGCCGCACAAGGGACGGCTCCGCCTACACGATAAACGCGGTCCTCCATCCCGTGGCGGAAGGTAAGCTGCTTCTCCTGATGGGCCTCCCGAACGGCTTCGTGCCGGTTGGCGGGAACCCTGTTGTGGTGAGCATGCGCGCGGGCGAGACTGTTATAGCGCCCCTGAAACTCTACGTGAAGGAGAATGTCGCCGAACAGCAGCATCTGGTGCGAATCGAACTCTTGGACTATAACTGGAACCTGGTAAGCTCGGCCGAAGCCTCCGTTGACGTCTACTCTGGCCGCGGCATCAGTCCTTGACCACTACGACCTTGCTGACTGCGTTGACTGCGTCGTAGGGGATGACGTAGTTGCCTTCCTTGTCCTTCGGGTATGACACCCTCGTCGGATTCTCGGTCACGGGCTCGACGATTATGGAGACGAAGTCGCCCGTGGACTCGTCGACTATAACGTCGTCTAAGCGTCCCAGTTCCTCTCCTCCGACCGTTATCACGGGTTTCCCTCCGAGCTGTCTTGCAATAATGTATGTTACCATGGATGTCACTCCCTATAGTTGACTACAACTTATTAAGAGTCCGGCTTTAAAAACAATACCATGCTTTCAGGCGAATTTAAAGCCATCCTGGCGAGGCAGCGGTACGGCCTCGTCGGCGGACACAGCGCCGTGAAGCCCTGCCTATGGCTTAGGAGGGCCTTAAGGGGGGAAGGCCACTGCTACAAAGAGCGGTTCTACGGGATAGAGAGCCACAGGTGCATGCAGATGACGCCCGCGGTCGGATGGTGCATGCACCGCTGCCTCTTCTGCTGGCGTAACACCGACTACACCATCCCGGCTGAGATGGAGTCGTGGGACGGCCCGGAGGATGTCATCGAGGGATGCCTGGCGGCGCACAGGCAGGCCGTCTCCGGCTTCGGCGGCGACGCGGACCGGCGGCTCTACCAGGAGGCCAGGAAGCCGAAGCACGCCGCATTAAGCCTGGCGGGGGAGCCGTTGACGTATCCCCCCATGGGCGAGCTCATCGGCGGCTTCAAGCGGCGCGGGATGACGACATACCTTGTCACGAACGGGACCCTGCCGGCGCGTCTGGCGGCGCTCACGGAGCTGCCCACGCAGCTTTACCTGTCCCTTGTGGCCCCTGACAGGCAGACTCACGTGAAGGTCTCGCAGCCGGCGACCGGCAGGGAATGGGACGGCATCATGGAGACGCTCGGCCTCATGAGGTCTTTGGACGCCCCGTCGGTCGTCCGCCTCACCCTCGTGAAGGGCGTGAACATGCACGACCCCCGGGGTTACGCGAGGCTCATATCCCTGGCCGACCCCGACTACGTGGAGGTCAAGGCCTTCATGCTAGTCGGCGGCTCAAGGCGGAGGCTTACCCCGGAGAACATGCCGTCGCACCAGGAGATACGTGACTTCGCAGGGGAGCTCGCAGTGGAACTCTCCTACCGGGTGAGGGACGAGATGGAGGACAGCAGGGTCGTCCAGCTCACAGGGTCCTGAGTATCCACTCCCTCGCAGACTCCATCTCCGGCATGACGTCCAACGCCGTCCTCACGGGGTCTTTCCCGCCGATGAACACTATCACGGCTGTGTCGCTCCCCTGCAGCGGCAGGAATGCCACGCCGTAACCTAGGAGCTCGACATAAGCCCTCGATATCCCCAGGTCGCTGTACCTCCCGACGAAACCGAGGATGTTGTCGACGCTGTCGGAGAGCGGCCCCCAGAGCTCCGCGACCTCCGCCTTGAAGCCGGGGGGGAACATGACGAGGCCGTCGAGGCCCTTCCTAGCGACCATCGCGGCCTTGATGGCGGGGTGCGACTCCTTCAGGGACTCTAGGCGCCCGAGTATGTCTTCGGCCTTGCCCATGAACTACTCCTCCACGACTATGCCGCCCGAAGCGAACTTCATCGGCGACATGGCCAGGTTGACCTCGGTGCCGCGCATCTTCTTCACGGTCAGGAGCCTCTCCGAGCTTCCGCCGACCGTGCTTATCTCCAAGAGTACGACTCCGTCGCATGCGAACTCGCTGATGGTGTCCCGGGACAGGTAGCTGGTCTTCTCCCCCACCTCGGAGATGAGGAGCGCGGTGGCGCCGAGCCTCTTCACCTGGCCGATGATGTAGTATATGTCCTTCCTAGTAACGTCCCTGCCCTCCGCCGGGAACCTGTATCCGCCCTTCCCAGCCCCGAGCTGGCTGATGTCCTTCGACACCTGACTCCTGTAGATGATGCCATGCTCCATCATCGTCGTCAGGGAGTCTATCACGAGCCGTCCCGCACCCACGGACTCCACCCTAGCCTTGATGCCCTCCAGAACCTCGCCCATGTCGTCGGTCTCCACCGTATACATGGCCAGGAGGCCCTTCCTCTCGATGCCTTCCAGGTCCCAGCCGAAGTTGGCGGCGTGGGCGAGGAGGCTTTCCCTCGACTCCTCGAAGCTGACGTATACTCCGGCCTCGCCCATGAGGGCTCCGTTGACTATGTACTGCATGGACAGTATGCTCTTTCCGGTGCCGCAGCTTCCGGTGACGAGGACTGTCGAGCCCCCGGGTATCCCCCCGCTAATCAGCCTGTCCAGACCGGCTATCCCGGTAGCAACACGTCTCAATGGTATCCTCCGGTTAAGAGATGGCCTAACGGCTTTAAAAACCACGAAAACAAATAATATCATGGTTGGTCGGCTGACGGATTAAGCTAGAATGAATGCCCTCCAACAGCGCCGGACAGCCTGCATAATCCTACTCATCGCCCTCTCTTCCCATCCGGCATGCGCCTTCCCGGTGACATTCTCGGACCAGGGCACGGACGCGAAATCCGGGGGCGTCCTCGTCGACGGCGGCGACCTAACAGTCCAAGTCTGGGACTCCATGACTGGCGGCTCGATGCTCTACGGCGAAACGTTCGATGGGGCCATAGTCAACGGCAGCTGGAACGTGATACTCGGCGGCTTGGGCGACCTGGAGCTCGAGTACGGCCTCACGTACTACAAGGAGTACCAGATAAACGGCCAGGACCTGGATTTCACGACCCCGTCCACCGGGACGACCGAGCGGCTCCCCTTCACGTCGCCCCTCGGGGCCGTGAACATGTCGAAGCTGACGCAGGTCCCAAACAAGCCAAACATAGACGCATCGAACGTAACGTCCGGGATCATACCCAACGCCCGCCTCAACGCGAGCTACGTCCTGAACCAGACGTTCGCGGCCGCCAGCTACTCCCCGCTCGCCCACACGCACGTATCCACCTACCTCAACTACTCCGGCACGTGCGCGAGCGGCCA
>JBFYKH010000071.1:0-78982 GCA_041306075.1 Candidatus Altarchaeota archaeon
CAGCGGCGACTCAGCCTTCTACGCCTGGTACACGAACTCATGCGGATGCACCGCCAAGAACAGCTGCTCATCCAACGTGATAGACCACACAGGATGCGGATGGGGCAACAAAGGCTGCGGAGTACCCGACAGCCCAGGCAAGGGCGTCACCTGCTACAGCGGAGGCGAGAAGGTCGTCAGCCCTGAGCACCTGGTTAGCGGGTCCGTAGTGGAATACTACGAAACCGGGACCATCGTCCCAGACAGCTGCCTAGCGCTCTTCAGCCAGGGCACCATAAAGAAGGCCGCGGTTGCGTCAACGTCGGGCGTGTGCTACTATGTAAACCAGTACAACACGCTGACGACGTCTTCGTCGACGACGACCACTAACCCGCCGGCGTGAGTACCCACACGCTTCGCCGTATTTGACGGCTGGAGAAACACGGGGGCCGAGCCCCCGTGCCCTTACTTTTTATCCATTTAACAGCCTGTAATCGCCACCTACAACGACAACTCAACACCGAGCCCCGTCAACTTCGCCTTGACGTCCGCCAGCAGCCGCCCGGCCTCGCCGCCGAGCCCATCAGCCTTCGCCAGGGCCTCGGCGGAATCCTTCCGCTCCCTATGCTCCCTCTCCTCGAGGCCCCTAATCTCAGCTATAATTTTCCGCTCGGCCTCAGCCACCTTCGAAGACCCGAGTTCCCGGGAGATGGCGGCGGCCTCCTGGGCATGGGAGCGGAGCATGCCTCTGTAGTCCCTCCTGAAGGCCGCCCTCGCGGCGTCAAGCTTCAGGAGCGTCTTGTCCTGGTCCTTCAGGCTCAGGGAGCCGAGACTAAGCGCCTTATCCAGGCCTTCAAGCAGGCCTTCGACCTCCCCGTCCGGGGCATTCAGGTATGCGTCGACGGGGTTCTCCTCGAGCGCGTCCGCCAGCTTCTCGACATTCGCGTCCGCGGCAGTCTTGCCGTACCTTCTGAGCGCGGACTTCAGGGGGCTTAGCGCCGAGAAGACCGCGGATTCCACGGCTTTGCCCTCCTCCTCAAGCGCCTTGAACCGCAGCCTAAGTCCCTTAATCCTCGCGTACTCCGGGCCCCCCCTCAAGGACTCAAGCTCGCCGCTCAGCCTGACCGCATTGCGGCGGGCCGCCTCCGCCGCGTCGGCATGCGATGACGCGTCGAGGCCGAGCCTCTCCCTGCGGGAGACGAGGAGCGAATGCTCCGCCAGCATCTCCTTGATACTGGCGTAGGCCTTCATGCAGTCGTCCGCGGCCAGGGCGGCCTGGAGCCCGTCGCGGGCGGAAAGCACCCGCCTGGCGCACGACTGTATCCTCGCCATCTCCTCGGGGTATGCGACCGGCAGGAACTTCCCGTCACCGAAGCTCGCCTTCCCCATGGCGTCGAGCGCCGCAGAGAGCCGTCCGTCATACTCCCTCACGTCCTCCAGGGTCGAGCCCTTGTAACCGAGCCCGTCAAGGGCATGAAGCATCGACTTCACGTAGGCGGGCTTCGCAGTCCCTACGATCTTGTCGTATCTTGGGTGGATTTCCTGGCGTCCCGCGCCGTCCAATGCCGCGACATACCCCCTCAACTCCGCCAGAAGCTTCCCGGATGATTCCACATGAGGCATGGCGTTCCCGAGCACGGCCGCGGCCTCGGCGTCCAGCCTCCCCTTCAACCAGGCTTCGAGCTCCCCCAAGCCTATCCTCTCGGGACCCCTCTTAGGCTGGCGAATAAAGTCGAACAATCCCATCCTAGACACCGTTCACTGAAACAGGGGGGCGAACAGCACCGCCACGATGGACACTATCTTTATGAGTATGTTCAGGCTGGGGCCGCTCGTGTCCTTGAAGGGGTCGCCGACAGTGTCGCCGACGACGGCGGCCTTGTGCGCCGGGCTCCCCTTGCCCCCGAAGTTGCCCGCCTCTATGTACTTCTTCGCGTTGTCCCACGCTCCCCCGGAGTTCGCCATCATGACCGCGACCACGAAGCCGGTGACCACGTTCCCGGCCAGGAGCCCGCCGAGGGCGGACTTCCCGAGGAGGAAGCCGACGGCGAGCGGCGCCAGTATGGCAAGCAGGCTCGGAACGACCATCGCGTGTATGGCTGCCGTAGTGCTGATGTCGACGCAGCGCCTGTAGTCGGCCTTCGCCGTACCCTCCATGAGCCCCGCGATTTCCCTGAACTGCCTCCTCACCTCCTCGACCATCCTCTCCGCAGCCTGGCCGACGGCCTTCATAGTCAGCGAGCAGAATACGAACGGGAGGAGACCGCCGATGAAGAGCCCGGCTGTGGTCTTAGAGTCTATGAGGTTTATTACATCAAGCCCGGCGGCCGCCTGGTATGCTGCGAACAATGCCAGCGCCGTCAGTGCCGCGGAGCCCACGGCGAAGCCCTTCCCTATCGCCGCGGTCGTGTTCCCGACTGAGTCGAGCTTCTCGGCGCGCTCCCTGACCTCCTTGCCCATCCCCCCCATCTCCGCTATGCCTGCGGCGTTGTCGGCCACTGGGCCGTAGCAGTCGGCGGCGAGAGTCATCCCCAGGGTCGAGAGCATGCCAACGGCCGCTATCGCTATCCCGTATATGCCCGCGAGCTTGAAGGAGAGAATTATCGAGGCGCAGACGACGAGCACCGGCACGACGGTCGACATCATGCCCACGCTCAGGCCGGAGATGATGACGGTGCCGGCGCCCTCCCGGGCGGCGGCCGCTATCCCCTGCGTGGGCTTATGGTCCGCCGAGGTGTAGTATTCCGTGACGTAGCCGATGACGACTCCGGCTACGAGCCCCGACAGCATGGCCCAGTAGACCCCCATCTGTTCGGGGCCGAGCATGTAGATTGTGAGGGGGTAGGCGGCCGCCGCTATCAGTAGCGCAGTGGCGACTATGCCCCTGTTGAGCGCCCCCTCCACGTTCGAGCCGGACGTCTTCACGAAGAAGCCGCCGGCAATCGCCGCGAGTATGCCGACCGCGGAGACTGCGAGCGGCAGCATTATCCCGCCGGAGCCGGCCGCGTACAGGGCGCCGAGCGCCATGGCGGCAATGATGCTCTCGACGTAGCTCTCGTAGAGGTCCGCGCCCATCCCGGCGATGTCGCCGACGTTGTCGCCGACGTTGTCGGCTATCACCGCAGGATTCCTCGGGTCGTCCTCCGGTATCCCGGCCTCGACCTTGCCGACCAGGTCCGCCCCTACGTCCGCGCCCTTGGTGTATATGCCCCCGCCAACCCTCGCGAAGAGCGCCACCGAGCTCGCGCCGAAACCGAAGCCGAATATGACGTTATTAGTTGACGCCATGTTCTCCGCTGATATGCCGAAGAGCAGGTACACCAGGCTGACGCCGAGGACTCCGAGGCCGACGACGGACAAGCCCATCACAAGGCCGCTCGAGAACGCCACCTGGAGGCCTGCGTTCATGCTCTCCTTGACGGCGTGGACGGCGCGGACGTTCGCCTTCGTGGAAATCCGCATGCCGATGTTGCCTGCGAGTATGGAGAGGAAACCGCCTATCAGGAATGAGACGCCTACCGACACCTTCGGCGACAGGACCGCCGCGAGCACCACGGCCATCACTGCCATGTAGGCCGCGATGTACCTGTACTCCCTGTTGAGGAAGGCCATAGCGCCCTCGCGTATGGCGTCAGAGATTTCGAGCGTCTTTTTGTCGTCCACCCTTATCCTGCCGACCCTCATCGCCAGGAACCATGCGTAGGCCAGCGCCAACACGCTAATCCCGATGTAATAGAATACCTGGTCCATCCTGTATGTAATCTGAAGCGGCATTTATAAAAAGGCGGCGGGCCTCAGATGTCATCCAGCATGGCCTCGAGTTCCTTCGCGTTCACGATGGGCCGGTCGTACTCGTCGGCGGCCATCCGCGGGCAGGCGGTGTTCACCCACACGTCCACCCTGAAGGCGAGGAGGTTGCCGGGGGAAAGCTCCTCGGCGGCGAATATGAACGCCTCCTTCCCCCTTGCCTCGAGCTTGGCCTTCAGTTCCATCGCCTTCTCCATGTCGTACTGGCCGTCCTTGGTGGAGACCATTATGCCGAACGTCTTGGAGTCGAGCGCCCTCATGAGCGCCCCCCTCCTCCGCCCCAGCCACCTCCTCTTCTCCTCGTCGGTTATCCTGTCCAGGACGCCGGAGAGCGGATTCAGCATGAAAACGGGCTTCTCAGTCCTGTACGCTATCCCGAGGGGGTGGAAGCGCCCGGAGCCGACGTAGAGTATGCAGTCCGCGTCAAGCCCGACGGCGTTGTCCTGCCGGCAGCCGAGGACCTGGCCGCCGACCATTACCCTCTTCCCCGCCGCCTCAAGGAAGGCCTTGACATCATCTAGCCGGTTCAGGTGCTGGGCGGTCGCCACGAGGCCGACGGAACCGTAGGGCTCAAGCAGCTTAAGGTGCTCCCTCAGGGCGGGCAGCGGGTCCGCGAGCGAATAACATGGTATGTGGATGACCCTCATGTAATACAACAAGGCTTAGATAAAAATAACCCGCCTACTTCTTTTTCTTCTCTTCGGCGGCGTCCTTCTTAGCCTCGGATTTCGGGTTCTCCCACGTCTCCTCGTAGGTGACGGCCTCGAGCTCAAGGTTCTTGAAGGCTTCGGCGGAAAGCGACGCCTTCCTGACCATCAGGTTCCTGTCGTGGAACGCCTTCTTTGGCAGGGTCAGCGTGAGCCTCTTGCCCTGGAGGCTGACGTCGAACCCCTCGGCGGACTCGAAGTTCCTCTCCACCAGGCATTTCACCTTCTCCTCGTCGGACTTCGCCTTCTCCACGACCTCGACGTCGAAGACGAGGGTCTTGCCTGCGAGCTCGTGGTTGAAGTCTACGCGGACGCGGCCGCCGGACACTGTCTGGACCCTCCCGCGCATGCCGTCGATTTCTACCGGCATGCCAGGCATCGGGTTCATGCCCTCCTGCCTGAAAACCTTAACCGGAACCAGCTTTATCCTCGCGGCGCTCTTTTCGCCGTAGCCTTTCTGGGGCTCGACGGTGACGGTCTTCTTCTCGCCGACCTTCATCCCCGCGAGGGCTTCGTCGAGGCCGGGTATGACCTGGCCTTCGCCGACGGCGACGGACAGAGGCTTGTACACCCTGTCCTTCCTGTCTATGCCCTCCTTCTTGGCGGTCTCCTCGAGGGTGGTGTCGAACACCACGCCGTCCTTAACGCGTCCCGTGTAGTTTATTTTGATGAAATCCATTTTACTTGGGTTTTAAGAATAACGCATCCTATTATAAATACCCTTTTCGCAGGCATATGGCAAAAAAGAACGGGAAGCAGGCTAGGTTCGGGATAAGGCTGCCGAAGCAGTGGATGAAGTACCTGATAGTCATCACCGGGGTGGTCATGCTATTCTCCGGCCTCTACACAGGCATAGAGCGCGACGAGCCGCAGGCCGCCGGGGCCGACGTCCGCGCGAAATGGAACGTCGTCCAGTATGACTCCGCCAGCCTCGGGCAGGGGAGCGCCCTGGTGAAGATAATCGGCCCCACCGGGCAGTACAAGCTGAAGCCGAGCGCGATGTCGAGGATGAGCGAACAGGACATCGCGGACGTGTTCGAGAGCAACGTCACCGGCGTCAGGAGCATAGTCCTGGAGAGCGCCCCCACCGAGGCGTTCTTCCACATTGAGACCGACGGCAGCGACGTGTCCTCCGAGGTGGCCCGGAGGATTAGGATGCCCGGCGGATACCAGACATACGGCGTCTACCTGGGCGCGACGCCGTACGGCAACCTAAACGTCGTGGGCGAGGGCCTCGCGGAGGGCGACTGGGTCAGGGTAATACTCCTTGAGCGCATGAGGGATGGCGCATCCGACACGCTCGGCTTCGTGGAGAGGAAGATACCCTCCGGGGAGGCATATGACGCCGTCGTGACCGGTTTCGACTCCGAGGATAATTCGACTACCGCGTACGTCCGTCTCCCGGAAGAGCTGGTCCTCGCCGGCTCGCCTGTCCAGCTGCCCGAGGGAGGCGTCGTCGCGGCCTCCCTGCCGTCGGGCGCAAAGGTCAACGACACGGTACGCGTGAAAGTGTCTTCAATAACCCTGTCTAACATGACTGCGTACTTCGCTACCGCGACTTGAGCCACTGGCAGAGGAGTTCCGTCGCCTTCCCCCTGTGGCTGACCTCGTGCTTGCGCTTCACGTCCTCTGCGAACGTCTTCTTCCCGTCCGCCGGCTGGAATATCGGGTCGTAGCCGAAGCCGCCCCTGCCGCGCATCTCGTACGTTATGTAGCCGTCCACCACGCCCTCGAACAGCATCTCCTCCTCGCCCTTGTACGCTATCGCGGAGACGAACTTCGCCCTCCTGTCCTGCATGCCCTCCATAAGCCTCAGTATGCCCTCGCAGCCTATCTTCCCGTAGGCGAAGGCGCTGTAGGCGCCGGGGAAGCCGTTCAGGGCGTCGATGAAGAGGCCGGAGTCCTCCACTATTATCGGCCTCTTAATCTGTGAGTGGACGTGCCTCGCCCCCTCCTCGGCGACGGTCCTCACGGAGTCGGCGCGGACCTCCGGGTACATGACGTTAATCTGAGAGAACGATACCATGTGCAGCTGGCCTATCTTGTTGGCCTCGGCGACCTTGTGCCGGTTGCTCGTCGCGAACAATATCTCCATGTATGGATTTAATTCCGTGCGCTTATAAAGTATCCCATGCGCGCGAACGCCATCTTCTTCCTGAGCACGGCGTCCACCGGGATGAGCGTCCTGTTCATACCCGTCATAGCAAAGGAGCTCGGCGCGAGCAACCTGGTGGTCGGGCTCATCGTCTCGATATACGGGCTCATGTCCCTCGTCTCCATGTACCTCTTCGGATGGGTCAGCGACAACCGGGGCCGGCTCGCGCTCATCAAGGCGGGCATGCTCCTGTCGACGTTCACGTTCATGCTGCAGGTCTTCTCCCAGAGCCAGGAGTCGCTCCTTCTTATCCGCGCACTCTGCGGGTTCAGCATAGGCGTGTTCTACAGCTCGCTCGTCATATACGGCCTCGAGTCAGGCAAGAAGCTAGGGAAGTTCACGTCCTACGAGAGCCTCGGCTGGGGGCTCGGCAACCTCGCGGCCGGCGCGATAGCGGCGTACGCGGACGTCTTCATACTCTCCGCAATAATGTTCCTCGTCAGCTTCGCCTTGGCGTTGAAGCTCCCGAACGTGAAATCGCACCACGTCCGGGTGCCTCTGATACCTCTTGGGATAATCAGGCGGAACCTCAACGTCTACGTCCCATTCCTCCTGCGGGACATCGGCGCGTTCAGCATATGGGCCTTCTTCCCCCTCTACCTCTACGACCTCGGCGCCTCCAGCCTCTGGATAGGGATAATATACTTCTTCAACACCGGCGGGCAATTCCTATTCAAGCAGCACATCGACCGCTACGGCAGCGAGCGGCTGTTCACGTGGGGTCTGGCATTGTCCGCAGCCGCATTCTACGCCTACGGCCTCCCGACGTACTACCTGCACGTCCTCCTGATGCAGCTCATGGTAGCGGCAGCCTGGAGCGCTCTCAGCGTCGGGGCCATGGGCCTCCTGACCGAGCGGAACCCGGAGAAGGCAGCGGTCATCGGCCTCTTCTCGAGCGCCAGGAGCTTCGCGCAGATTATCGGCCCGCTCATAGCCGGGGCCGTAACCCATGTGTGGGGGTTCGGCGCGCTGATGATATTCGCGGGGACGATAACTCTAGCAGGCCTCCTCATGCACATGGCGCTGCGCACGAGCGCTAAGAACGCGCGAAGCCAAGCGGCTGTCTGACCTGTCCCCTGGGGGGTAGATGTCAGTCCCGGGCTAACCGACGGCTCAGGTCTCCGGTAGCGTGTCCGTTGTTGTCGTTACGGTGCTGCTGGAGCTGTCCGGAAAACAAGCGCACGCGGCATGCTCAAGGTCCACCAAGACGAAGCGACAACTTGGCTTGTCCACTGGGCAGGCGCCCTCGCACTGCGCAGTCGGCTCACCCCATTGGTTGAGTGTCGGGGAGCATGGCTTTGTGCAGTAGCAGCTTAAGCCATAACTCACGCAAACCTGGCTAGGGTCGCTGCAGTAGCCGTCGCATTGTGGGGCAAGTAGCATGCCGCACGGGTTTTTGCATGCGCATCCACCGGTGTTCTGCCACTGGTCTTGGAATGTGCAGAATTGGCCCTGTGGGCAGCTCCAAACGCACTGTTGGTCAAGAGGGTTACCGCATTGGGGTATAGTGAATGAGCTTGGCGGTATGGTGTACGTCGGGGTGGTGTATGTCGCATCGACGTTCCCGTTGGCGTAGGCTAGAGCCACCAAAATCGCAACGGCGATTGGAAAAAACAAGGCTCCCGCACAGTCCTGCCTGTTAGTCGAGTCCATGTTATCTAATGCTTAGCCGCCTTATATAATCCAACGGAGTCGCTATTTCTGTCCTGTCCTGAACTCCATCAGTTCCGGGACCGGCTCGCGGCTAGCGGAGATTATCGCGAGTATGCCCGCCCTGTCGTCCAAGGCCGGCGTCCTGTCGAAGAGGCAGCTTTCGGCGATGGCTCTGTCCCCCGCTTCCCTGTAGCGCTTTGTTGTGGAGATGACGGCCTGCGGGAGAATCTTTGGCAAATCGGCAGCCTTAATCGGCACCGCGTCCACGAGCCTCCTGCATTCCGGGGAATCGCCCGCCTTAGCGCGGGCCGTTACCAGCGACCTGACGACTCCTCTGGCGATGGCAACGTCAATGTCCTCGGGGCCAATGCTTTGGTACCCCCTCATGTCGGGGTCGGACCTCAGCGCCGCCTTCGTCGCCTCGATGTGGGCTACGTTATATGCTATACAGGCATCCAAAGGAGTCATCTGCCTGGACGTTTCAGCGCCGGATTGCGTCGGCCCCCCCCGGGCGACCCTCTCTTTCACGATACTACTACGGGCAGGATAATCTTAAAAACCCTGAGGTGTTTTGAACAATGTCCACTATCTTTCTCCTGCGAATCTCCGAAGCGGAGGAACATCCGCCCCCACGGGCGCATCCACAAAAAGCTGCCGCCACAGGAAATGCATCAAATCCAGAAGGCAGCCGTCCCCGGCCGCCCTCGCCGAATCAACGGCCCCCACATCGCCGGGACATCCTCCGGCGGAACCGCCCCGCCCTCACCGAGAGACCGTCATGTCGTTTACTGACCGGGGTTTCAGCGGATAAAAGCGCTACTTGAGACTGAAGCACCGCTTGAATATCCTCTCGCAGTCCTCGGGGCGGGTGGCGTTGAAGGGCTCGTACTCCTCCGGGGTCCCGGAGCCCTTGTCGTTGGCGGCGGTCACCACCTGGAGGCCGAATCCCTCCCTTATCTCCTCCATCAGGTTCAGCTGAGGCTTCAGGTACTGCTCCGGGTCGATGATGAACAGCACGACGTCGGCCAGGTACCTGAGGGCGAGGACGGCCTGCAGTTCCACGTGGTTGCGCTCGCCCATCGGGCGGTCGAGTATCCCCGGGGAGTCGATTATCTGGTATTCCATGTACCTGTGGACCCTGTAGCCGACGAGTATCTCCGTGGTCGTGAACGGGTAGGGCGCTACCTTCACGTTGGAGCCGGTGAGCGCCTTGACGAACGTGCTCTTCCCGGCGTTCGGGATTCCCGCGACGACGAGCGTCGGCACGTCCCTCAGGAGCGGGAACGACGATATCAGCACCTTCGCCTCCTGCAGGAAACTAAGTTCCGGCCTGATGCGCTTCACGAAGGAGCTCGCCCTCCCGAGGAATGCGCGGCTCTCCTCCGTGTCCTTCTGCGTCTTCAGCTTCCTGAGCGTCTTGTTCCTGAGGAACGAAATCCTCTCGCTGCACCATTTCACGGTGGCGAGGCTCTTCTTGTACCTGTCGCGGTTCACCCGAAGGTCAAGGAGGCTCCGGTGGAACTCGCTCATCTCCTCGTACCGGGGGAAGTACTTGACGACGGCGTTGAGGTCCCCCTCAAGGACTGCGGCCGCGGTCTCTACCCGCCGTATCTCGCCGGTCAGGAGCTTCTCCGGCTTCTTCGGGCCCATCGCCCTCGCCTTCCTCCCGTCCTTGGAGCCCGCCTTGAAGGCGTTGTCTATGAGGTCGTCGGCCGAAGGCACGTGAGGGAGCCGCCACATGCTTATATCTAGCCCGTACATGAATTATAACGGTGATTTTTTATGTCTAGGTCTACTGTGAAGGTCAAGCATCTCGGGATATGGTCTACTGCGAAGTTCGCGTCTGTCTTCTGCTTCGTCTTCAGCATCCTCTTCCTCCTCGTGTGGGGGGCCGTGTTCGCCGCGATGATGCTGTTCTCGATGATACTAGGCATCGGCTTGGGCGGCAGCGACGCCCTCCTCGGCACCATCCTCGGCGCAGGCGTGGGCCTGGCAAGCTTCGTATTCGGGGCGGTCGTGTTCGTGATAATATACACGATAGTCGGCTTCGTCATGGGCGCCATCGCGTCCATAGCGTTCAACGTCGTGGTTAAGCTGTCCGGCGGCCTCTCGTTCGACGCGGAACTCGAATCCAAGTGATGGCGAACATAGCGTTCATAGGCGACTGCCACCTCGGCTTCCGGCACAGGGGGAAGGCGCAGAGGCTCAGGGACTACGCGGCCGCTTTCGAGGACGCGGTGTCGAAGGCGCTCTCCATGGGCCCGGACGCCGTGGTATTCCTCGGGGACCTGGTGCACCACGCCAAGCCAGACCCCGTGAGCCTCCGGACCGTCATCAGGAGGCTGATGGGGGCCGCCGACCGCTGTCCGGTAATCGTGTGCATAGGCAACCACGAGATAGAGGGGCACTTAGGCACCACGTACGCGCCGATATACGGCGACCTCCACCCGGCGATACACGTTTTGTCCGCCGAGAACCCGGAGGCCGCCGTCGACATAGGCGGCAGGAGCTACCGCTTCCGCGGCTTCGAGTACACCCGCCAGAGGGAGTCGGCGCAGGAGAAGCTGAAGGCCGTCGCCGAGCGGCCGGGAGGCGACGTGAACATACTATGCCTCCACCAGGCGGTCGAGAGGTACCTGAGCCCCTACGAGCTGTCGCTCCCCTCACTGCGGCGGGCGGCGGAGAAGCACGACCTCGTCATGTCCGGGCACGTCCACAAGCACCAGGAGATAACGGAGGTCTCGGACATAGCACCCGCGTACTACTGCGGCTCCACCGAGCGCGTCAGCTTCAACGAGGCCGGGAACCCGACAGGGTTCATGTTCTTCAGGGGCGACGACTTCAGGGAGCCCGAGTACGTGCCCGTTGACTCCGCCCCCATGTCGTACAGGCGCCTTGAGTTCGAGGGGGCCCCGGAGGAGCTCAACGCCCTCATACTCAGGACCGTCGAATCCGACGGCGCGAAGCTCCTGAGGATTGACGTGTCAGCCGACATACGCGGCGACGCCATGGACGTCAGAAGGGACTGGGACGCATGCATGGGCGACAGGACGGTGCTCGAGGTGAACGTCGCCCCCAAGACGTCCGATTCCGAAGTCAGGCTCGAGCGCGCCCAGCTTAGCGAAGACCTCATCAGGGAATACTTCCAGAAGGCGGCCACCGGCGACAGGGAGCTGGAGGAACTGTGTGTCGAACTATTCCGAAAGTACGGCTCGTGAGGGCGCGAGCCAACCCGTCATTCGACGGCAACCACGACCGTTTCGGGGTGTTATAAGGCGTCAGGCAATATATTACCCTCGTCAACGGGTGCGGCATGCTGAAGTTCAACAACGGATTCGACGGGCTCCTCGGGGGCGGCCTCATGGAGGGCGTCGTGACGCAGGTGTACGGTCCGCCAGCGTCGGGGAAGACCAACCTCGCCTTGCTCGCCTCCGTGAACGCGCTCGGCCAGGGGAAGGTCGTGTACGTGGACCCGGAGGGCGGCTTCAGCGTCGAGCGGCTCAGGCAGATGGCTGCTGAGCGGTTTCCCGAGGTCCTCGGCAACATGATGCTCCTGCAGCCCACGACGTTCGAGGAGCAGAAGGCGGCGGTCGCGAAGCTGGACGAGGCGATGGCGGGCGTGAAGGTGTCTCTTGTCGTCGTAGACAGCATAGCCATGCTCTACCGGATGGAGGAGGACAAGGACGTGAGGATGCTCGGCCGGATGCTCGCGCAGCTTCTGAGGATATCGCGCAGGTACGGGATACCCGTGCTCCTGACGAACCAGGTGTACAGTGAATTCGACACCAACATCATCCGCCCCATCGGCGGCCAGATAAGCGAATACTTCACCAAGAACATCGTGGAGCTAGGCCGCGGACAGGACGGCGGCCGCATCGCCACCCTAAGGCGGCACATGAGCCTGCCGGAGGGGAAGACCCTGCCATTCATAATCACGCAGCGCGGAGTCGAGACGGCGCCGGCCGAAAACGCGCGACCCGGAGCCTCCGAGTAGCTTTTTACCCTGGATTTCTCGTTATCTACCATGGCAGCCGCCAGGAGAAGGACCCCGAAGGACCATCCGGAACTCGGCCTCTTCACCCAGTTGGAGAAGCCGGCGGAGCCTCCGCCCCTGCCCGACCTGAAGCCGCCGGCGGCGCCGGTGCGGCCTCTAGGCCCCGTGGAGCAGATGACGCTCTTCAACATGGACGTGCGGGAGCCGGCTGCCGGGAAGCTGGAGATAAACCGAGCGTCTGTGGAGGCCCTCGGCGCGGACGTGGCGGCGGGCGACGGCATGCTCCTCCTGAGGCATCCGCTCCTTGAGGAATTCGAGTACCGGAGATACCAGGTCGACATAGCGTCGGAGGCGGCGGCCCACAACACCCTCGTCATCGCGCCAACGGGTCTCGGTAAGACCAGGATTGCGGTGCTCGCGGCGGCGAAGACGATGCAGGACAATCCGGGGAAGAAGATACTCATACTCGCGCCGACGAAGCCGCTAGCGGAACAGCATGCCCTCGAGTTCGGCGGCCTCTTCAAGGGGAAGAAGACGGGGGTGTATACCGGGGAGTCGGCGCCAGAGGGGCGCGAGAAGACATGGTCGGAATCGGACATAGTCTCCGCGACCCCGCAGACGGTGCTCAACGACGTGAGGAGCGGGAGAATCAGTCTCCGCGACGTTTCTCTGATGGTCGTGGACGAAGTCCACCGGGCCACGAAGGACTACCCGTACGTCGACCTCGCAGGGGCGTTCGACGGGAGGCTGATAGGCCTCACCGCGTCGCCGGGCTCGGGCGCCGGGAGGATAGAGTCGGTGTGCAGGGCCCTGAAGGTGGAGGCGAAGCACATCGAAATCAGGACGAGGGACGACGATGACGTCGCACCCTACGTCCAGTACACCAAGCGGAACCTCGTCACCGTGAAGCGGGAGGAGGCGGGCGAGGTGGAAAGGCTCATAGGCGACGCGTACCGGGCGTCGCTCGTCAACCTGAGGCGGCAGCTGAAGGACCCGGAGCTTAGGGACTTCAGGAGGGGGAGCGAAGCCGCCAGGAAACTCCTCGAGACGCCGCTTCAGGACGTGAAGCAGATGGGCCTCCTCGCGGTCGGCGCGGACCTTGACGCCGCAATAACGCGGGCCGGCGGCAGATACACGGACGAGAAGGGGGAGCTTCTGAAGGCGAAGTCCCTGGAGGCTGAGGCGATGAAGCTCGGCCACGCTGTGAAGGTGCTCCCGGGATACGGGATATACACTACCCGCGAATACATACGGGAGCTTGGCGGCGACGGCAGCAAGGCTTCGATGAGGATAATGAAGGACAAGCGGGTAAGGGACGCAATCAAACTCATGGACGGCCTCCTCTCGGAGAACAGGCCGACCCCGAAGCTCGAGAAGGCGGCGGAGCTTGCGAAGGGGCAGGAGGGGCGGGTGATAGTGTTCGCCGAGTACAGGGACACCGTCGACCAAATCGTCGACCACCTCAGGGGCAGAGGCGTGGAGGCGGAGAAGTTCATCGGGCAGGGCGAGGGCGGCATGACACAAACGGCGCAGAAGGACACGCTAGAGCGCTTCAAGCGCGGCGAGTTCAAGGCCCTCGTGTCCACCAGCATCGGCGAGGAGGGCCTCGACGTCCCGGAGGTGGCGGCGGTCATATTCTTCGAGCCGGTCGCGGACGAGCGCAGGCTCATACAGCGTGAGGGCAGGACCGGCAGGCACAAGCCCGGGAATACTTACATACTCCTGGCGGAGGGCTCCCGCGACGAGGCTACGTACTGGACCGGCTACTGGAAGTGGCGGAAGATGAGGGAGAACATAGAGCTTCTGAGGAAGGCTGAGGGATTCCATGTTCAGTAGGATAGGCATGGGGATACCCGGGCTCGGCCTCGCCCGCCGTGCCGCGAGGATGCAGGCCAGGAGCGTGATGACTGATGCCGCGGACTCCGATGTGCGGGCCGAGGTGGCGCGGAAGGCAGAGGAGCTCGCGAAGGCCCTCGAATCCGCGGGAGACGTCCCCCTCAGAAGCCTCAGGGAGGACGGGGGCAGGCCGGTCATACTCCACGCGGCGGTGGGGTGGCTCCTGAAGGAGGACAGGATACAGGTCGTCCGCGGAAGCGGGGGGCTAGCAGCGAGGCTGAAACGATGAGGCGCAGGAACCTGCCGCCGAAGGACATGTTCCCCGCAGTCGAGGCCATACCCGTGAGGGAGCTGGCCCCGGTAAGGTTCGACATCGACGTTCACACCACGACGACTCGCGAGAGGCCCGAGCTTGAGCGCGCCATGGGCAACAGGCAGAGCGTCCTCCTCGTCCACGCCGAAGACGACTTCAGGCGGCATGTCAGGAAGAGCCTGATGGAGGCCGGCTACAACGTGGAAGCCGCGGATTCGAGGCCGAAGGCCCTGGAGCGGCTGTTCGCGGAGCCGCAGCCCCACATAATCCTCGTACAGGAGGAGCTGCCAGGCACGCCCGGCAGCGAGCTGATAGCGGAAGCCTACCAGTACGACCTGACGAAGGGACTGAAGGTCGCGCTCCTGGCGGAGCGTCAGGTCGGCGTCGCGGAGCGGAGGATGCTAAGGCTGGACGCGTTCATCAGGAAGCCCGTGGAACCGGTCGAGGTCGTCCGCGTAGTCCGGGGCCTGAGCAGGAACATCAACTGAGCCCTTCACGGCTGAAACTCTTGGAGAATCCTTTCGGCGTCCTTGCCGTTCCCGCCGCCCATCGCCAGCGCAGGCTTCCCGCCGCCCCCGCCGCCGAGCGCCGCACACAACCGCTTACAAACGTCGCCTGCATCCATGCCGCCGCTTGAGGCGACGACGACGTTGACCCTGTCGCCTCCTATGTTGAGCAGTACCAGTAACCTCCCGGGCTTAGAAACGGCCTTCAAGGCCGCATCGCTCAACGCCTTCACCGGCAGGCCATGGGTCACATGCTTTACTGTGTCTGATGATGCGAACCTTTCACCAATATCCTTAAGGAGCATGTCCTGTGAGCCTGCCTGGAGCCTCTCCAACGCCTTCCTGTTCTGCCTCCAGGCGTCGAACAGGGAGTTTGCAGACTCGACTAAGCCGCCGCCTGGTTTGTAGGCCGCTGGCGCGCCCCCGAGGGACTTTATTGTAATGGCGTCCTGGTCGCACTCCAGCATAAACCGCTCGGCGGTCTGCGGCAGCTGCTCCGGCTGGACGCGGAAAACCTGAGCCGCCTCGGCGACTGCGCCGCCCTTGAATGGGGCCGCGACCTTCATCTTGGCCGACGTCGCAGAGTACATTTCCTCCTCCTTCCCCTCGTCCTTCTCGGATGCGGCGCCTGCCGTGAACTCGAGCCTGACGACGCCGTCCTGTATTCTCTTCGCGGACAGCATCCTTATCCTGCCCGCCTCCCTGGTGTTCCCGAGGTGGGTTCCGCCGCAGGCTTCCGTGTCGATGCCCGGGATGCTGACTATCCTGATACTTGTGCCCGGGACCGCGCCGCCCTGGTACAATCTCATCCCGTACTTCCCCTCGGCCTCGTTCCGCTTCATCCACTTGACTTCGACGGGGCGGGCCTCCGCGACCGTCACGTTGGCCGTGTCCTCTATCCGCTTCAGCTCCTCCTGCGACACGCTCTTATAGTGGGTGATGTCGAGCCTGGACGACTCCTCGCTCTTGTGGGCGCCCGCCTGCCATACGTGGGGGCCGAGCGTCTCCCTCGCCGCCGCGTTCACGATGTGGGTGGCGGTGTGGTGCTGCATCAGCTGGAACCTTCGTTTGTCGTCGAGCATGCACTCGACCGTCTGCCCGGGCTTAAGGTGCGCGATTTTATCTACCGTGTGGACGACGACCCTCCCCGCCTTCTCCACATAGGTGACCTTGGAGCCGCCGATTCTGCCGTAGTCCGACTCCTGGCCCCCTCCCTCCGGGTAGAAATAAGTTCTGTCCAGTATGACCCTGCCGTCGGACGCGTAAAGGACTTTCGCCTCGAAGTCGAGCCTCCCCTGGTCCTCGTAGTAGGCGAGTACCGTGTCCGCAATCCCCTCCGGGGGGCTGAACCCGGCCTTGGCCTCATCCTCTTGCGCCGCCTTCTCATGTCGCTCCTCCACGAGGCGGTAGAAGTTGTCGGGCACCGGGGCACCGGTGAGTTTCCCGACGAGGTCAGGCGATATGCCGTGGCTGTCGTAGAGCTCCACCATCTTCTCCACCGTCATCGACTTCTCCTTCGCGAGGAGCCTCCTGCCCTTCTCCTGGCCTTCGACGTAACGCTGCCTCTCCACGGCCACGATGTCGTAGAGGCTGCCGGTCTCCTTCAAGTCCGTGTACCACCTCCCGAACTCCCCTATGTGCTCCTCGAACACCTTCTCCAGCTCTATGTTGAGGCCGAACTCCTCGTTCAGGCTCCAGCACCTCCTCAGGAGCGTCCTCAGGTTGTATCCGCCGCCGACGTTGGAGGGGAGCGCCCCGTCGTGTATCGCGACGAGCAGGCTCCGGGCGTGGTCCGCTATCGCGTAGAGCGCCCGCATCCTGAACACCCTCTCCCTGAGCTCGGGGGGCGTGAGACCCAGCTCCTTCGCTATGGAGCCCCACACCGACCCTATGTCGTCGACGTCGTCGATGTTGAGGAGGCCCGCGTAGTGGCCGAACTTCGCCATGAACTTCCGGTCTGGCTTGACGCCGCTCGCCCGGTACATGTATTCCATCACCTTCGGGAACGTGCTGTCGTAGCTCATCGGGCTGCCCTGGCTGAACCAGCTCCAGCGCTCCAGGCCCGCGCCCATGTCGATGACCCGGGTACGAAGCTCCCGGGAGCTCCCGTCCGGAAGCACCTGGTACTGCATGTACACCTGGTTGCCGAGCTCGAGGCCGCGGCTGAAGAACTCCATGCTCGGGCCGTAGTTGCCGCCGCCGGCCCACACGTCCTCGTGGTAGCATATGTCGCCGGCCTTGATTCCGAGGCCGGTTGTGAGGAACTCGTGCATCTGGAGTATGCCCTCGTCCTTGAAGTAGACGTGCCGTTCCGGCGTGTTGAAGGTGTGCTGGCCGACCATGACGAACCCGCTGTAGTGGCGGCCGGTGACGCCGACGGAGTCGATGTCCTGGAACCTGAGGCAGAACTGCGGCTCAAGGACCGCGGGCGCGGGCGGCTCCACCTCCCCTGCGACGACGTAAGGCTGGAAGTCGTTGATGCCCGCGTTCACGAAGTACAGGTCCTCGTACCAGCGGCAGACGACCGGGTACCTGTTGATGGGCACGTAGCCCCATTTGCCGAAGACCTTCACGTACTCGTCCCAAGCCTCCTTGTACTCGAACCTCTTCCTCGTCAGCTTCTCCCCGATGAACCTGTAGCCTCCCGAGCACGCCGGCTCGTCGCAGAACTCCCGCTCCACGGAGCTCCAGAATCCGCGGCCGCATTTGCCGCAGACGCGCCGGCTGAACCCGACGCCCTCCAGGGACTCGGCCGGATAGTACTTCCGGAAGTTCCTGTGGAACTCCGGCTTCATCTGCGCCTTCAGGGCGCGGAAATCAAAGGCCACCGTAAATATACGCTCCCGCCTCTTAAAACGCTTATAATCCTGCGCCGCCGGATACTTTACCGATGAGCCTGCGCGAATTGAAGCCCCCGCCTCTCCTTGAGCCGCCGCTTCCGGCGTCTGAATTCGGCTGGACCACGGTCCCGGAGGGTAGTATAGCATCCTTCGCGGAAATGGTGTTGCGCGGGGGGCTCGACTGCGCCAACCTGGGCGAATGCCACGTCGCCCTGGCGGGATTGGGCCGCCGCCTGGAGGTTCCGGAAAGCCAGTGGGGGACTATGGCGGAGGCGCTCGCCAAGCATCGGAAGGACGGCAACGCCCTCCTCACCGCATCCCTCCTCTTTTCCATGAATGCTTTAGGCCGGCCCCAGGAGATAACCCAAGATGATACGCGGCTCTTGTGCGCGGATTTGGACCGCTACCGCGCAAACAAGACGGGCCTGAGGGTAGCGGAGCTCCACTACCGCATGCACGGCATCGGAGTCGGCGTGGAGATTACGCCCGCCGACAGAAAGACAATGGTCGACGCGGTAGGCCAATACCGACTAAACGGCGACGGCCTCGGTGTGGCCGCCCAGCACTACTACCTCATGAAGCTCGGCTTCAAACAGGAAATCAAAATGCAGGACTGGGCCCTGATGCGCAAGCGCCTCGAAGAGGAGTCCAGGTTCGTTTCCGCGCCTGGATTGGAGCTTGCGTGCATGGTGTCGGAGCTTGCCAGGGAGGCCGGCGAAACCCGCCCAGCAAACGATATGCCGCCCCTGAAGAGGTTCACGCGATGACGGTCAGAATCGCGCAGCTCAAGGAGCAGCCTCTCCTGTCTCCGCCCGCGGATAGGCCGGACCTGGCGGTCCCGCGGGACGTGGAGGACGCCATCCTCAAGGGGATAGCGGACTACCGGGGGGCGAAGGACGGATGGAACGTCATCAGGCTCCACTACTATGCCCTCCGTCTTGGCATACCGACCGTGGTCACCACGGCGGACGAGGAGCTGGCGCGGAAGGAGCATCACGAGGTCAGGTACGGAGGAGGGAAGCCGTGGACCACCCACGCCGTAGGCGACTTCTACCTACAGATGAAGGCCATCGGCAGGAAAGCCCCCGTATTCACCACCGACGAGGAGAGAATGAGGAACACGTTCGACGATGACAGGAAACGCGACGGATACGGCCTCGCGCAGACGCTCTACCAGTTCCATGCGCTAGGCCTCAAGGAGGAGGCCACTGACGCCGACCGGGAGAAGATGCTGTCCGCGCTCGAGGATGCGCGGCTTAACCTCCGCGGCTGGGGCGTCCTGAGGATGCACTACTGGCTGAGGGGGCTTGGCATCAGGGAGGAGATTACCGTGGATGACAAGGCCCTCTTCGAAGGGCGCATAAGGGAGGTCAGGGGCAAGGATAGCGTCCTCATGCTTGCCGAGGCCTACTGCCTGCGGCATGAGCTACTGTCGGACAAGGGCGCGAAGAATCCAGCCGAGACGTCGATGCCGCCCCTGAAGCGTTTCACTCGCTTTTCCTGACGACTATCTCCCAGTCGTGCTCGGAGAGCTGCCTCCTGTGTATTATCTTGTGGCCGTCGGTCTCCAGGCCGCGGGGTATGTCCTTGAGCGCCTCCCTGGTGTTGACGACCACCCTCAGGACCTGCTCTATGCGGAGGCCGTCGATGGCCTCCTTCACCTTCAGGAAGTCGACGGGGGTGCCGTATTCCCTGAGGTCCAGTTCCCGGTCGACGGTGTAGTCCTCGTAGTATTCGCCCTTGATGTACGCCTTCGTCCTCTCGTGCTTAGGGTTGTGGAAGAGCTCCTTGGCGGGGCCGTGCTCGATGAGGCTGCCAAGGTACAGGTATATGACGTGGTCTGCGAGCCTCTTGGCCTGGTGTATGTTGTGGGTGCTCATGATTATCGTGTAGTCGCGGCCGAGCCTCATAATCTGGTCCTCTATCTTCCTCGACGACACGGGGTCGAGCGCGCTCGTCGCCTCGTCGCACAAGAGCACCTTCGGCTTGACGGCGAGGAGCCTCGCCAGGCTGAGCCGCTGCTGCTGGCCTATCGACAGCCTCGCCGCCGGCTCCCCGAGCCTGTTCTTGAGCTCGTCCCACAGCGCCGCGTTTACCAGGCTCTCTTTGACTAACCCGTCCAGGACGGCCTTGTCGCCCTCGCCGTGTATCCTCGGGCCGTATGCGACGTTGTCGTATATGGACATCGGCAGCGGGGAGGGCTTCTGCGTTATCATCCCCACCTTCGTCCTCAGCTCGGTCACGTCCACGGAGTCCTCGAGTATGTTCTCCCCCTCAAACATTATCCGCCCCCTCGCCTTCAGGCCCTCGTTGAAGTCTATGAACCTGTTGAAGCAGCGAAGGAAAATCGTCTTGCCCGAGCCGGAGGGCCCTATTACGCACACAATCTTCCGCTCAGGTATCTCGAGGCTGATGTCCTTCAGGAGCACCCCCTCCCTCGCGCTGACGGAGAGGCCTTCGACCCGTATTATCTCGCCGGTCATACTACCCTGTTCCTCCTCGACGCCCTACCGAGCATCCTCGCGGCTGACGTTAGTACTAGTATGACGGCCAATAAAATCACGGCGGAGGCGTAGGCCCTCTCCTGCACCCCCTGGAAGGGGGTTCCGAACTGGAAGAATATGGCGAGGGGCAGGGACGCGGCCGGCTCCATGAGGGACGTCGGAATCTTGTCGGTGTATCCGGCGGTGAAGAGGATGGATGCGGCGTCGCCTATCCCCCGGCCGAACGCGATGATGACGCCCGTCAATATCCCGGGCGCCGCCTGCCTGAGCGTCACCGACCAGGTGGTCTCGAACCTCGTGGCGCCCACGGCATACGACACCTCCTTCAGCTCCTGCGGCACGGTCTGCAGTATCTCGTCTATGGAGCGCGTCATGATGGGGAAGACGACGAAGGCGAGCGATATTATGCCCCCGAGGAGCGAAGCCCTCAGGCCGACGGAAAGCATGATGATGAAGCCGAAGGCGCCGTAGACTATGGACGGCACCCCCCATAGTATGTCCAGGACGAGCCTCACAGCCTCCGCCCACCTGCCGCCCCCGCTGTATTCCCTCTGGAGGAAAAGCGCGGTCGGCAGGCTCATCACGAAGGCGAGGGCCGTCCCCCCGGCCGCCAGGTATATCGAGCCGACTATCGCGTTCAGGACCCCTCCCCCGCCGCCCAGGTAGAACCCGCTCCTCGGGGTCTCAGTCACCATCTCGACGCTGAGCGCGGGCAGGCCCTTCAGGAGGACGGCGGCAATCATCGCCAGGAGGCATAGGAGGACCAGGCTCACGGACAGGAGCCCCGCGGCCTTGAACGCCTCCTCATTGAGCCTCCTCCACTCCATCAGTACGCCTCCGCCTTCATCCTCATGAGCAATGCCCTTCCTACCGCGTCGAACGCGACGACTATGACGAGGAGCAGGAGCGCCGCGAACATCATCGCGGACTCGAAGTCGGGAATCGACATCATCTCCCCGTAGTTGTTGGCTATCAGCGCGGTTAGCGGGTAGACCGGGTCGAAAGGGCTCGTCGCGTGCATCGCGACGTTGCCCACCACCATGAGGACCGCCATCGTCTCCCCGAAGGCGCGGCTGAAGCCGAGTATGACTGCGGACATGATTCCCGGCGATGCCTTCCGGAGCACAACCCTCCCGACGGTCTGCAATCTCGTGGCCCCCAGGGCGAAGGACGCCTCCCTGAGGTCCTGCGGGACGGACGCTATTATCTCCTCCATTATGGAGAGCATTATCGGCACGACCATCACCGACAAGACCAGCGCCCCGCTCAGTATGCAGTAGCCAGACGTTTCGTACCCGAACGCGGGCGCGAGGTAGTCCCTCACGAACGGCACGATGAACAGCACTCCCCAGAGGCCGAAGATGACCGACGGTATGCCGGCTAGCGTGTCGATGCCGGACTTCACCAGGGAGCGGAACCTGCCGCCGGCATACTCCGCGAGGTATATCGCGCTCATCAGGCAGAGGGGCACGGAGAACAACATTGTGACGAGGGTCACGAGGAGCGTGCCTGTGATGAAAGGGTAGAACCCGAAGACCCCCCTGGACGGCTTCCACTCGGACGAGAAGAGGAGCTGGGACGGCGTCTCCAGGGAGAGTATGAGCCCGGACTTCAGGAGGAGGCCGAGCGTTATCAAAGCCAGTATGCTCACGGCGGCCAGCGCGAATATCCGGGTGGCCGCCCCGGCGGCCCTGTCGACCAGTATGCTCCTCTTCCTCATCTGAGCTTCTCCGCCTCGGCGGCTATGGCGTCGCCCTTCAGCGGTATGTATCCGGCCGGCAGGACATGGCTTTGCCCCCCCGTCAGAATCCACGCGATGAAGTCCCGGGTCGCCCCCTCAGGTTTCCCGAGGGTGACGATGTACAGGTCCCGGGCCGGCGGGGACGGAAACACCCCGTCGGCTATGGCCTTGACGACGTCCGCCTTGTCCGAGTAGAAGTCCTCGTCAGCCGAGACGACTCCGTCGGAATCCAGGTCCAGGGGCACTATCATCAGATTGCCCACCGGCTTCCCGGTCCTGTCGTCGTAGGCGAAGTTGAGGTTGTTGAATCCCATCCCCCTGACGTCCCTTGACACCGCCTCGGCGATGCCCGGGTCGGCGTTGACCCCGACGCCCACCAGGTCCTCCTGCTTGACGCCGAGGTATTTACCCCAGACCTCCGCGGCGCCGCATGAATCCGAGCGCACATAGACTGAAATCCTGTCCTTCACGTCCGGCCTGCCGGAGAGCATACCCCATTCGGCGACGCCGCCGGTGACGAACACGCCCTTGAACTCCTCAGCCTTTACGCCGCGCCTGGCGATGTCCGCCGCCACGGGGTTGCCCCGGTTCATGGTCGGGAGGACTGCGTCCTTGGCGACCGCGATGGGGTAGGCGCCCTTGCCGGTCTCGGACTCGTCGATGTCCCTCGACACCATCCCGATGTCCACGAGGCCGCCGAGCGCGTCCGCCATCCCCTTGCCCGCGCCGCCGGCGTTGACTTCGATGCTCACGCCGGGGTTCGCCTTCTGGTACTCGTCAGCCCACTTCACCATCAGGGGATACAGGGCCCACGCGCCAGAGACCCTCACGGTCTCCTTCGGCTCGGCCCCGCCGCCTGAAAGGAAGAGGGCGGCCCCGAAAGTCAAGACAACGCACACTGCCAGGATAATCTTCCAGTCCATACACTATACAATCGTCCGCCTAACTTAAAACAGCATATTATTTACCCGAATTCCCCATTTATCTCATGGTGTTCGGGAGGCGCGGCCAAGGCGGCATGGAGTACATGGGCTCATACGGCTGGGCCGTACTCGTCGTAATCGTGGTGGGGATAGCCATGTACTCCTTCGGGATACTGAACTGGAATCCCGTGGCTTCGCCGACATCCTCCGGCTTCATGGAGCTTATGCCTTTCCTGCCGACCGCGCAGATACGGGACCATGTTTGGAACGACGGAGCGGCGGACTACAACGGCTTCATGGTGCAGTTCGTGAACGCGGGCGGCGCAGCAGTCAGGATAACCGACATCATCGCCGAGGTCAACAGCGGGACCTGCGACTTCCAGGAGGTCCTTATCGAGCCCAACGTCGTGGTGATGCCCCAGTCGATTTTCGGCCCTAACAACTGTTTCACGGTGACGGGCGGCGTATGGGCGCTGTGCACATCCGTCCAGGACAGCATGGTCTCCAAGGACGAGTCTTTCAGGGTGCTCACAATGACCCAGGACGGGGCTGGGGGCGTGACGCCGTGCGAGCATATATCTGTCAGCGGAAAATACGAGGTCGAACTCCAGATAGGATACGGGTTGTCCGTCGGCGATATGGGCGTGAACACCGCGGACAAATACAGTTCGGGCAAGATAATACTCTCCGGCACATCGAAGTAAACACGGTGAAACAATGGGCATGAGCAAGAAGGACCTTTCGAAGGCGAGGGCGAAGCTGAAGGCGAGGATAGAGGAGCTCGAGGAGAAGGTCCGGGTGGACCCCCTGAAGAGGAACCCGAGGAACCACGAGGAGCTGGCGAAATTAAAGCGGGAGCTCGAGGCCACCTAGGATTCTGATGGACGGGCACAGCCCCCTGTGGCTGCCTGTTGGCCGGCTGATTCAACAGCCTGTCCGCGTTTCATCCTGCGCAGGCGGCGTTTTACTTCAGCCTTCTTGCTATGTGCCCCGCCAGCAGCATGTGGTCTGCAAGGACGAGGCTCATCATCGCCTCAACCACCGGCACCGCCCTCGGGATGATGCAGGGGTCGTGCCTGCCCTCGATTTCTATGTACGCATTCCTGCCGGCGTTCAGGTCCACCGTCCTCTGCCTCCTCCTTATGGACGCCGTCGGCTTGAAGGCCACCCTCACAAAGACCGGCATGCCGTTGGAGATTCCGCCCTGGATTCCGCCGCTGTTGTTGCTCCTCGTCCTGACGGCCCCCCCCTCATAGCAGAACTCGTCGTTGACGGCGCTGCCCCTCATCGAGGCGGCTTCGAACCCGATGCCGAACTCCACCCCCCTGGCGGCCGGGATGGACATCAGTGCGCCGGCGATGTCAGCGGTCAGCTTCCCGAACACCGGCTCCCCGAGCCCGGCGGGCAGGTTGTATGCCGCGCACTCGACGACGCCACCGAGCGAGTCGCCGCCCCTCACAGCCTCCCTGACCTCGGCCTCCATCCTGGCCGAGTCCTCCATGCTGAGAGCCCTAGCCTTGTTCGCGTCGATGAGGTCCCTTATGCCCTTGACCGGGGCGTCCAGCGACTCCTTCGACTTCGCGGCGCCTATCTGCTTGGCGTATGCCACGACATCTATCCCGTGGCTCATGAGGAGCTTCGCCGCGACGGCTCCCGCCGCGACCCGGCCTACGGTCTCCCTCGCGGAGCTTCTGCCGCCGCCGCGCCAGTCCACGTGGCCGTACTTCATCCTCCACGCGTAGTCGGCGTGGCCCGGCCTCGGCTTACTCATGATGTCGCGGTACCTGCTAGAGTCCGCATCGGTGTTCCTGACGACGACAGCTATCGGCGTCCCGAGCGTCCTGCCCTCGAAGACGCCCGACAAAACCTCGGCTTTGTCGGCCTCCGACCTCCGGGTGGTGAGCTCGCTCTGGCCGGGACGCCTCCTGTCCAACGCCCTCTGCACGTCCTCGACCGCGAGCTCAAGGCCGCTAGGGCACCCGTCCACGACGCAGCCTACGGCGGCGCCGTGGCTCTCCCCGAACGTCGTCGCCCTGAAGAGCCTGCCGAACGTGTTCACCGCTTAGAGAATACGGTTCTGCATATTTATCCCTGCGCTACCCATTTTTTTCCATGTCCGACAACGAAATGATACCTGAGGACGACCCGGCGCTCGTCTACCACCGCCGGCGGGGCCTGCAGGGCCCCGGGAAGCTTGCGACCGTGATGACGCGGCCTTTCCGCGGCAGGGAGGACCTCTCTCTGGCTTACACGCCCGGGGTAGCGAAGCCGTGCCTTGCGATACAGCGGGACCCGGACCGGGTCTACGAGTTCACCGGGAAGGGCAACACGGTCGCGGTCGTGACGGACGGCACAGCCGTCCTCGGGCTCGGCGATATCGGGCCGGCGGCGGGCCTGCCCGTGATGGAAGGCAAATCCATACTCTTCCGCATGCTGTCCGGCGTCGACTCTTTCCCCCTCTGCCTGAACACCAAGGACCCGGACAGGATAGTCGAGGCCGTGAAGGCGATAGAGCCCGGGATAGGCGGCGTCAACCTCGAGGACATCAGCGCACCACGCTGCTTCGAAGTGGAGCGGCGGCTGAAGGAGGCGATGGGCGTGCCGGTGTTCCACGACGACCAGCACGGGACTGCCGTCGTGACTCTCGCCGGCCTCATAAATTCGCTCTCCGTCGTCGGCAAGAGGATATCGGACGTCAGGATAGTCTTCAACGGCGCCGGGGCGGCCGGGATGGCCTGCGCCAAATTCTACATGGCGGCCGGCGTCAGGGACGTGATACTCTGCGACACCAAGGGGACCATCTACGAGGGCCGCACTGAGGGGATGAACCCCTACAAGGACGAGATAGCCAAGGTCACGAACAGGGAGGACATACGTGGGACGCTCGCGGACGCGATGAAGGGGGCGGACATATTCGCGGGCATGTCCGCCGGCAACGTCGTTTCCGAAGACATGGTGCGGTCCATGGCGGACCGCGCCATCGTATTCGCCTGCGCGAATCCCGTGCCGGAGATAATGCCCGAGAAGGCGAAGGCCGCGGGGGCGATGGTCGTTGCGACCGGCCGCTCAGACTACCCGAACCAGGTTAACAACGTCCTCGGCTTCCCTGGCATATTCCGGGGGGCGCTCGACACCAGGGCGAGGGACATCAACCACGAGATGAAGCTCGCCGCGGCGTACGCCCTGGCAGGGCTCGTCTCCGAGGAGGAGCTTGCGGAAGGAAAGGTGATTCCCGCGCCGCTCGACCCGAGGGTGGCGCCGGCCGTCGCGTCGGCAGTCGCAATCGCCGCCATGAAGAGCGGCGTCGCAAGGCTGACGGTGGATCCGAAGGACGTCGAACGCCACACCCGCGAGATGGTGGACGAGGCCCGAAGGCTCGCGGCGGTTCTGAACCCGGAAGCGCTCAGGATGCTCGAGCCGGACGCGCCCCGGACTGGCGCCAGGAGGGGGGCCGGATGGAAGAACAGGCTGAAGTGAAGGCGCTCGCGAACCTCATACGCTCGTGCGCCACCGGCCTGCCGAAGGACGTCGAGGCCGCACTGCGGAAGGCGAGGGACAGGGAGTCCGGCGCGGCGACGAAGACGCTGTCGGCGATTCTCTGGAACGTCCGGCTGGCGAGGGGGAGGTCGGTCCCCCTGTGCCAGGACACAGGCACGCCCGTGTTCTACGTCACATGTCCCCCGACCGCGGACCGGAAACGCATACGCGAAGCCGTCGCCGAGGCGGTCCGGGCGGCGACGGCATCGGTGCCCCTCAGGCCCAACGCGGCCGACCCGTTGTCGGGCGTCAACTCGGGAGACAACACCGGCGTCAACACGCCGCCCATCCATTTCGCAGAATGGGACGGGGGCTCCGTGCGGTACGAACTCCTCCTGAAGGGCGGGGGCTCGGAGAACGTCACCCGCCTCTACACGCTCCCAGACGACTCACTGTCGGCGGGGCGGGACATCGGAGGCGTCGAACGGTGCGTCCTGGCCGCCGTCCAAAAGGCGCAGGGCAACGGCTGCCCGCCGTACGTCATAGGTGTCGGCATAGGCGGTATGGCGGACTCGTCCATCGCGCTCGCCAAGAGACAGCTCATGCGGGCGGTCGGGGACGTGAACCCGGACGGGGAGTTGAGGGCGTTCGAGAAGAGAGTCCTCGCCAAAATCAACCGCCTCGGCATAGGCCCCATGGGCCTCGGCGGCAAAACCACGGCGCTGGCCGTTAAGGCGGCAGGGCAGCACCGGCACCCGGCATCTTACTTCGTTGCGGTCTCGTTCGGCTGCTGGGCCCTCAGGCGGGGGGCAGTGGAGGCGAAGCCGTGAAGCTGAAGACGCCGCTCGACGAGCGCACGGTGAGGGCTCTTAAGGCGGGCGGCCAGGTGCAGCTCACCGGGACCATAGTCACCGCCCGCGACGCGGCCCACAAACGCCTCGTCCAGGGCGGCAGGCCACCGTTCAGCCTGAACGTCATCTACCATTGTGGCCCCATCGTCAAGGGCGGCCGCGTAATCTCAGCCGGCCCCACGACGTCGATGCGGGAGGAGCCTTACGAGGCGGACGTCATACGGGAATACGGCGTCAGGGCTGTGATAGGGAAAGGCGGCATGGGCGAGCGGACGAGGACAGCCCTTATGAGGCACGGCTGCGTCTACCTCGCAGCCGTCGGCGGCGCCGGCGTCCTCATGGCCGACAGGATACGGCGGGTGAAGGCGGTCCACATGCTCGAGGAACTTGGGCCGACGGAGGCGTTCTGGGCGCTTGAGGTGGAGGACCTGCCGCTCACGGTAGCGATGGACGCGGCAGGCGGCAGCCTGTACGAACGGGTCGAGGAGGAGTCGCTTCGGCGCATGAAGGCGTTATTCAACGAGGGCGCGGGTTAGCAGCTCCTACTTCCCCCTCAGGGAGTCCCATATCATCCCGAAGCCCAGTTTCATCTCGCTTAGGCCGTAGTCCGTCATCGTCTTCCAGAGGCGGAACGTCCCCCTTATGTTCATGCTATCTTCGCCCCCAACCCGTTCATGACATCCTTGAATCCCGGGAACGTGACGTCGACGTGCTCGGCGCCTGAGACGACAGTCTCCCCCGAGGCCTTCAGCCCAGCCACCGAGAGCGCCATTATGACCCGGTGGTCCAGCCAGCCGTCCACCGCCGCGCCCCTCAGGGCGCCGCCCCGTATCGAAAGGCCGTCCGGCCTCTCAGCCACCTTGGCGCCCATCTTCGCAAGCTCGGTGGCCATCGCATTCAGCCTGTCGCACTCCTTCAGCCTCGCGTGGGCCGCGTTCACTATCTCGGTGCGTCCCCTGGCGTGCGCCCCGAGGACGGAGACTATGGGCACCAGGTCCGGCGAATCCGACAGGTCGACGGTGACTCCGGCGAGCCTCCCGTCCGAACGGACCGTGACCGAGTCCCGGCCGGTGTCCACGTCCGCCCCCATCTCGGAAAGGACGGACAGAATCCTCCTGTCCGCCTGCAGCGAGTCCGGTGCGAGGTTCCCCACCGTCACCTCCGAGTCGGTGATGGCCGCGGCCGCCAGTATGAACGCCGCCGAGCTGTAGTCCCCCTCGACGGTGTAGTCGACCGCCCGGTAGACCTGGCCGGATGCGACCGCGAACCTCCTGTACCCGCTGTTCTCGGCCTTGACGCCGTACAGCCCCATCATCCTGACGGTCAGGTCGACGTAGGGCCTGCTCTTCAGGGGCGAAGTCAGCTCCAAGGCCACGTCAGCCTTCGCGTACGGCGACGCCATCAGGAGGGCGCTCACGAACTGGCTCGAGACGTCCCCCGGCATCCTGCATACCCCGCCCCTGAGCGGGCCCTCCACGACAGCGGGCGGCAGGCCGCCGTCCGAAGAAACCGTAACCCCAAGCTGTGAGAGCGCGCCAAGGAGCGGCCCAAGCGGCCTCCTCCTGACGGAATCGTCCCCCGTCAGGGTGACTCTTCCCATGGCGAGCGCGGCAAGCGCGGCGCATATCCTGATTGTCGTCCCGGAGTTCAGCGTGTCCACGACGGCGTCCGGCGCCCTGAGCCTCCCGGCCGTGCCGGCGATGGACGCGCTCCCGCCGCGCAACTCGACCTTTCCCCCGAACATCCTGCACGCGTTGAATGCGGCTTCGGTGTCCCTTGACACAAGCGGCGAACGCACCGTCGAAACCCCGTCGGCGAGCAGGCTCGACAGGACGGCCCTGATGGTGTAGGACTTGCTTGCGGGCGCCTCGGCCGTTCCGCCGAGCTTCCCGGCGGGCTGAATCCTGAATTCCATATCCCTAGTATTACGTTTAAGTCCTGCCTGATAATAAGCCCCCTAATACTCTCTTTTATATAGCCTTTGTGAGCATATTCATAGACGCCCTGGGGTGGGATTCCATGAACGCGGGACAAGGCAACGGCAACGGCGGGGCCCAAAGGAGCGGCACCAGCACCCCGGCATTCTGCGTCGCCCTCGCCGCATCCGGCGAGTGCAAGAGGATGCCATGCGACTCGCCATCGGATGTCAACGCAGTCGTCGAGAAATCCAGGGTGGCATGGGTCAACCACTCCGTCGACGACCTCAGGGTCAGGGGCGAGGAGATAGCGACCTCGATGGGCTTCAGCGCGGGCCTGGTCTCGAAGCTGCTGGAGTCGCACTTCTCCGACTACGAGGACCGCGACAGCGAACTCGGGCTCATGGTGCCGGCGGTCACCGTGAAGAGCCTTGAGGTGACGGTCAACCCCCTCCTCATCCTCATGCGCAAGGGCATCATACTCACGATCACTAGCGGCGAGGTCTTCCGCCTAGTCCGGTTCTCCAGGTACGCGGACGCGTTCTTCAGGAAGATTCCCAAGAACGTCTCCTGGCAGGACGTCCTCACGCTGACCCTCGTCAGGATAATCGACGAGAACAACGACCGCAACTTCGACCACCTCCGGGAGATAGAGTCCCAGGCCGACGAACTCAACAAGGACCTAATGGACTCGAAGACGTCCCGACACAAGCTCGGCCCCGCGATATACAACATGAAGCACGCCCTCATCACGTACATGAACGTCCTGTGGGCGACCCTGGACGTGATAAACAACCTCCGCTACGGCGACGCCGAGGTGATAACGGACAACAGGAAGATACTGGAGCGGATAACCGTCCTTGCGACCGACGTCACGACCCACCTTGAGCTGTCGGAGCACATGAGCGAGGTCCTCGCCTCCGGCCTCGAGGTGCTGCAGAGCATCTACAACAACCAGCTGCAGATACTCAACAACCGCCTCGCGCTGCTCGTCGCGTACCTGACCATAATAGGGACCGCAATCCTAGTCCCGAACACGATAGCGACGGTCGCCGGCAACGGCATGTTCGAGTTCACGAAGGCCGACATCGACTGGTACCTGGCCCTCATCGTCGGCTCCACGCTCGCGGCGACGGCGCTGTCCTGGTGGGTGGTCAAGACGATGGGCCTCCTGCCTAAGAGCCCGGAGTGACCCCATCGTTTTTTAAACCGTCGGATGCTATTAAATACCCGGAAGGTACTTAAGATGGTCAAGACCGCGAAGGAGATAATGCACCAGCACACGTTCGTCAAGGGCGAAACCTCCATACGCGATGTCGCGGAGCTAATGAGCCGCAAGAAGATAGGTTCCGTCCTGGTCGAGGTCTCCGAGGGCTTCGGCATGCTCAGCGAAAGGGACATCGTGGTCAAGGTCATAGTCGAGGGCAAGGACCCCAAGACGGTGAAGGCGAAGGACGTCATGTCCTACCCCGTGGTGACGATAGACGCGGGCGCGGACCTGTATAAGGTATCCAGCCTCTTCACCAGCTACGACTTCAGGCGGCTCCCGGTCATGGAGAAGGGCAAGGTCATAGGCGTGCTGACGACGCGGGACGTGGCGAAACAGTTCATACCGCAGTTTTTCAAGGAATCCTACCATTTCCGGGATTTCAGGTTCTGACCTGTGGACGTATTTATACTACGTCTCCGTGATTTATAGGCTAGGTGATTGTGTTTGATTTGGTTCGTTTTCGGGGCGAGCATCATAGCCCTCCTGTACGCGGCCTACCTCGCCAGGTACGTCTTCAGCTTCGGACGCGGCGATAAGCGCATGCGCGAGATCGCAGACGCCATAAGCGAGGGCGCCAGCGCCTTCGTGAAACGCCAGTACGCGACGATAACCGTGCTCACCCTGATAATAGGCGCCCTGATATTCGCGGCATACTTCCTCATTGGCGAGTCCGTAAGCGGCCTTAAGACGGCCGGCGCATTCGTCTTCGGGGCGTTCTGCTCGGGCCTAGCAGGCGTCGTCGGCATGTGGGTGTCGGTGCGCGCCAACGTCAGGGTCGCGCAGGCGTCCAAGCACGGCCTGGACGAGGCCATGAAGGTCGCATTCCGGAGCGGCGCCGTCTCCGGGATAATCATAGTCGCGCTCTCGCTCCTTGGCGTCAGCATACTCTACGCTCTGTACTCGATGGGCTCCGAGGCCACGGAAGTCCCGTTCATGATAGTCGGCTTCGGATTCGGCGCCTCCTTCGTCGCCCTGTTCGCCCAGCTCGGCGGAGGCATATACACGAAGGGAGCGGACGTCGGAGCGGACCTCGTCGGAAAGGTCGAAGTCGACATACCCGAGGACGACCCCAGGAACCCCGCCGTCATCGCAGACCTCGTGGGAGACAACGTCGGCGACTGCGCGGGCCGCGGAGCCGACCTCTTCGAGTCCACCGCGGCCGAGAACATCGGCGCCATGATACTCGGCGTCGCCCTGTATCCGGTGTTCGGCGTCGCGGGCATACTGTTCCCGCTCGTCGCAAGGGCCGGAGGCCTCCTGGCGAGCCTGGTCGGAATCATGTCCGTGAGAGACGCGGGGGACGGCGACCCCATGTCCGCCCTCAACAGGGGATACTACATCTCCGCCATACTCTCGGCGGCGTTCCTCGCCGCGGCCACATACTACATGCTCGGCCCCCACTGGCTCCTGTTCTTCATGTGCGGCATAGTCGGGATAATCACGTCCGTCCTGATAATCTGGATAACCATCTACTACACAGAATCCCGGTACAATCCCGTGAAGTCGATAGCCGAGGCCTCGCTCACGGGCAGCGCGACCAACATCATGGTGGGGTTCGCGATAGCCCTCGAGACGACGGGGATGCCGATAGTCGTGCTGTGCGGTGCCCTCATGGCGTCATACACGCTCGGGGACTGGTCCGGGATAGCCCACGGGGGCCTCTACGGCACCGCAATCGCCACCATGGGCATGCTGAGCACATGCGCCTACGTCCTGGCCATGGACACGTTCGGCCCCATAACCGACAACGCGGGCGGCATCAACCAGATGAGCGGCCAGGCCGAGAAGTACAGGAAAATCACGGACAAGCTCGACGCGGTCGGGAACACTACGAAGGCCCTGACTAAAGGCTACGCAATCGGCTCAGCGGCGCTCGCAGCATTCCTCCTCTTCAGCGCATACCTCGACGAGGTCACCAAGTACTCCGGCTCAGTCCCGGTCATAGACATGGCGAAGGTGCCCGTATTCGTGGGTGCCATGCTCGGGGGGATGATAGTCTTCGTCTTCTCCTCGTTCGCCATCCGGGCGGTCGGGCAGACGGCGTTCGAGGTCGTGAACGAGGTCAGGAGGCAGTTCAGGGAGATTAAGGGGCTGATGTCCGGGGACGCTAAGCCCGACTATGCTACTTGCGTCGACATCTGCACGCGCACCGCCCTGAAGGAGATGGTGCTCCCCGGCGTCTTCGTCGTCGCCGTCACAATCGCAGTCGGTATCCTACTTAAGGCTGAGGCCACGGGGGCGTTCCTCATGTCTAGCACGATAAGCGGCATACTCATGGCGCTAGTCCTCAACACCGGCGGCGGCGCGTGGGACAACGCCAAGAAGTACATAGAGGACGGGGCCCACGGCGGCAAGGGCAGCGAAGCCCACAAGGCCGCGGTCATCGGCGACACCATCGGCGACCCCTTCAAGGACACGGCGGGCCCGAGCCTCCACGTCCTGATAAAGCTCCTGTCCACCCTCACCCTGATACTGGTGCCCCTGTTCGTCTGAGGCTGGGGCTTTTTTTATCGGCCCCGCCAAAGTATTCCTCATGGAACGGTACAACCCCCAGATTGACGGGGAATTGGGCAACAAGATAGTGAAGTATGTCGTATACGGCGTCGTCGGCTTCTTCGTCGCCGTCCTCTTACTGAACTCCGTGTTCGACGTGCTGGTCGTCGTGCAGCCCGGCTACGTCGGCGTCGACTACACGGCATGGGGCGGGATAACGATGGACAAGGTCCGGGAGCCGGGCTGGAGCCTGAAGCTGCCTATAATACAGAAGGTCTACATGGTGAAGACCGCCAGGGACACGGTCAACCTCTATCCGGGCGGGGACGACGTTGCCATAACGGCCCCTACTAAGGAGGGCCTCCTGGTGACGACGGACGTCTCGGTCCTTTACCGGATTAAGCCGGGCGTGGCGCCGAAGCTGGTCCAGGAGCTGACTCCGGACTACAGGCGCGGGACGATTATGCCGAGGATACGCTCCGCCGTCCGGGAGGTGAGCGGCGGCATGTCGGTGACAGAGCTGTATGGTCCGGGCAGGGAGAGGATGCAGCAGGAGATATTCAACAAGCTCCTGGTCGAGCTGGAGAAGGACGGCTTCATCCTCGAGGAGGTACTGGTCAGGGAGATAGACATGCCCCCCGACATAACCCGTGCGATAGAGGACAAGCAGTCCATGGAGCAGTCGGCGATGAAGAAGCAGTACGAGGTCGACCTCACCCAGAAGGAGGCCGAGCGGCTGAAGCTCCAGGGCGAGGGCCAGGCTAACATGCAGGTGGCGATAGCGGACGGCGAGGCGAAGGCGCAGATTGCGAGGGCCAAGGGCCAGGCCGAGGCGAAGCTCATCGTCGCCAAGGCGGAGGCCGAGGCGCTGAAGACGGTCGCGGACGCGATGAGCGCTAATCCGAGGGCCTACGACTTCAAGCAGCTGCAGATAATGGAGCAGCTCTACACGAACCCGAACACGAAGTTCGTGGCGCTGCCGAGCGACCAGATGATATACCAGCTGCCCGCGAGCATGACTCAGTGATTGCGGACATACTCCCGGAGTATCGGCAGAAGCTCAGCCGTCTCCGGGATGAACTTTTCTTTTCTGACCAGCTCTTCGGCCTCAGCCACGGTCATGAACCATCCGGCCTCGATTTCCTCCGCAAGGAGCTTCGGCTCCCCGTCGGCGACGAACCCGTAAACAGTGACGTTCTCGCACTCCTGCGGCAGCCTCTTCCTGAAGTAACCCATCCTGAAGGGCTTCGATTTTAATCCCGCCTCCTCCTCGGCCTCCCGGACGACGGCATCGTCGGGCGTCTCACCGGAGCCGACGTGGCCGCCGAGTACGATGCTTTGGAGGCCGCCGAAGAACTCCTTGTCTTTCGACCTTCGATTGACCAGCACCCTCCCCGCCTTGTCGAATATGAAGAACTGGACGCTCCTGTGGGTCAGCCGCCCACCATGGCACTCGCCCCTTGAGGCCTGTCCGACGACCCGGTCATCGTCGTCGACGACGTCGAAGACCTCGCTCATCTTTCCTCTACGAACATGTACCTGCCGTGCCTGGGCTCGTATATTATCCCCTTGTTCCTGAGCTCGTTCACGACGCGCTCGACGTCGAAGCGGTCTATGTTCTTCGCCTTTGCGGACTCCACCAGGTCGTCCAGGGTCGCCATGTTGTCCGGCGAGGCGCCGGCAAGCTGCCTCATGATGTCCTCCACAGCCTTTATCCTGTCCCTCACGCTCTTGGGGTGGTCCGTGACTATCCTGTCTATGTCGAGCTCGCCCGTGGCCGCGTCCGTCGCTATCTCCCTGAGGACGAACTCCGTCAGCCTGATGGCGCGGTCAACGTCAGACAGCGACACCTCGTTGGAGAGGCGCATCTTCGCCGACGCCTCCGAAAGCCTGATGAGCGCCTCAAGCTGCCTCGGGGTCGCTGCGGCCGTGCCCTTGCTCCTGCCCCTCAAGGCGACGTAGAACCCCTTCAGCTTCTCGGCCGTGGTCGCGTCAAGCCGGGGGTTCACGTTCCTGCGCGCATAGGCGACGTACTTCCTGAAAAGTCCCTGGTCTATCGCCGGCGCTATCTTCTTCATCTCCTCCTCGGACTGGTGCATGAGGAGCATCTGGTCTGCTATCGCCCTGTCCCTCTCGCTGTCGAGTATGTCCCTTATCGCGAAGATGAGGTCGAACCTGGATATCAGGGTCGGCGGTATGTCGAACTGGTCCGCCAGCGGCTTGTACGTGTCGAACCTGGAGAACTTCGGGTTCGAGGCCGCGAGTATGCTCGTGTTCGCCTTGAACTTGGCGACTATCCCGGCCTTGGCGACGCTGATGGTCTGCTGCTCCATGGCCTCGTGCATGGCGCTCCGGTCCTCCTTATCCATCTTGTCGAACTCGTCTATCGCGGCTATCCCGCCTCCCGCAAGGACGAGAGCCCCCGCCTTCAGGGTCCACGCGCCCTCCGCGAACTCGTCCTTCTCGGCGGTGGCCGTGAGCCCGGCGCCCGTGGTCCCCTTACCCGTGACGAATATGCATTTGGGGGCTATTTTCGTGACGTACTGGAGTATCCTGGATTTCGCGACTCCCGGGTCACCTATGAGGAGGAGGTGTATGTCGCCACGGGCGACGGTGCCCTCGGGCGTCACCTTGCCCTGCCTTCCGCCGAAGAGCTGGAGGGCTATGGCCTCCTTCATTTCGTTGTATCCGTAGATTGAGGGCGCTATCGACTTGATTATCTTGTCGTGGAGCTCCGGTTCCTTCGCCAAAAGGAGTATCTGCCTCTCCTCCTCGTCGCTGATGTCCAGCTCCTCGAACTCCTTCTGTATCGCCTCTATGTGGTTGACTTCGATGCGCTTGTGGTATACGGCGCCCTTCATCTTCGGGGGCGTCAGCCGGACTATCCCCGTGATCATGACCTGGTCGCCCGCGGTCACGAGGTCGGTCATGTCGTCCTCGGCCCAGAGCTCGATTCTGCGGGCCTGCTCGCCGCCCCTCAGCATCTCGAGGGGCTCCTGTATCTCCAGGGACTGGACGTCCGTCCACATGCTCTCCTCCGCGATGAACCTGAGGTCGCTCTTGCCGCAGGACTTGCAGCGGTGCGGCTCGATGAGCATCATCTTGTCCTGCACCACCCAGTTCTTCTCGTCGCAGCGGTTGCACACGAAGAGGGCGTTCTGGACCTTCGGATTCACCTCCGTTATCTTGGTCACCGTCCCCTCGACGGCTATCATGCGGCCTATGTACTCCGCGGTGATGTTCCTGACATCGACGTTGTACCCCTTCACCTTCGGGAGGTTGGTGAACCTCGTGTGGAACTTCGGCTTCTCGACGATGGTGAGTATGCCCATGTTGTTGAGGATTTCGTCGAATAAGCTAAGGACCTCGTCGGGGCTCTCCCTAAGCCTGTCGGCGAGCTCGTGGTCGAAGCGCTCGAGCTCCGCGAAGTCCAGGACTAGGCTCTTCACGTCCGGGTACTTCTCCCCGAGCGTCCTCAGCTGCTCCTTCTGCCTTCCGATGAACTCCTCAACCTTTTCCAAGCCGACGCACCAGCCAAAAACCGGAGTAACGTATAGGTAGCGGGGGATTTATAAAACTATGCTTGGCGAACCCGCAATCAACTTCGTCATTTGTCGAACATACGTTCGACATTATTTAAACCTCACAGCCTATAATACGGCTATGTCCAAGGAGACCGAAGGCGCGGCCAAGGTCATGGCGGGGGAGATAACGCTCTCCAAGGACCATGCGGAGTCCATGCGCAGATGGCGGTGCGCCTTCGGCGTGAGGCAGGCGGAACTCGCAAAAAGGCTGAAGGTGTCCCCATCCGTCGTCTCCGACTACGAGAGCGGCCGCAGGCGCTCACCCGGCGTGGGATACGTCAGCCGCCTCGTCGAGACACTCGTCGGCATCGACCTCGAACGCGGCGGCCAGGTCATATCCAAGTTCATCACCCCCCACGAGCCGGGGGCCATACTGGACATCAGGGAGTTCGACGCCCCCGTGAAGGCGTCGCGCATCGTGAAGCTCCTGGACGGGGAGGTCCTCACCCAGAAGGCGAATGTCGCCCACAAGGAGATGATGGGCTACACCGTGATAGACAGCATCCAGGCGATACTCAGGCTCAACGACCGGGACTTCAGGACCATATACGGCTCCACGACGGAGCGCGCCCTCGTGTTCACGAAGGTTAGGCTCGGCCGCTCCCCGCTCATCGCCATCAAAGTCACCCAGCAGAAGCCCGGGATGATAGTCCTTCACGGGCTCGCGGCTAACAAGGTGGACAAGCTCGCACTCCACATAGCGGAGAGCGAGAATATACCCCTCGCGGTGTCAGGGCTTAAAAACGAGGAAGACGTTATAGAAAGGCTCAGGAGGAACCTAACATGACAGGGATAGTCGGCTACGGCGCATACGTGCCCAAGTACAGGATAAAGACGGTGGAGATAAGCAAGGTGTGGGGCGGAGAGGGCGACCGGGTCGCCAAAGGCCTGAACGTCCACGAGAAGAGCGTCCCCGGCCTCGACGAGGACGTCGTCACCATATCCGTAGCAGCTGCAAGGCTCTCAATCCGGCACGCGAGAATCGACCCGAAGGACATCGAGGCGATATACGTGGGCTCGGAGTCGCACCCGTACGCCGTGAAGCCGACGGCGACGATAGTCGCGGAGGCGTTGGAGGCCACGCCCGACATGACGGCCGCCGACTTCCAGTTCGCATGCAAGGCCGGGACGGCCGCGATACAGACGTGCATGGGCCTCACGAAGTCGAAGATGATAAAGTACGGCCTCGCCATAGGCGCTGACACGAGCCAGGGCAGGCCCGGGGACGCCCTCGAGTACACCGCGTCCGCGGGCGGAGCGGCCTACATCATCGGCGAGGAGAGGACCGTGGCGGACATAACGGACACATACTCGTTCTCCACGGACACCCCGGACTTCTGGAGGAGGGAGGGGCAGGATTTCCCGCGGCACGGCTCCAGGTTCACGGGCGAGCCCGCATACTTCAAGCACGTCATAGCCGCGTCGAAGAGGATAATGGAGCGCAACAGCCTCAAGCCGGAGGACTTCAAGTACGCGGTCTTCCACCAGCCCAACGGGAAGTTCCCGCTGCAGGCCGCCCACATGCTCGGATTCAAGCGGGAGCAGGTCGAAGCCGGCCTCCTCACGCCCGTCATCGGCAACACCTACTCGGGCGCGACGCCCATCGGCCTCTCCGCCGTCCTGGACGTCGCAGAGCCCGGAGACATGATACTGGCGACATCCTACGGCTCGGGGGCGGGAAGCGACGCCTTCGTCATAGAGGCGACCGACCTGATATCCGAAAACCGGAACCCGGAGCCGGTGAGGGAGCAGATAAAGCACAAAGAGTACCTGGACTACAGCATATACGCCAAATTCAAGGGCAAGATAAAGGGGGTATACCTCCAGAAAGGGTGAATGGGATGACTGACGTCGCAATAATAGGGGCCGGGGTGACCCAGTTCGGGGAATTCTGGGAGCGAAGCTACAGGGACCTGATAACCGAGGCGGGAGTGAAGGCGATAAAGGACGCGGGCATAGACGGCATAGAAGTCCAGGCATTGTACGTGGGCTCCATGACGCCCGGCATCTTCATACAGCAGGAGCACATCGGCCCACTGGTGGCGGACAACGCGGGCCTCACCGGCATACCGGCGACCCGCGTGGAGTCGGCCTGCGCATCGGGCGGAATAGCGCTCAGGGAGGCGTATCTCGCAATCAAGGCAGGCGTCGCGGACGTGGTCGTCGCGGGCGGCGTCGAGAAGATGACGGACGCCAGCATCGAGCACGCGACCGACGCGCTCGCAGGGGCCGCGGACCAGGAGTGGGAGGCCTTCCACGGGGTCACCTTCCCGGCATTGTACGCGATGATGGCGCGCCGCCACATGCTAGAGTACGGCACGACTGAGGAGCAGATGGGCATGGTCGCGGTCAAGAACCACCATAACGGGGCCTTCAACCCTAACGCGCAGTTCAGGAAGCCGGTGACGCTCGAGGAGGTCATGAAGTCCTCCCCGGTCGCGGACCCACTTAAGCTCCTGGACTGTTCCCCCATAACCGACGGGGCGGCGGCGGTCATACTGGCGAGCCGTGAGCGCGCCCGGGAACTCTGCGACAACCCGGTCTGGATAACAGGCTCCGGTCAGGCGTCCGACACCCTGGCATTGCACGACCGCAAGAGCCTGTGCAGGACGGAGGCCGCGGTGAAGGCCTCGAAGATGGCCTACAAGATGGCCAACGTCTCGCCCGCGGACCTGGACTTCGCGGAAGTCCATGACTGCTTCACGATAGCGGAGATAATGGCGATAGAGAGCCTCGGCTTCTGCAAGCTCGGGGAAGGCGGCAAGTTCACCGAGCGGGGGGAGACGTCCCTGAAGGGCTCGATGCCCGTCAACACGTCGGGCGGCCTCAAGGCGAAGGGCCACCCTGTGGGGGCGACGGGGATAGCCCAGGCGGTGGAGGCGGTGCTTCAGCTTCGGGGCAAGGCCGAGAAAAGGCAGGTTGACGGGGCGAAGGTCGGCCTCGCCCACAACGTCGGGGGCAGCGGCGCCTCATGCGTGGTCCACATATTCGAGAACGAGGTGCGGAAATGACGGAAGGCCTTGCGTTGCACTGGAGGCTCATCCAGCCCAGGTACAATCTCGTCGGCAGCGTCTGCAAGACGTGCGGTCAGCATTATTTCCCGCCGAGGAACATCTGTCCGGACTGCAGGCGAAGGGGCGTGATAGAGAAGTTCAAGTTCTCGGGCGAAGGCGAAGTCTACACCTACACGGTGGTGCGCGCGGCGCCGACCGGGTTCGAGTACCAGAAGCCCTACGTCGTCGCGATAGTCAAGCTGAGTGAGGGCGCCCTTTGCACCGCGCAGCTCGTCGACTGCAGGCCGGAGGAGGTCGAGGTCGGCAAGCCGGTGGAGATGGTGTTCCGGAAGATTATGGCGGACGATGAGGCCGGGATAATCCGTTACGGGTATAAGTTTAGGTTAAAGAGATAGTTTAATCTAAATTTATAAATACGTGGTACCTTGGTTAACAAGAACACATTTAGAAAAGTAAATGTGCAAATGTAACCTATCTACCTCCCCCAACCACCCCCCCAAAACACCCCCTAAACCCCACACTCAGTTTTTTACCACAACCACCACTAATCATAACCAAAACACAAGCCTAAAGCCAAGCCTGGATATTCGAGAACCCGGTGGGTTCTCTCACCCGGACAGCCTTCGGCTGTCCAAGGTGGCGTCAGCGAATCCAGGACGGCTTAGGCGGAAAAAGACATTGGGCCTGTAGCCAAGCCTGGATATGGCGTCAGCCTTCTAAGCTGAAGATCCCGGGTTCAAATCCCGGCGGGCCCGAATCCGATAAATTCACTTAGATTTTTTGTCGCCTACCCGCCGGGCCCGAACAAGTATATCCGACCAGCCCCCACAACCTTTTAACGTTGAAAACTCATTAGAAGTGAACCCCCGCCATTCGCTTAATGCTTAGCCCCTACAATGGTTTCAAGGAATCTTTGGCCGGTTTACCTGGGCATTTCCTTATGCGTTTGGCTGGCATACTGCGGCATCGAATATCTTTTTATTCTCGATGATGAAAGCAACCCCCTAGCGAACAGGCCCTTACTGGTTTTTTTGTACGGTTTCAAGTACTTGCTTCTCTTTTTTGCGATATTCCTATTCTTTATGTCAGTGTATGTGTCGGCATTAGCTTACCCTGGCCAGACAACAAGGGTATCCCTCCTCCTTAGCATGGTGGTGGTGCCCTCGTTCCTCATACTCCCGCTTATCCCCCTAAGATTTTTGCCTCCACGAAGCGATATGGACGGCCTCGGCGCGGCAATGTACGTCCTGTTTTTCATTCCGATTTCAGCCTTGTTCTTCTTTGTGTCCTCCCTGATAATCTCCCAGGTCGCCAATAAGGTGGACTGCGTGAGACGTAAGGAAAATAAGGCCTCTATATTCCTCTGGCCGATAGTCATATCCTGTTTACTCTTCTACCTTCTCTCTGCTGCAATATACCTTGAAAAAGATTATGGTTACAAAGACCCTTTGCCGATAATCATCATAACCGCCCTTACAGGATTCTCTCAGGGACTGCCATTTGTCCTTGTGTACGTCCCCATATACGCGCTCACCATCTTGAATCTAGGCATATACTCAATTCGGCGGCGACTGCATAGCAAAAGTCGTAATTTACCCTAGTCCTCACTTCCAGAGGGTGTCGACGAAGTTGGTGGATTCGACTATCATCCGGCATTTCAGTAGCTTCTGAAAACAGGCTTCAGCGGTGATATCTATCCCCTGCGTTTATCGTGCACCCCCTGTAGACTTGTTCGAGGAGCATCACCCTCGCTAGCTGGTGGGGGAAGGTCATGTCCGACAGGCTCAAGGCGAGGCCGGCCCTTTGTTTCACGGCGTCGGAGAGGCCTTCGGGGCCGCCTATTATGAATGTGACGTCGGTTTTTTTGAGGAGTCTGGCCATCCCCTCCGATGTGAGCCGCATGCCGCGTCTGTCCAGGACGACGGCGTATGTGTCGTTGCGCAATAGGGCGAGGATTGCGTCGGCCTCCCTCATCATCGCGACCTCCGAGTTCTTGTCAGTGCACTCCTTGAGTTCGCGGACTTCGACCTTCGCGTACCTGCCCAGCCTCTTCAGGTATTCGCCTGCCGCCTCGGCGTAATGCCTTTCTTTGAGCCTGCCGACGCAGACTATCCGTATCACGGTAACCTATGCTCTGGGAGGCGATAAATACGGTATGTGTGTATGCGGTTTTCGCCGTCCGGCATGCTCCCTTCCAGGGGCATCTGCTCACCCGTCACCGCCTTCTCCCACACGGCGCCCTGGCCTGCGAGCACGTCCTCCAGGACTGTGGGCGTCCTCCTGCCGGCTTGCGTTCCGCCGGCTGCAGCTGACACTATATCGTCGGTGACCTGCAGGGTCTTGTTCACTCCAAAGCCGAGCGCCGTCAGACACAGCTTCAAGAGCTCTTCTACTCCCCCCCTGTGTGTGTAGCCTCCGGTCCCGTCGTCGTAGTTGAACAGGTTGAAGACGGCGACGTGGTCGACGGAGCCTGCCGGCAGCTCGCTCAGGTAGTCTTCTGCCCGGCCGTTATAGTCCCGGACGCGGGCGGGGAGCCTCCGGTACTCCATGGCGTACGCCATAAGCTGCGTGCCGTCCGGGTCCGCCCTCGCGGTATCGCATCCCATGAGCGCGTCAAGGTAGGGCAGTATGGACGAGCCGGATGCTATGTGGAGGCTGGTGTTCGGGCGGAGGCGGGCATCATCCGGGAAGACGGATTCCAGGTACAGGCGAAGCTTCCGGTAAACGGGGTCGGCCGCATTAGACGGCGCCTCAGGGACGTCGAGTCCGACGACTGCCCGGAGGGCGTCCTCCCTCCCCGGGTGGGCCATCAGACCAGCGTCTCGGGCGGCTTCGCGGATATGATGTCGCTTTCAGCCCTGATGAGCTCATCGAGGTGCCTTTCCTCGTGGCGCCAGACGTACAGGCTCATGAGCGCCGCCAGTAGGATGATCGTCAGGGCCAGGAGGACTATAACGCCAGCCGCGACCGTCAAGGAGACCTCCTTGCCGGTGTAAATCAGGGCGGTGGCTATTATGCCGCTGCAGAGCAGGGACGCCATGACCGTGAAGATTGTCCTATAATAGTCCCAGTATATCCGGCCTCTCTCCAAGTCGACCCTGAAAATCTTGTCCATGATAACTATTTCCCGGCCTTTTTAATAACCGCCGGTTTCGTCCTCGCCTTCATCCTGTAGTACTGCAGCGGGTGCTTGACCTGGCAGTCCGCCTTGCAGAGGCCGTGCCCCCTGATGGTCTCGCAGGTGGGGCAGGTGTACTCTGTCCCCCCGCGCTCCCCGGTTATGAATCCGAGTTGGTAGACCGTCTTCTCCTCGTCGTACTTCGGGCTCTTGGAGAAGACCTTGAGCATCTCGGCCTGGGGGAGACCGAGGTTGGCCAGGAATGTGGCGAGTATGAACATCGCGTTGTGGGACGCGGCACCCGCCTCCATCGCCGCCACGATGCCCTTCATGCAGGGCGGCACGGCCTCGTCCTCGAGGGCATCCACCTTCGACTGGGGCCTGAGCCCTATGAGCGTCGCCTTCACGGCGGCCGCCTCCTTCTTGACTTCCTCCGGAATCCTCTTCAGGTCGATGGGCTCCAGGACACGCTCCCTCACCGCCTCCCTCACGAGGAGCCTGACCTCCTCCCCGTCCACGTCGACTTTCCCCTTGTCGACGACGCGGTTCACGAGCTTCCACCTCGGATTCTTCCTGGCGGCCTGGGCTGCGAGCCTCACGTACCTTAGAACCGGCATCCTCCCCTCGTCGACTTCCAGGCCGAGGTCGTCGGTCACGGCCTTCACTACCGGGGGGCTTTCGGCCTCGAGCATCGCGTAGGCCGCGTCCGCCTCGCCGTCCGCGTGCCTCTGTGCAGCCTGCGGCCCAGCAGCCTGCGCGAGCATCCTCGCGAGCGGGTAGCTCAGGACTGTGAGCTTCGCCGACAGTTCGCTGTCGTAGGCCGGCCTGTACTTCTGGGCGATGCAGTCCAGCACCCTCTCCCGCCCGTACCTGAGGGCGGCGGAGTAGACCGGGTGCGCTAGAAGCTCGCTGAACGACAGGCCCATGGAGGCGACGTAGTCCCGGCTGCCCCTCAGGAACGGGTAGCGCGCCAGAAACGTGATATCCCCGGAATCCATCCGTAATAGAATACGCCGCCCCCATTAAAGGCTTTCCTTCGCCTTCAGCACCTGGTAGCTGACGTAGTCCCAGACCCTCCCCGAGAGCATGTAGGCTCCGTTCATGAACTTCTTGGACGCCTTCAGGGCGTCATAGTCGTCCGGCTTCACGGCCGCGGGCACGTAGCCGTCGTTCTCCTTCACAGGGTCGTCGACGAGGATGTATGTCCTGTACGCCCTCTTCTGCTCGTCTGTGGTTATCACGTGGGCGGTGAAGCCGACCTCCCATACGTCGCTCCACACGTAGCCGTCGAACACCTGGATGTCGGCCTTGTAGTTGCCTGGCTGCTCCATCATGTACCTCGTGGCTGGCCCGCTGAACTCCCTGCTCAGTATCGGCTTCGCGTGCATGTCGTGGGTTATGTCCGTTATGTTCAGCCTGGAGGTGACTATCTCCCTCCTGTCCGCGTCCTCCGTCGATATGAAGTAGCGGACGTCGTGGCCGACCATGAGGTTGCCTATCTCCAAGTACCTGACGACCGGCCTCCAGTGGCTCAGGTAGTCCACCTTGACGCTGAACATGGTGTCCGTGTCGGCGCCGTATTCGACGACGTTGCAGCCGAGCTTGAGGGCGTCGGTGGGCTGCCTGTAGGCGTCGTTTTCGACGGTGAGGTTGAATATGTGCCTGACGCCGTTGACTGCGACGTACGGGTTCACGGTCGGTTCCTCCCCTTCGCCGGAGACTGTAATCGTCTGGTTGGTGGGGTCCACCTCGCCTTCCACGCACACAACGTACCTTCCGTCGACGCCGGGGTACTTCACCATCGTGTACCCCTCTGTGGAGTAGCTGAGCCAGGAGCCGGTCGCGAAGACCAGAACCAAGGTCGCGAAGACCAACAGCTTGACCGCCCCGGAAACGCCCATGGAATAAATTATGCGCCCGCCTATTTAATCGGCCGAAGGCATATCTTCTACGTGGCTTCGGCAGGCACGCGTCCGGGCAGGCTGCTCGCCCTGATAGAGACCCTACGGAGGGACAGGAGCGCCATGGAGCTCGAGCTCCTCCACGGGGGCGCGGAAGTCGAGGAGGACCTGAAGCTCCTAGTCCGGCTCGGCCTCGCCGGGAAGGCGAAGGGCGTCGTCTACGCCACGGAGGCCGTCGACCAGCCGCTCACCGAGAAGCAGCTTGCGGAGGTCGAGGACCACGTCCTCGGCCAGGAGGAGGCGAGGGACTTCCGGCGGCTCATGGGGCTCTCAGGCGGCCTCAGGAAGGAGGCCGTCGCGGGGGAGGAGCCGCCCAAGCTGAATGGCCCCGACGAGGCCACCGTGAAAAAGTACGCGAAGAGCTTCCTCGACGTGTCCGAGATTGCCATGCGGCAGCGGGGGAGCAAGGCGGGTGGGGGATGAGGCGGCAGGTCGCTTGTCTCATGCTGCTTTCGGTCTTCGTCCCCGGCTGCATCATGGGCGGCCAGGTCAGCTGCGACGACGACAACCCCTGCACCTATGATTACCTAACGGACGGCTCATGCTCGCACAGGCCGCTCTCCGGCCCTGTTGACGGCTGCTTCGGCGCCGGCGGCTGCATGGAGTACTCGTGCTTCGACGGCTCATGCATCCTCCAGAGGCTGATGCAATGCTGCGGCAACGGCGCCTGCGACGGCGGGGAATCACCGGAGCGATGCCCCTCGGACTGCCAGGCCACATGCCGTGACGGCGAACGAAACCAGGGCGAGCAGGGCGTCGACTGCGGGGGGCCGTGCGGCCCCTGCGAATCCGAGCGGGCCAACTACCTGCGGAAGCTGGGGGAACTCAGGACCCAGTGGCAGGCGTCGGCATCCAACTACACAGCGGCCCTAAGGGAGTACGAGGTGGGACGGAACGCCACTCTGCTCATGTCCGCGGCGCTCACCTCCTACGGCGAGTCCGAGAGGATAAGGGGCGTCCTCGACCGCGCAATCATACCCCGCGAGAACGCGCGGCTCCGCTTGATGTTCAACGACACGCTCAGCACGTACCTCTCCGCCCTCGAGGCGATGTCGAAGTACGCGGCCTCTGGCAGGGACGTCAACCGCCGGGAGGCGAACCGCCTCTCCGCCCTGGCGTTCGGGCTCGACCGCGACTTCGTCCGCGAATTCAACAGCGCGGTCGACGAAGTCAACAGGATGGAGCTAGGGTGCGTCAACTTCGTCCAGGACCCTGGTGAGGAGGGAGTCGACTGCGGCGGCCAGTGCAGGACACCTTGCGAGACTACGTTCAACGTCACCAAGCGAGTCACCGTGAGGATAGCGGACGGCCCAGCCAAGCTGACGGTCAACGTCAGCTCCCCGGCCATCAACTATCCCCCCCAGCAGAGGCTCATCGCAAGCTCGCTTGAACCTGAGCCGGACCGGGTGTCGAAGGACCAGGAAGGCAACGTCAACTACGAGTACTACCTCGACATGCCGGCTTACGGAATCACCGACCTATACATCACGCAGACCCTCAGGTTCAAGAGGGCCGGATGGCCTGCGAAGTCGGCTTCCGCATACGAGAGCCCCCTCTACCTCCAAGGCAACAACTACAGCGCCCTGTCGGCGGACATATGCCGCGAAGCCGGGATAATCCGCTCGGGCGTCAACTCCACCCCCGAGTACCTGATGGCAGCCGAGGAGTGGATGAACCGGAACATCGCATACGAGCTCAACCACGAGGAACTCGGCGCCCAGTACTGCTACGCCAGCCGCCGGGGGGCGTGCGACGAGCAGGCCGACCTCTACGTGTCGCTGATGCGCTGCAATGGCGTGCCTTCCAGGCGGGTGACGGGCTCCCTCGTCAACGGAAGCCATCTCGGCGGCCACGCGTGGGCGGAATACTACGACGGCGGATGGGTGTACGTGGACCCCTCGGCAAGGCGGAGGGAGCAGGCCTTCACATTCGACAACAAGCACGTCGCCGCGTGCGTCGGCGAAGGCGCATACAACTGCGGAGTAGGCTACTACTACACGTACGCGAAGAAGCGGCCGAAGATAGAGATAACCGAGCGGACGTACATGCAGTGAGTTAAATAAGCGTCTCCCCAGGTTCTATTACATGGCACTCTACGGCTTCCGATGGTTCGACAAGAGCCTCGCAGGCTGCGCGGTATTCATGCTTAAGGAGGACGTTAACGAGCTCAAAGGCCACGGCATAACCGCGGTCGTGTCGCTGCAGGATTTGGCCGAGACCAGGGATGCATGCCTGGAAGGCGGCCTGAAGCGCATAGTACTGCCGCTTGCGGGCGGCGAGTTGCCGGGCGAGGAGATGCGCACATCCTTCCTCGACTTCGTCAGGGGGGAGGCAGCAGCCGGCGGGAAGACTGTGGTGCACTGCGCCGGGGGGACGTGGAGGACGGCCCTGATGGGCGCGTACTGGCTGATAGAGAACGGCTCCACGGCGGAGGAGGCGGTGGAACGCGTCAGGTACGTAATGCAACGCTACCAGCTAGACGGCCTAAGGGGATTCGCCCTAAAGAAGGCAGGGGAGCGGGCGTGCATCGAGGATGGCTTGAGGAAAGTGGCGCCAGCAGGCGACCAGGCCGGCAACCAAGAGCCTAAAACGGAAAAACACTGATTCTGCGGTCTATCAGCCGGCCGGAGAGGATTTTTATCCTGCGGGTTCCCGTAACCTAACATGAAATGGAGGCTTTTCAGGCGGCAAGGCGGCTCCGAGGATGAGAAGGCCGTCCCGCCCGAGATGCTGCCGGCACCCCTTGAAGACCTGGAAGGAAGGGTCGATGCAGCCATCACCGACTACAAGGAGCGAGCGACGAAGACGGGCTCACGCATGATAAACATCGTCCCCGAAGCGTACCAGGACCACGTCCGGCTCCTGGCCCGGATAGCGTACCCTGCCAAGAACAAGGGGAGGAACGCCGGCGATTTCGAGGACGCGGTGGCGTTGAACTGGCTCGTCAAAGTCAGCCTCTTCAAATCCATCGGGCAGCAGTGGGGCCTCCATGAAGCCAGGGCTGTTGGGTCGGATGAGGCGAAGTCCGGCCTCGCGCTCACGAAGTCGGCATCCCTCTTCGCGTTCTCCGCCCCGGACGCGGCGAAGAAGAGGAGGATGATGTACGACCGCATCTCGGAGCGGGAGGCGTCGACCATGCCCAAGGACTTCACGGCGTCGCTGCCAGGCGGCGTGGAGGTAGGCTCCAAAATAATCGTGCCATCCTACCAGTTCCACTCATCCACGGTCATCGAGATGATGGCATCCGGGAAGGCCGGCGACGTCTCACAGGAAAAGAGCGTCCAGGACATGCGGCGCACGTTCCTCGCGGTCGACAGGAAGACGATGCTATAGGCGCATCCTGTCCACGAGGTAGTAAGTGATGTCGCACTCCTCGTCGACTATCGCGTATATCATGTCCTTGTTCACGTTCTTGGCGAGGCGGAGGGCGCGGGCCATCTCCGGGAAGCTGCACGTGTACTCCTCCGGGACGACGTGGACGAGGTACCTGCTGTGCCCCTTCCCCACGGCCTCCCCGCGCTCGTACAGCCTGAAGTCGGTGCCGAACTTGAGGCCGCTCCTAACCATCATGCCCCGCTCGCGCAGGTCCTTGTAGACCAGGTACTTGTTGTAGAACTCCTCCTCCTTCGCGGAGCCGAGCTTCACGACCTCCTCGAACGACAGGGCGTCCTTGCCTTTGACAATTTCCATCTTCCCGGTCTCCAGGAGGTAGGCGGCCTCTATGATGGACAGGACGAGGGCCTTTTCCTCCATCTCCCCGTATCCCTTCTCCTTCAGCTGGCTCTTCAGGTCCCCGTCGCCGACCAAGACCTTCGTCCCAGACAATATCCCGGCAGCCATCCTACGGAGGTATTATTCCGCCTACGCGATTATATAACGGAATGGCAGAGAAGACGTCCGAAGCCGTGAAGCCGAGGGGCGGCGTCAGGTGATAATGTGCCGTCAGTGCCCACGCTCGAGGAGATGGGGGTCGCGGGCCTCGTTCCGGAAGAGAAGCCTGATGTGAAGGCGTCTGCGCCCGAGGACGCGCAAGCTGGCGAGGATTACGCCTTCCTGAACGGCATGCTATTCCTCTCGTTCGTCGCGCCAGCCCTGTTCGCGAAGCTCATGGGCTGGCCGCTCGCCACGTTCCACCAGTTCGTCTTCGTATGGGTACATGAGGCGGGCCACGGATTCTTCGGCCTCCTCGGGAACCGTGTCGTAGCGTCGGCGGCGGGGACGTTCAACGAGCTCCTGTTCACCCTCGTCCCAGCCGCCATCTGCCTCAGGGACCGGCGGGCCGTCCTCGGAGGCCTCGTCCTCCTGATGTGCGCGGGCCTAAGCGTACAGCATGCCGGATGGTACATGATGAGCGCGGAGCTCCCGTACGGATACGGCTTCGGCGGCATCAAGATGACGCCAGAGAGCCACGACTGGTCGGTGATATTCAGGGAACTCGGCTTCCTCAGGCAGTCGTACGCGATAGGCCAGGCGACCGCAGAGGCAGGCCATGCGCTGGCGGTGATATTCCTCATCGCATCCTTGCTCGGTGCGGTACCGACGCTGTACGGCTGGCGGCCCGGAAGGTTATTCGACATAGTCTCGCCGTCATCGCTGGCCGCCCTCCTATACCTCCTCCTGTCCGGCTCAAGCCTGCTGGAAATCTCCATAGCCTTGCTGTTCACGCTCCCCCTCGCCTACCGCATACTCCTTAAATCCCGCCCTTCCGATTAGTCAATATGGAACCGGCGCTGTTGGCGGCATCGGTGGCGGTCGCCACCTTAGCGGGCGGGGCGTTCTCCGCGCTCGTAATGCGGCGCCTCGGCTTCTCGCGCGTCCTCCGTCTGATACGGCTCCCCCTCATCTTGTGGCTTATCGCCGCCGCGGCCGACTTCACAGCGACTGCCGAGGCGGCGGTCGCGAACCCGCTACTGGAGGCTAACCCGTACATACGTTACGCCGTCGCCGCCTACGGTGGCTTGGGGCTGGCGGCGTTCGCCTTCCTGTGGGTAGTCTCCTGGCTGGCGCTCGCCATGCTCCTTGAGACCTGCAGGGGGAAGATGCCTGGCAGCGCAGTCGAATACCTCCAGCTGGCCTTGACCTACACGCTCGCAGCCGGACACCTCCTTGCCTGGGCGGCATGGGCTGGCTACGGCTCCATAGCGGACGGGAGCCCGCCCCTGTACTACTTCCCCTACGTCCTCTTAGGCGGCGGTTTAGGTGTAATCCACCAGGCTGCCAGGAAAAGGCCACACGAACCCCCGGGGCCGAATCATCGCCCAGCATGATATTTACCCTTGTGATTCGTATATCCCGGGTGGACGAGTACTGGTCAGACTACTACTACGACCGCCACGCCGATATCAATCAGCTGGCCATGGTCGTCCTGGTGCTGCCGACCGTAATCCTAACCCTCATGGGCCAGAGAATAGACCTCTACTTCGCGCTCGTGTCGACCTTGTTCCACGAGGCGGGCCACATACTCGTCCAAATCTTCACATCGGACCGCACCGTCATAGCCGCGGCGGGAACAGCCACCCAGGCGGCGGTCACGGTCTTGCCTTCGCTATACCTCATCCGAGACCGAAGGACGCATGCCGCAGCCGCCGCATTCCTCATGTGCGCCTCGGCACTCGTCATGGCGTCCGGCCACTACATGAGCACCGCGCTCACGATGGACGGCGTCAACTACCTGGGGCAGAAGCTCACGGCATCAAGGCATGACTGGACCCAAATATACCACTCCTTCGGGATACCCCTCGCAGACGCCCAGCCAAACGGCAGAATCATCGAGACAGCCGGCGAGGCCGCGGCCTGGGTATTCCTCGCCTCCTCGCTCCTCTTGTACGCCTCCAGCCTCCTGTTGCCCGGGCGCCTGAACATGGCGCACGCCGTCACAGCCTCATCAATCCCGTTCCTGGCATACTCCCTCGAATACGGCGACCCGTCAGCCAGGTACTCGTGCATCCTTCTTTTGGCCGCTGGCGCGCTCGCCTCGATCCTGCCGGCGGCGGCCGGGCGGCTGAAGAGGGCTGATGTTTTATACCCGCCGTCTCTTTGATTACCCAGGGCATACTCTTCAGCGGCCCATTAGGCGCACGGCCACAGACATGAACATTCTAGGACTCGAAGGGACCGCCCATACCCTGGGCGTGGGTATAGTCGACGGGGGATTCAAGCCTCTCGCCGACGTGAGGAACCAGTACGTCCCAGAGTCCGGGGGGATACACCCCAGGGACGCGAGCCAACACATGAGCGCCGTGATGGGGGAGACGCTCGAACAGGCCCTCCATGAGGCGGGCCTCGGGATGCCGGACATAGACCTCGTCTCATTCAGCCGCGGCCCAGGCCTCGGCCCATGCCTGAGGACGGTGGCGACCGCGGCCAGGACGCTAGCCCTCTACCACCGGAAACCCATCGTCGCAGTCAACCACTGCATAGCCCACATAGAGGTCGGCAAGGTGCTCAGCGGATTCACCGACCCCCTCGTCCTATACGCGAGCGGCGCCAACAGCCAGGTCATCAAGCGGAGGGACGGCCGCTACAGGGTCTTCGGCGAGACGCTCGACATCGGAGTCGGCAACATGCTCGACAAGTTCGGAAGGGAGGTCGGCCTCGCCCACCCCGCCGGCCCGAAGATAGAGGCCCTCGCGGCGTCCGGCCGCGAACTCATCGAATTGCCCTACGTGGTGAAGGGCACGGACATGAGCTTCAGCGGCATACTCACGTCGGCCATCCGCCTACACCGGCAGGGGAGGCGGCTCGAGGACCTGTGCTACAGCCTCCAGGAGACCTGCTTCGCAATGCTCTGCGAGGTCTCGGAGCGCGCGCTCGCGCACATCAAGGCCGGGGAGGTCCTGCTCGCAGGAGGCGTCGGATACAACAGGCGCCTCCAGGACATGCTCCGCCAGGTCGCCGAAGAACACGGCGCCAGGTTCGACTACCCCGGGAAATACATGGGCGACAACGGCGTGATGATAGCGATGACCGGCCTCAAGATGCACAACGCCGGAGTCATGATGAGGCCGGAGGAGGCGATGGTCGTCGCGGACGAGCGCACAGACGACGTCGAAGTCAACTGGTGACCGGCGTATTTATCCCCCGGGAGCGGTATCTTCTATTATGAGCGTGGAGAAGACGCTGCAACCCTCCAACCATCCGCAGCTGCCGGAGCCGGCCGAGGTCGAGTTCGCCGAACTCATGGAGCGCAGGCTAGAGGTGAGGCGAGGCCTCGGGCCCATGAAGGACATAACTGTCATCGGGGAAAATCCACTGGCACACGGCCGCAAATCAAAGGGCATCATAGCATCGACCCGGTGGGGCAGCTTCGTCGTGGGCATGGACAGCCACCTCGACGCTGCGGGAGCCCTTGACGAGTACCTGGAGAAGCACGGCCACGAACCCCAGTCAGACCGGAGCCTGCAGGCAATCAACTATTCTCTGCACTTCCCGAAAGGACGCAGGACGGTGGACCTGGACGGCCGCGCGGACCTGAAGTGCATCAGGATGGGGGAGGAGGTCCTCCGGGACATGGGTTTCCGGGGGGTCGTGAAAGGTATTTAGCCTGCGACCACGTATCTAAATACGATGAGCGACGAGAAGCCCCCGGCCCAGGACAAGGCCAAGGAGCCGCGGCTCGAAGCCTCCGCGATGAAGTCCTGGCGGGACTTCAAGACCACGGACGAGATAAAGGTTCCGACAAGGCTGGTCGACCAGGTCGTCGGCCAGGAGAAGGCAGTCAACATAATCAAGAAGGCCGCCAAGCAGAGGCGGCACATACTCCTCATAGGCGACCCCGGGACCGGCAAGAGCATGCTAGCCAACGCGATGGCCGAGCTCCTCCCGTGCGAGGCGCTGGTCGACATACTGGCGATACCCAACGTCGACGACGAGAACAACCCGAAGGTGACTGTCGTCCCGGCGATGGACGGCCGGAAGATTGTGAAGGCGGAGCGGGAGAAGGAGAGCGCTGGCGCGAAGGACGGCAGCGGCCGCGTCCCGCTCATGCTGTTCGTCTTCTTCTTCCTTCCGCTCGCGCTCTACGTGTTCGGGATAGTCACCGACGGCATAGTCATAGCCGCCATGATGGCGTTCGGGATAGTCCTGTTCCTCCTCTTCGGAGTCAACTTCAGGTTCATGATGGGGCCCCCGAAGAGCATGGCGCCGAGGATAATCGTCGACAACACCGACCGGAAGGTGGCGCCGTTCTTCGACGGCACCGGAGCCCACGCGGGCGCCCTCCTCGGGGACATCAAGCACGACCCCCTCCAGTCCGGCGGCCTCGGCACGCCCGCCCACCTCAGGGTCGTCGCAGGGCTCATACACAAGGCGCACAAGGGCGTCCTGTTCATAGACGAGGTCGGCACCCTCGGCAACTCGCAGCTGGACCTACTCACCGCACTGCAGGAGAAGCAGCTGTCCATAACCGGCAGGAGCGAGATGAGCTCCGGGGCGATGGTGATGACCGAGCCCGTCCCCTGCGACTTCATACTCGTCGCGTCCGGGAACATACAGGCGATTGAGGCGATGCATCCCGCCCTACGCTCCAGGATACGCGGGTACGGGTACGAGATATTCATGCGGGAGACCATCGAGGACAACGACGAGAACCGGCGTAGGATGGTGCAGTTCGTCGCCCAGGAGGTCAGGAAGGACGCGAAGATACCGCACTTCACCGTCGACGCGGTCGACGAAATACTCAGGGAGGCAAAGCGGCGCTCCGGCACCAAGGACAAGCTCACGCTCCGTTTCAGGGACCTCGGCGGCATCATCAGGGCGGCAGGCGACGTCGCCAACGAGAAGAAGCACAAGTACGTCACCGCCGAGGACGTCCTGGAGGGCAAGAAGAGCGCGAGGACCCTCGAGCAGCAGGTCGGGGACTTCTACCTCGACAAGAAGAAGGAGTACAACATACTGATAACGTCCGGCAGCAGGGTCGGCCGCGTCAACGGCCTCGCGGTGATGGGCGAGGGCGGGACCGTCCTGCCGATAGTCGCGGAGGTGGCGCCAGCGCACACCCAGAAGAGCGGGCAAATCATCGCTACCGGCAAGCTCGGGGAGATAGCGAAGGAGGCGGTGACCAACGTCTCCGCGCTCTTCAAGAAGGTGCTCGGCAAGGACATCAGCAACCACGACATACACGTCCAGTTCCTCCAGACCTACGAGGGGGTGGAGGGCGACAGCGCGTCAGTGAGCGTGGCCGTGGCCGTGCTCTCGGCCCTCGAGAAGGTGGGCGTCCGCCAGGACGTAGCGATGACGGGCTCGCTCACGGTCCGCGGCGAAGTCCTGCCTGTCGGCGGGGTGACGCAGAAGATAGAGGCCGCGGTGGAGGCCGGGATAAAGAAGGTGGTGATACCGGAGAGCAACATGAAGGACGTCCTCATCGAGAAGCGCTACGAGGGGATGATAGAGATAGTCCCTGCGAAGACCCTCATCGACGTCCTCAGGCACGCCCTGGTGAAGGGCGATCATCTGATAAAGATGATGGAAGCCGTAGTGGACGCATAAGGAACTTTTCCCATCCACTCTAGCCGGGCATTTAATAAACACAATCCTCTATAACGTATATCCCAAAAAATGGAACTTGAGGAGCTTTCAGGCGTCGGAGCCACAATCGCGGAGAAGCTGCGCGAGTCAGGCTACGGCAGCATAGAGGCGGTGGCATGCGCGACCACCGGGGAGCTCAAGGACGTCGGCATCGGTGAGGCCAGCGCGGTAAAGATAATCCAGGCGGCCCGCGAATCGCTCCACATGGGATTCGAGACCGGCCTCGACGTCCTCGCGAAGCGCGAGAACGTCGGCAAGATCACGACCGGCAGCAAGGAGCTGGACAAGCTGTTCGGCGGCGGCGTCGAGACCTCTGCGATAACCGAGTTCTTCGGCAAGTTCGGCTCCGGGAAGACCCAGATAGCCCACCAGCTCTCGGTGAACGTCCAGCTCCCAAAGAGCAAGGGCGGCCTCGAGGGGACCGCCATATACATCGACACAGAGAACACGTTCAGGCCGGACCGCATACAGCAGATGGCGAAGGCCGTTAAAATCAAGCCCGAGGAGGCGCTGGCCAACATCCTGGTGGCGCGGGCCTACAACTCGGACCATCAGATGCTGCTTGCGGAGAAGGCGTCCGAGCTCGTGAAGGAGAAGAACGTGAAGCTAGTCATCGTGGACTCGCTGACCGCCCACTTCAGGGCGGAGTACACGGGACGCGGAACGCTCGCGAACAGGCAGCAGAAGCTCAACCGCCACATGCACACCCTCCAGCGGAAGGTAGGGGACATGCACAACGCAGCCGTGGTGGTCACCAACCAGGTGATGGCGCGCCCGGACATACTGTTCGGCGACCCGACGGCGCCGATAGGCGGCCACATAGTGGGCCACCACAGCACCTTCAGGGTCTACCTGAAGAAGGGGAAGGGCAACAAGCGGATAGCGGACCTCATAGACTCGCCGAACATGCCAGACGGCGAGTGCGTGTTCGACGTCACCACGGACGGCATAGAGGACTCCAAGGAGTCGAAGACGAAGTAGATTTAACGCTAATCCAAGTGGTAACCATGAGGAACATCTTTATTGAGTTCCCCCAGGAAAAGCCGCTCCGAGAGCAGAACATGGAGCTGGTTGAGAGGAAGGGGATTGGGCATCCGGACAGCATATGTGACGGCCTTGCTGAAGCGGTCAGCCGGGCGCTTTCGAACGAGTACATGAAGCGGTACGGGCATGTACTGCACCACAATACCGACCAGGTGGAGCTCGTCGGGGGCAGAAGCAGCCCGAAATGGGGCGCGGGGGAGATTGACTCGCCGATTTACATACTCCTGTCCGGGAGGGCCACCACCGAGGTCAACTGCGAGCCGGTGCCTGTCGGAGAGATAGCCATCGAAGCCGCGAAGAAGTACATGCGGGAGAACCTTAGGAACGTCGACATCGACAAGGGCGTCATAATGGACCAGAAGATAGGCCTCGGGTCCACGGACCTAAGGTCCGTCTTCGGCCGCACCGGCATGCCGAAGGCCAACGACACTTCGTTCGGCGTAAGCTTCGCCCCGTTCACCCTGACGGAGACCCTCACCTACGAGGTGGAGCGGTACATGAACGGGAAGATGAAGAAGAAGGTGAAGGCGTCCGGCGAGGACATCAAGGTTATGGGGGAGCGCCACAAGGACGAGATTGTGCTGACGATATGCAATGCGATGGTGTCCAAGCACATCAAGGACATCAACGACTACTCATGCATAATGGAGGAGGAGAAGCGCCTCATCGAGGATTTCGTGGCCGGCATAACCGACAAGAAGGTGAAGATAGAGCTTAATACTGGCGACGACCTTCAGAACGAGAGCGTCTTCCTGACCGTGACCGGAACGAGCGCGGAGCAGGGCGACGACGGCTCGGTCGGCCGCGGCAACAGGGCCAACGGCCTTATCACTCCGTACCGGCCCATGAGCATGGAGGCGACGAGCGGCAAGAACCCGGTGAACCACGTGGGCAAGATGTACAACCTCCTCTCGAAGGAGATAGCCTGCGAGATAGCTGAGGAGGGCGCGAAGCAGGTTTATGTGAGGATACTCAGCCAGATAGGCCACCCCATAGACCAGCCCCTGTGCTGCGACATACAGCTCATCGGGCCCCAGAAGCTCAAGCGGAAGGCGTATGACATAGCCGACTCCCGGCTCGAGAACATAGAGGATGTCACGAAGGCATGCCTGAAGGGTACGGCCGAGACCTTCTAGGCGCCTAGGACGGCCCGGCCGCAAGGCCGGGCGGCCTTTATTATCCCCCCTACGTCATATGGTTACCTCAAGCAAGTGATACACCTTGGAGGACTCATTTTACCTGCCTTTGTCGGAGGCCGACCCTGAGGTTGCGGCCGCGGTAGCGTCTGAGATGAGCCGGCAGGAGGGGATAAACCTTATTGCGTCGGAGAGCCTGTCGTCGGCCGCCGTCCGCGAGGCTTGCGCATCCGTCATGACGAACAAGTACGCGGAAGGCTATCCGCACAAGCGGTATTACGGCGGGTGCGAGAACGTCGACCTGGTCGAGGACCTCGCCATCGAGCGCGCGAAGAGGCTGTTCGGGGCGGATCATGTGAACGTGCAGCCGCACTCGGGGACTCAGGCGAACCTCGCCGTCTACCTTGCCGTCCTGAAGCCGGGGGACACCCTACTCTCGATGGAGCTCAGCCACGGAGGCCACCTGAGCCACGGATACAAGATTAACGAGTCCGGGAAGGTGTATAAGGGGGAGTTCTATACGGTGAGCCGGAAGACCGGCGCCCTGGACATGTCGGAGGTCGCCGCGAGGGCGAGGGAGGTGAAGCCAAAGCTCATAGTCTGCGGGTACAGTGCGTACCCGAGGACGGTCCCGTTCAAGGAGTTCCGTGAGGTGGCTGACGATGTCGGCGCCTACCTGATGGCGGACATAGCGCACATAGCGGGCCTCGTGGGTGCGGAAGTCCACCCGTCGCCGGTGAAATACGCGGACTTCGTCACCACCACGACCCACAAGACGCTTATGGGCCCGCGGGGCGCGATGATAATGTGCCGCCAGGAGCATGCGCAGGCCGTCGACCGGGCGGTGTTTCCGGGCTGCCAGGGCGGGCCGTTCATGCACATCATAGCCGCGAAGGCGGTGTGCTTCAGGGAGAACATGACGAAAGCCCGCCGGGGGATGATGTCGCAGGTCGTCGCCAACTCTAAGGCGCTGGCCCGAGGCCTCCTGGAGGACGGGTTCGACCTCGTGTCCGGCGGCACGGACAACCACCTCATGCTCGCGGACCTGACAGGGAAGGGCTTGACCGGGAAGGCCGCGGAGTCCGCATTGGGCGAGGCGGGCATAACGTTGAACAAGAACACGGTGCCCTACGACAAGCAGAGCCCCTTCGTGACGTCGGGCGTCAGGCTGGGGACGCCGTGCGTCACCGCCCGGGGCATGAAGGAGGCCGAGATGAGGCAGATTGCCTCGTGGATAGGCGAGGTCGTCGGCAGGCCGCAGGATGCGGCGGTCCGCGAAAGAATCAGAACTGAAGCCGGAGCGCTCTGCCTGAAGCATCCGATATACCGGTGACCCCGGCTATTTAATGTCCGGGAGCCCCGCGTCAAGCTGTATGGCCTCCAGCCTCCTCTTTATCTCAAGGGACCTTGCGACCGCCCATCCGTCGCCCGTCCTCTCGGCTTCCCTGAGGGTTGCCGCGACGGCTTCAAAGTCCCTCTTCTCGGGGGCCTCCCCTATGCCGATTTCGTTCATCCATACGATGAGGCCTCCAGCCTCGATGCCCATCGTGTTCTTACCCCTGACTTTCCTGAGGGCTTTGCGGATGAGGCCCTCGTCCCGTTTGGGGTCGGTCTCCTCTCCTACACTTCTCATCATGCCGTGGAGCATGGCCACCCTGGCACCGTTCTTCTCCACACTCCGCTCGTGCTCCAGGAGGTCTGCGAACATCATCCTCTCAAGAGCGGTCGGCTCGGTTGGGACGCCCAGGTCCCTCGCGTAAGCGTGCATGGCCAGGGTGTTCACGACGCTCACCGAGCGCATGACGTTCAGCCCATCAGCCGTTTCCTCGACTGCCAATGCATCCACCCTGAAGGTTCCGTCCTGCTCCGGCCATGTCGCGGTGAGCCGGTGGCCGTCTCTTCTGAGCGTCGCCTCCCTCCCTCTCTTCACTGTCCTGACGGTCCACTCCCCCGGTCTTGTCTCCTCGACGCTGCCGACCTTGTCCTGCAAATCCGCTTCCCTCGGGGTCCTCCTAAGTATGAATCCCAGCTTCTTCAAGCCTTCATCGACTTCGTCCAGCCGCATGCCCTCCCCGAGCGTGAACATGCGCTTGGGCCTGTAGTATTCGAGGTCTTTGAGGATTATGGCGGAGTCCTCTGCGGGGTCGACTTTCCCCCCCATCCCCCTCCTCATGGAGTGCATCTGGAGGGCTTCGAAGCCCGCGCCGTCCCCCCGGTACGCCTGGAGGGCCCTTGCCATGAGTTCCACCCTCCTGTCTGCCTCTTCCCCCCCCGTCCGGCTTCTCTGGGCTGGCATAATATTACCCGCGTAGGCTGCGATTAAATACCCCTCCGGGGAATATATTCTGGATGGCGGTAATCCTCGACGGGAAGGCTGTCGCGGCCAAGATACGGGGGGACGTCCGGAAGAAGGCGTCCGCCCTCAATGTAAAGCCCGGCCTCGCCGCGGTGCTCGTCGGCGAGAACCCCTCATCGAAGCTGTACGTCGACCTGAAGGAGAAGGCCTGCGCCGAGGCCGGCTTCTATTCCGAGCGGCATGTGCTGCCGAAGGATGCCAAGGAGAGGCAGCTGCTCGAACTCATAGGGCGCCTGAACGACGACCCGAGGATACACGGTATAATCGTGCAACTGCCTCTCCCCAAGCACATCCGGGTCAGGGCGGTCGTGAAGGCATTGTCTCCCGCCAAGGACGTGGACGGCTTCCACCCCTACAACAACGGCGCCGTCATGGACGGTGAGGAGCGGCTGGTGTCCGCCACCCCGAAGGGCGTAGTACGCCTCCTTGAGGCATACGGCATAGGATTCGACGGCCGCGAGGTCGTCGTCGTCAACCACACCATCGTCTTGGGCCGTCCCCTGTCCATGCTCCTCATGAACCGCGACGCGACGGTGACCGTCTGCAACCACAGGACGAGGGACCTTGGCCGGCACACGCTCGGCGCGGACATACTAGTCTCGGGCGCCGGCGTCCCGGGGCTCATAAAGGCCGACATGGTTCGCGAAGGCGCGGTCGTCGTGGACGCGGGCATAAGCTTCCTGGAAGGCAGGGTCCGGGGGGACGTCGACTACGGGAGCGTGGAGAAGAAGGCGTCCTACATCACCCCAGTCCCGGGCGGCGTCGGGCCGATGACCGTCGCAATGCTCCTTGAGAACACCCTCTTGGCGGCGCAAGGCGATACGGCTTAAATATCCCGCACTCCAAGTCTTAACCTGGTGTTTTCCCTTGAAGGCCTCCTATGCGCTGATTAGTGTCTGGGACAAGGCTGGGGCCGTCGACTTCGCAAGGGGGCTCCATAAGCTGGGCTTCAGGATACTGTCTTCGGGGGGCACTTCTAAGGCCCTCTCGGTGGCCGGAGTGCCCACCATGCAGATTTCAGACTACACCGGCTTCCCCGAAATGCTTGACGGGCGGGTGAAGACGCTGCACCCGAGGGTGCACGCCGGCATCCTGGCGCTCCGCGGCGACGAGAAGCACACAGGAAAACTCAAGGAGCACGACATCCCGCACATAGACGTCGTCGCGGTGAACCTGTACCCGTTCGCGGAGACGGTCGCCAGGAAGGATTCGACGCTCGAGGACGCGATAGAGAACATAGACGTCGGCGGCCCCGCCCTCATACGGGCGGCTGCGAAGAACCACTCGCACGTCGCGGTGATAGTCGACCCTGCAGACTATGGGCGCGTCCTCGATGAGCTTCGGTCGGGCGGGGCGGTCACGGAGGCGACGAGGAGGAACCTCGCCGTCAAGGCGTTCGCCCGCACGACGGAATACGACTCGGCGATACACAAGTACCTCTCTCGGACATACCAGCCCGGGAAATTCCCGGACCACTTAGACATAAACCTCCGGAAGGCCTACGACCTCCGCTACGGAGAGAACCCCCACCAGTCGGCTGCATACTACTTCGATGCCGACGCGGCCCCATGCATCACCGAGACCGCGGTGCTCTCTGATGGAAAACAGCTCAGCTTCAACAACCTCCTCGACGTGAACTCCGCCCTCGAGTTCGTGAAGGAGTTCGACAAGCCGGCGGCCGTGATAATAAAGCACATCAACCCGTCGGGGGTAGGGGTCGCGGACACCATCGGCCAGGCGTACTCCCGCGCCCACGGCGCGGACCCCATGAGCGCATACGGCTGCGTCGTCGCCCTCAACAGGGCCCCGGACGCCGATACCGCGAGGGAGATTGCCTCAACGTTCGTGGAGGTCGTCGCCGCACCATCCTACGGGAAGGAAGCTCTCGACATCCTCCTGGCCAAGAAGAAGATGCGCGTACTCGCGGTCGGGGGTATAAAGAAGACCACGAAGGACGCGCTCGACTATCGGCGGGTCATCGGAGGCATGCTCCTGCAGACGCCGGACCTCGCGGACGTCTCCGAGTCCGGCCTGAAGGTCGTCTCGAAAAGGAAGCCCACGCCATCGGAGACCGAGGACATGCTGTTCGCATGGAAGGTGTGCAAGCACACGAAGTCGAACTCGATAATACTCGCGAAGGACGACAGGACGGTGGGCGTCGGGGCGGGCCAGATGAGCCGCGTCGACGCTGTGAAGATAGCGGCAATGAAGGCCAAAGACCTTGCAAAAGGGGCTGCGATGGCGTCCGACGCGTTCTTCCCCTTCCGCGACGGCATAGACGAGGCCGCGAAGGCCGGCGTCACGGCGGTCATACACCCCGGCGGCAGCATCAGGGACGCGGAGGTCGTCGCCGCGGCGGACGAGCACGGGATGGCGATGGCGTACACCGGCATCAGGTGCTTCCTACACTAGGATACAATCCTGCATCGGGCTGGAGTCCATCGCAGACTACCGGATAGCCATTGGCGGCCTCGGGCAGGCTGAAGGAACGGTTCAGAAGGGAATACCTGGGCGGGCACTAGCAACCCTCAGCTTTAAACCGGCGCTGCGAAATACTATACAGGGGTCCTCTAAAGTGTGATGGATAAGGGCTCACGCCCTGAGGGCAAGATCGGTTGGTTGGCTAGGGTGTAATAAAAGGATGCCGGGGCTAGGGGCCTCAGCATCCTTGTAAACCGCAGGCGTCAACTGCCTTGAGGACCCCAACAAACAGGCGCTCTTATTCTTGCGGCTCCCAGTTTCAGGTATGTGCGCCCATAAAGTCGTCTCCCCTCCTGGTGGCCATGACATGCAGGTCGCTGACAGCCTCTCCGGGGTGGAGGCCGGGAGGCTCTCGGGCGCAAGCCGGCAGGACATCCGGCTGGCTGGCGAGATAATCGGGTTGGTCTACAAGCCCGATGAGCTGAGGTACGGCAATATCGTCGTGCAGGAGCCCTCAGAAGGCAAACTCGTGGAGGTGGCGAGGATACCCTGGGACGGCGACGAATACGACTTCATGGTGGCGGAGAAGGCAGGCTACGGGGGCCACTCGATAAGAAGCACGGAGCCGGCCTTAAGGGACAAGCACCTACCGGCACACCTGCTGCCTCACTTCCGGCAGGCCGCCATGATGCGCGGCCTCGGCCTACCGGAGTACGTCTGTTTCCTGAGGGACGGGGGTCTCCGTACGGACTTGGACTGGCTGAGGCTCCCGTACACGGTTAACTATGAACCGGAAGGGCACATAATATCAGGCAACGTCCTGTCATTCAGCCACAGAATATGCGAGCGCAAGGCGGAGAGGGCCGCTATACGGGACCTTGTGGAACGGAGGATGGCTGGAGGGGATTTCACCCTCCACATAAAAAGCTGCGGCTGCGGCATCACAGGCAACGAACCGTACGGATATGCGATGGTGGCCTATGACGTCCTCCGTGAAGTCGGCAGGGGCCTGTCCCCCGGGGCCGGCGAGGCTGAGGCTGCAAGATGGGCGGACAAGTGGGAGCTCACGGTCACCGGCTACGCCATAAGCCCCCTCCACCTAGAAACCGCTGAGAAGGGCGAGGTCTGGACATACGAGCGCCTCTACCGGGAGGCGGACCCGTCCAACATATTCTTCAAGTACGTCGGGGAGGCGAGAGTCGACGAACGCGAAAAAAACGCGTACTTCAAGGTCAACCCGGAGATTCGCAGGCTTGTCGGCTTCGAGTGGATGGACCTCCTGGACACGAGGCAGCTTGAGCGGCTCAGTGACAGGCCGGCGGACCTGCTAGTCTTGGATAGGGTGTTCTACCTCTACTCCCAGAAACCCGGCTCCCATAAGCCACAGTGGCTCGAAGAGCCGATGAGCGGGGCGCTCCACAAGATAATAGGCTCAATCAGGGAAGGCGGCGTGTTCATCACAGACAATGACGTGTACGACGTCCGGAACCTAAGCTTCTACGCCGGCCAGGCGGACAACCCCGGCCCTAAGCCGCCATTGTACTTCAGCTGGCGAGGCCTCAGGGAGGTCCCGTGGGACGGCGGCATGATGGTGTTCGAAGACCATAAGAGGACGGCATTCCCAATATCGGCCGAAGAGGCCGCTGCATGGGATGCCAGGAACAGATGGGACGTCTACTCTAGGCTCTTCAGGGCTTACCAGGACGAGATAATCCCGCACGGGGGGCGCATGCCGTCCGGGATATACGTGAAGGAAGGGTGATTTATACTCTGCCAACAATTATGGTCTATGGCCTCGACAGTCTACTTTTGGCATGAAGCCTCGAATCTCCGCCAGGGCGCTGCGGAGTGTTTCAGGCGGGTGGCGTCCGACTTCGGCCGGGGACGGGTCGGCCTGAAGGTGCACTTCGGCGAGCGGGGAAACAAGACGCATGTGCGGCCGGACTGGCTCCTGGACGCGAAGGAGCTCCTGGGCGACCCCGTGTTCATCGAGTGCAACGTCATGTACCGGGGCATGAGGACGAGGCGGCAGGACCACTTGGAGACTGCGAGGAGTCACGGTTTCGGTTTCCTCCCCCTCGACATACTCGACGGCGAGACGGGGGAGGCGTATGTGGAGGTGCCTGTAAACGTCGGCAGGACGAAGACCGCGAAGCTCGGGGCCGGGATACAGGGGTACCAAAAACTGGTCGCGGTCTCCCATTTCAAGGGCCACATCGCCGCCGGATTCGGCGGCGCCCTCAAGAACGTCGGCATGGGCCTCGGCTCCCGCGCAGGCAAGATGGGCATGCACTCCATCATCTCCCCGGTGGTTTTGCCGAAGAAGTGCGTCGCCTGCGGCACTTGCGTCAGGGACTGCCCGGTCGACGCGATAACGCTCTCGGACGTCGCGTACATCGACTCGAAGAAGTGCATAGGATGCGCCCACTGCATAGCGGTATGCCCAGAGTCGGCGATAGACATACCCTGGAACATGTCGGGCGAAGTCAACAGGGCCCTGATGGAGAAGGTGGCGGAGTACTCCCTAGCGGCGATGGCGGGCAGGAGCTGGCGGTTCATCAACTTCATAACAGACCTCACATACGACTGCGACTGCATGCCCACCCGCCAGAAGCCGTTCATGCCGGACATCGGCATAATACTATCGAGCGACCCGGTCGCAGCGGACCAGGCGAGCCTAGACCTCGTGAAGGACAGAAACGGCGGGAAGGACCCTTTCCTGAAGAAGCACGGAATCGACGGCTCATACATCCTCGAGTATGCGGAGACGATTGGCCTCGGCTCGAGGGAATACGGGCTTAAGCGGCTTTCTTAAGGTAGCGGCCGAGGTCCTCCGGCTTCCAGAAGACGCCGTTCTCCTGAAGCATCTCCGTCGGGTAGAGTTCCGCGTTGTTGAGGTTATTCCTGTCAGAGACCCCGACGAGGTCGACGACCGCCGGCTCCTCCCTCATGGCGTCCATCCCCTCGAAGTAGACGACAGCCTTGCCGCCCTTTACGCCCCGGTTCACGAGCTCGGCCATCTTCCGGCCGACCTTCATCCCCATCACCCTGTCGTATTCAGTGGGGGTGGCTCCGCGGGCCTCGTAGTTCTCCAGGAGCTGGTTGACCTTCTTCGCCCCAGCGAGCTTCTCGAGGGCCTGCATTATGAACTTGCTTATCCCAGCTAGCTTCTCAACGTTTCCAAAGGAGTCGAGTTTGCTTTCCCAAACGGTCTTCCCAAACTGCGCAGCCAGCTCGCGGTCCGCGAGTATCCTCCTGAGGTCGCCCCTGGGGTCGTTCTCGTCTTCGGCCACGATAAGCCCCGGCACGTCCTCGACCTTGAGCTCACGGCTGAGCCACTTGGCCTTCAGCCCCTCGTCCTTCGCGAGCCTGTCCATCTCATGCTTCAGCTCCGGCGGCATGAACCCCTCGGCGACGACGACAACGACGTTCCCCTCCCTCTCCTTAACGCCCTTCGCCTCATGCGCTATGCTCCTGAGCGTCGTCGGCTTCTCGGGAACGAGTATCATGACAGCCCGGCGGTATTCGGTCACCTTTCGCTTCTCCTCGGGGGGCAGCTCATCTAAATTCCCCGGATGCCTCCTCGCGGCCTCGTAGGCCAGTTTCCCGGCCCCCCTCCCGAACGTCTCCACGACATGCCATTGGTTGTGCGTATACGCGTTCGTCGCCGCAGCCCAGACAGCCTTCTGGTAGTCCCTCACGGCGGTGTGGAAGCCCAGCATTTGCGCCGGTCTGCCTGTAATCCAGCCATCGCCGTCTATGCTCTTGAAAGTGCCGACAACAACCTTCTCAGGGAAGCGCCCGGCTATCTTTTCGAGGAGGAACATATTGTCGTTTCCCCCGGAACCGTATACGTAGCCGTACGGACTGATATTATCAATCGCGTTCCTCTGGTTCTCCTCCTGTTTCGCCCTCTTCGCCGGGTCCTTGTCGAATTTCTTCGGGAACGGGTCCTCCCTCGCCGACCCGTAGGGGGTGCTCGCCTGCCCCTCGAAGTCGGAGGCTGCAAGCCCCTCGACCATAATAAGCCTCTCCTGGAACTTTCCGGGGGCGCTCATCAGCCCGCTGCCGGCGTTTTTCACGCCGAGCATGGTGAGATCCGGCTTCAGATTCTTCTGGAACGAGGCGAGGAAGTCCGCGATTCCTGCGCAGTCTCCGCCGCCGGTTATGCCTATACCCGCCGAGGACTTGTCGAGCGACGAGAGGATTTCCTCCTGGGTCCTCACTATGAAGCGGCCAGACTTGACGCCTTGGACGAGGTCCCTGTCCGTGAGCGTCCCTTTGCCGGAGACTATGGTCTTCCCCCCGGCCGAGGCTTCGACGTCTACGCTGACTCCGTCCCTCAGGACCCTTTTGCCGCTGGTCGAGAGCCTCTCCACCGCCCTCCCGGATTCGGTGTCGATGACAAAATAGCTGGTAGCCTTGTGTAATAGTCCGGTTTCCTTGACCGCGACTTTCACACCCTCCTGGCCGGTGTCCCTCAGTCCCGGAAGGATAGCGGCCAAATCATCCCCTTCTCCGCTGCGCCTAACCCTCTCCACATTATACTCCTTGAAGGACGGGAATATATACTTTTTACCGTCGTCTACCTCTACTATGTTGATGGAGTCGGACATCGAGATAGCGCAGTCGGTGAGGCCGAAGCCCATAGCGGAGGTCGCGGCCGAACTCGGCCTTGCATCGGACGACGTCATGCCGTACGGGAGATACAAGGCGAAGGTCCCGGTCGCCGTGCTCGAGCGCCTGAAGGGGGGGCCGTCGGGGAAGCTGGTCCTCGTGACCGCTATGAGCCCGACGCCGGCCGGGGAAGGCAAGACGACGACGACCGTCGGCCTCACGCAGGCTCTGAGGCGCCTCGGCAGGAAGGCTGTCCTGTGCGTCAGGGAGCCGTCGCTCGGGCCCGTGTTCGGCGTCAAGGGCGGCGCCGCCGGCGGCGGATACAGCCAGGTGCTGCCGATGGAGGACATCAACCTGTTCTTCACCGGCGACATACCGGCCGTTACGGCGGCGACGAACCTGATGTCCGCAATCATCGACAACCACATATTCCAGGGCAACGCGCTGAACATAAACCCGAACAAGATACCTTGGAAGCGGGTCACGGACATGAACGACAGGGGCCTGAGGCGCATATTCATAGGCCTCGCCGACCGCTCCGGGGAGCCTCGGGAGGACGAGTTCTACATAACCGCGGCGTGCGAGGTGATGGCCGTCCTGTGCCTGGCGGAAAGCTACCGGGACCTGAAGGAGAGGCTCGGCAGGATGGTGGTCGCGGTCACGTTCTTCGGGGAGCCGGTGCGGGCGAGCCAGCTGAAGGCGGAGGGGGCGATGGCCGCCCTACTCCGGGACGCGCTCAACCCCAACCTCGTGCAGACGCTCGAGGGCGGCCCCGCATTCGTCCACGGCGGCCCGTTCGCGAACATCGCCCACGGCTGCAACAGCGTCGTCGCCACGAAGACGGCGTTGAAGCTCGCGGACATAGTGGTGACCGAGGCCGGCTTCGGCGCCGACCTCGGCGCAGAGAAGTTCTTCGACATCAAATGCGTCCAGGCCCGCCTGACGCCGGACGCCGCCGTGCTTGTAGCGACCGTCAGGGCGCTGAAGCACCACGGCGGCGCCAGGGAATACGCCCGGGAGGATCTCGCGGCCCTCGAGCGCGGCTGGCCTAACCTGGAGAAGCAGATAGAGAACGTCCGGCTGTTCCGGGTGCCGCTCGTCGTCGCCCTCAACCGGTTCTCCACCGACACGAAGGCCGAAATCGATTACGTTCTGAAGAAATGCGCCGAGCAGGCGGTCCCGGTGGCGCTGTCGGAAGTCCATGGGATGGGCGGCAAAGGCGGAATCGAGCTAGCAGGGAAGGTCATGGCGGCGCTCGGTGAGCCGAGCGGATATAAGCCCCTTTACCGACCCGAAGACCCCATCAAGGCGAAGATAGAAGCCGTCGCGGTTAAAGTCTACGGCGCCGACGGCGTATCCTACACGGAGAGCGCCCTACAGGACATACAGCTGCTGGAAGGCCAGGGGTTCTCGAACCTGCAGGTGTGCCTGAGCAAGACGCAGAAGAGCCTGAGCGACGACGAGACGCTCCTTGGGAGACCACGTGGGTTCAGGATAACCGTCCGTAAGGTCAGGGTCTCCGCAGGCGCCGGCTTCCTAGTCGCCCAGTGCGGGAAGATAGTCACCCTCCCCGGACTCCCGAAGAAGCCTGCGGCCGAGAACATTAACATAACCGACGACGGGAAGATAACGGGGCTGTTCTGATGAGGCTCAAGATCCCTACGCCCAGGAGGGGGGACGAGGTGACATTCGAGGCGGCTGCTGGCGAGACTGTGCGGCGGCGTGTGGCAGACGCGGGTCTTGCCGATGGGCCTGTCGTCCTCCACCCACTCAGGAAGCCGCCACTCACGGTGGAACAGGACCTCGAAGACGAGCGGACGCATGTCGCATACACGGTTGGCGCCAGGACATGCACCATGGTCGCCGTATGGGGGGAGGTCGCCGGCTCAAACAGGCGCCTGCTCTCGGTCACGCACGACGCAGGACCGGAAGAGGCATATGCTAGGCTATCTGAAATCGGCGCCCTATTCAGTTCCCGGAAGGCGACAGTGCGGAAGATCATCTACTCCCGCGGGGAACTCGGGGAAAGGTTCGGCGTACTTGACGAAGGCGAGGCCGTCAGCCGGCTCGGCAGTGACAACGTCGCCGAAGGCCTCCAAGTCGAATACGTGCCCTCGAAGGAGCGGCCGGTCTCTGCCGGCCTGATAGTAGAGGCCAGGACCGGCAAGGCGGCTCCATACTAACGCTTAAAATACCCGGGTGAATAATTATCGTGGACTATGATTCGGCGTTGAAGTCGCTCAGGCGGCTTGAGAAGTACGGGATAGTCTTCAGGCTCGAGAACACCCGGGAGCTCCTCGACGGGATGGGTTTCGACTGGCGGGGCCGGGTCGTCCACGTCAGCGGCACCAACGGCAAGGGCAGCTGTGCGAGCGCGCTAAACGGCATACTGTCCGCGGCCGGATACAGGGTCGGCCTGTACACGTCCCCGGAGCTCATGGAGTTCACTGAGCGGATAAGGGTCGGGGGGGCGCAGATGCCGAAGAAGGAGTTCGCTAGACTCGCAGGGCAGGTGCAGCGCCTCACGAGGAAGATGCCGTCCAAGCCCACGTTCTTCGAGGCCACGACCGCGATAGCGCTGCAACACTTCGCAGACCGGGGGGCGGACGCGATGGTGCTCGAAGTCGGGATGGGCGGCCGCCTCGACTCGACCAACGTAATCCCCGGGGAGGTCTCGGTGGTGACAAACGTCGCCCTCGACCACATGGAATACCTGGGAGACACGGTGGAGAAGATAGCCGCGGAGAAGGCGGGCATAGTCTCGCCGGGCTCGACGCTCGTCACTTGTGCGGAAGGCGGCGCCCTAAGGGTCCTCGAGTCGGAGTGCGCTAAGAAGAGGGCTCAGGTGATAAGGGTGGGGTCCGACGCCCAGGTGACGGACTCATCCTCCACAATCGACGGCACGTCGTTCACCCTCCGGACGAAGACGCAGACATATGCCCTGAAATCCCCGCTTCCAGGCCTCTTCCAGGCCCAGAACCTCGCCTGCGCCGCCCAAGCCGCCGAGGCCATGGGGGTGCCGAAGAAGCACATAATCTCAGGCACCGAGGGGGCGCGCTGGCCCGGGCGCCTGGACGTCGTCGGGCGTGAGCCGCTCGTGATACTGGACTGCGCCCACAACCCGGCGGGCATGAAGCAGCTGAGGAGCTTCATAGCGAAGACGCCGTACGAGCGGCTCATAGTCGTGGCCGGATTCTCCAAGGACAAGGATTGGGCTTCGATGGTGGGGATGCTGTCAGACGCCGACCGGTTCATAGCCACGAGGTACGGGAGTCCGAGGTCGCTTCAGCCGAGGGAGATTCTCTCGCTCGTAGCGGGCGAGGAGTGCAAGGAAGTGAAGTCGGCGGTCAAGAGAGCCGTCAAATATGCGGGGCCTCGCGACCTCGTCCTAGTGACAGGCTCGATTTACGTGGTCGGGGAATCAATGGGGATGTGGCGTAAAAAGGTTGACGTGCAGCCGCCGTCGTAGGCGGTCGAGCCGCCGGAACACCCCTAGGCGCACCTGCATTTTCCGCCGTCCCTGGGGACGTACTCGCAGCTGGTGCCGGCGCTTATGCAGCAGCCGGCCATGCAGTTCCTCGGGCTCGGAATCCTGATGTCGGCGCACACTTCGGTGCACCTCAGCGTGGTGGTCGTGGAGGAGGTCGTCGTGGATGCGGTCGTTGACGTCGTCGACGTAGTCACCGACAGCGTCGGCCAAGGCCGCCTCGGAAGCGTTGTGGTCGTGGCCGGGACAGTGGACGTCGTGGAAGACGTGGTCGTGGGCTTAAGCGTGGTCGCCGGCTCTGTCGACGTGGTCGCCGCCAACGTGGTCGTCGGCCGCTTCAGGGTGGTGGGGACGGCGTACGGGTCCTGCGTGAGGTTGACTGATATCTCATCCGGCCCGCCGTCGTCGCCGCCAAGGCAGCCGCACAGGAGGCAGGCGGCCAAGACGGCAAGCATAAGCCTCATAGGGAATACATTAGCCGCGGAAGATTTAATAGCGGGCTTCCGCCTCTTCCCGGCGCTCCCCCAGACTCGCGGAAAAGTTACGCACGGCCCTGGTGGACGTCAAAGAGGGCGGCTTGAACATATCGGCCGGGGCGATTCACGCATAAATAGGCGGTTTCACAGTATAGCACATGTCACGCATAGCAGTCCTCGCATCAGGCCGCGGAAGCAATCTGCAGGCCATCATCGACAACGTCGAGTCCGGGTTCATACCGAACGCCGAGGTCGCGGTCGTGATATCCGACAAGCCGGACGCGTACGCCCTCACGCGGGCGAGGAACCACGGCATCGAAGCCCTCCACGTCAACCCGAAGGACCACCTAACACACGAAGACTACAACCAGCGGCTCGCGGAAGAGCTCGTCAGGCGCAAGGTCGACGTCGTCCTCCTGGCGGGCTACATGCGCATAGTCAAGCCGAACCTCATCAAGGCATACAAGAACCGGATACTCAACGTCCACCCCGCCCTCCTCCCGAGCTTCCCGGGCCTCAACGGCCAGAAGCAGGCCCTCGAGTACGGTGCGAAGGTCTCCGGCTGCACAGTCCACTTCGTGGACGAGGAGGTCGACCACGGCCCAATAATCATACAGGCCGCCGTGCCGGTGCTGGAGGACGACACCGAGGAGACGCTGTCCAAGAGAATCCTGGGGGAGGAGCACAGGATATACCCGCAGGCGGTCAGATGGCTCGTCGAAGGCAGGCTGAGGATAGACGGCCGGAGGGTCAGAGTCCGAGGCCTAAAGCAAGCAGGCTCAGTCCAGCAGGTATTGTGACGTTGTCGTCCCAGAAGCTGAAGAGCTCGATGAACGTCCCTGCGAAGGCCAGCACGAACCCCTCGAGGGGGCCGACGAGCATGGAGGCCGCCGCCCACGAAGTCACGAGGAAACCCAGGGAGCCCTCGACGCTCTTGTCCAAAACCCTGTGCCTCCCCCACCTCCTGCCGACCAGGTTCGAGAACGCGTCGCCTACGCTGAGGACGAGTATGACCGCGCATGCAAGCTCAACATCCAACAGGACGATGGGGAAGATTATCCCCAGGCCGTAGAATATCGCCCCCCTGAAAGGGAAGTTCTCTATGTCCTTTCTGCGCTCGAAATGGTACATCACGTGGTTCATGACCCTCAGGTCCGGCTTCACCTTCGGCAGCATGTGCATGAGAAACAGGGCCGCGACGAGCGGGACCAGGGTAAGGAGCCCGTAAACCGGCTTCAGGAAGTACACGGCAGCTGCTATGGCGGAACCGTTCAACAGGTGCACCAGCTGCCTCTTAAGCTCTAGAGAGTCCTCGTCCAATAGACCACCGGATGCTATTATTAGGGCTTATATTATAAAGCCGGCTAATCATTATACTGGCCTAGGCCGCCTAACATAACATGGCTTCAGTTCATCTTGCGCTCTTGTACACGGTGTGGTTCATACTCACCTACTTCTTCATGCTCACGCTACTGACGCTCATAAAGAACCGCAACGACTTCCACAAGGCCCCCTCCGAGGTGCCCGCGGAGCTGCCTCGGGTCTCAGTCCTGGTCCCGGCCTACAACGAGGAGCGGTGCATAGCGGCCACGATAGAGTCCTGCCTGGCCCTTGACTACCCTCCCGGCAAGCTCGACGTCATAGTCGTAAACGACGGCTCCAAGGACCGGACAGGGCAGATATGCGAGAAATACGCGCGGGAGGGCAGGATAATCTACCTTGAGAACCGGCCGAACAAGGGCAAGAGCACGTCCCTGAACGTCGGCTTCGCGAAGGCCACGACCGACTATGTGGCGACGATAGACGCCGACACAGTCGTTGAGAAGGACATCATCCAGAAGACGCTGAGGTACTTCGACCGACCGGACATAGCCGCGGTCACAGTCTCCATAAGGGTCAAGGAGGCCAAAAACCTCCTCCAGAAGGTCGTGGCTGTGGAATACGAGCTCGGCAACGGCTTCTACAACAAGATACTCTCCTACCTGAACTGCCTGTTCGTCACGCCAGGCCAGTTCAGCATATACCGCAGGGACATGGTGCTAGCCATCGGCGGATTCGACAGGCACAACATCGTCGAGGACACGGAGATAGCGTTCAGGATGCACAAGGAGGGGATGAAGATAGCCTGCTGCCCGTCCGCGAAGGCATACACGCTCGTGCCGGCCACCGTCAAGGACCTCTACTACCAGCGGAAGAGGTGGTACACCGGGACCATACAGACCATACTCCAGCACAGGGACGTGATATTCAACCACCGGCTCGGGGCGTTCGGCATGTACTTCGTCCCCTTCAACTACGGGGGCACGGTTCTCGCGACGCTCCTGTCGTCATCGCTTCTGATAATCATGTTCAACAACGCGGCCACCGCGGTGTACAACATGTCCCTCATACAGTTCGACGTCCTTCCGCTCATGAAGCTCAAGTTCACCGAGGGGACGCTCGACCCGTTCACGATAAGCATGTACTACCTGCTCGGGCTCACGCCGCTCTTCCTCCACATAGTGTCCTCGTACCTGGGCCTGAAGACGATGGGCAACAGCATACGCAAGAACGCATCCGGTTTCATAGGCTTCATATTCTTCTTCATACCCTACCAGATAATGTGGGTCCTCTGCATGTACTTCACAGCGTTCCGGAGGCAGGTCAAATGGCGGGCGGGAATGTAAAGACCTTCATACTGGCCGGGGTCCTGACGGTACTGCTCTTCATGAGCATATACTCGCTTAACCTCTACCTCGACGTCCAGCGAGAGGCCAAGGTTGCCACCGACATGGAAGTCATACTCGAGGACTTCGAGGACATAGAGGCGTCTTACTACCTCATGGAATACCTGGAGTCGAGGAACGGGTCCTGCGACTCCCTCATCGGGCAACTGAACTACCTCGAATCCAGGCTGTGGAAGTTCGACGACAAGATCAGGCGCTACAGGGAGGCCCAAGAGGAGTTCACTGGGGAGGAATTCTACCTGAAGGAGAAGCGGAGGCTGAATCGCAGGGAGATAATACAGCTGTCGCTCCTGAACCGGGTGAAGAAGGCGTGCGACTACAACAACACGGTCATACTTTACTTCTACGGCAACTGCAAGAAGGAGCCGAACTGCGGCGAACAAGGCTTCGTGCTGAGCTACATCAACGAGAAGATAGACCCCGAGATATCCATCCTCAGCTTCGACGGCGACCGCGAAGTCGAGGTGGTGAACACGCTGATGAAGGCCTACAACGTCACCAGCTACCCCTGCACGGTGGTCGAGGGGAGGACGTACTGCGGCCTGCACGACAGGGACGAGATGACGCGCATACTCTGCGAGAACTCCCCCGGGCTGTCCCTCTGCCCCGTCGTCCAGAACGCCACCGAAACGGAGTGAGGGCATATGATAGACGAGATTCTGACAGTGACATTCGTCATATCCATAATCACCTTCACGGCGTGGATAATCCTGGCCTTCCTCCCGGACCGGAAAGCAAAGAGAGGCCACTACCCGAGGCTCACCGTGGTCATGCCGGCGCACAACGAGGAATCGTGCATCGAATCCACCGTTGGGAGCGTGCTATCCGCCGAATACCCGGGGGAATACGAGGTCATCGTGGTCAACGACGGCTCCACCGACAGGACAGAGGAGCTGGTAAAATCCATCGCATCCAGGGACAAGCGGGTCAGACTCATCCAAACGGACCACCTAGGGAAGGCATTGGCCCTGAACAAGGGCATAGAGGAGGCGGGGGGGGAAGTCGTGGTGATGATAGACGCCGACTCGAGGCTGGAGCGCGACGGCCTCATGAGGTTCGCCGAGCCGTTCGAGGACGAGCGGGTCGCGGCGGTGTCCGGGATAATCCGGGTGGAGGTCAACGGGAACCCCATCACATGGTTCCAGGAGATAGAATACATATACAGCTCCATGTGGCGGTACATATTCGACAAGATAGGGTGCACGTACCTCCTCCCCGGCTTCGCGGCGTTCAGGAAGAAGGCGCTCGAGGGGGCTGGCATGTTCTCCGTGGACACGCTTTCCGAGGACTGCGACGTGGGCCTCAAGCTCCGCAAGGGCGGGTGGAAGCTCGTCCTGGCCCCGGCGGTCATGTACACGAACGTCCCCCAGACGCTGTCGGGCGTCGCGAAGCAGAGAATCCGCTGGGGCCGCGGGACCGTCCAGGTGCTGAGAAAGCACAGGGACATGATATTCAACCCTCGCTACGGGCTCATCGGCCTCTACGGCCTGCCCAACAACATCTACTTCTTCGTGCAGGGCGCCGTAATCCTGCCTATAAACGCGTACCAGATAACGAGCGGCTACTACACTTACTTCGTGCAATACGGCAACTACATGACCCTGGCGGCCGTAAAGTACTTCATTGGCTGGTTCTCCGCGTTCGGCGCCTTCGAGTTCATATACAACGTCCTCGCAGGCGTCTGGCCGATGACATCCTCGTTCCCGTACTTCCTGGCATCGTATGCGGTCACCCAGTCGTACGCGCTCCTGGCGGCGAAGAAGGTCACGGGCATAAACCTCCGCGTAATCCTGGTCCTGTGCTTCTTCTTCCCATACTACCTGTTCACCCTCCTCTTCTTCGTATGGCCGGTCCTCCTTGAACTGAATCCGATGACGACGATGCGGGGCCACATCAACATCTGGGAGAAGAACCGGTGAGACGATGCAAAATGAGAAGCTTGGCGGCCGGCTCCGGCTAATCCTCGCAGCGGCAATAATCCTCGGCCTCTTCTTCAGGCTGTACAACATCGACCACAAAGCGTTCTGGCTGGACGAGGCCTCAACGTCCCACCTCATGAGCGGCTACGGCAACTGGGAGGTGCGGGAAGCCATGAGGCAGAACCCCCTGTCCGTCGCCGAATTCATATCCTACGACGGCCCGAGGACGGAGCGCGGGTTCCGGGACGCAGTCAACGTCCTCCTCTCGGAGGACGCAGGCAACCCCATGGCGTACTTCGCGGCCTCCTACTTTTGGACGCGCGCCCTCCAGCCGCTCCTCGGACTCGTAACCGCTGCAAGAACCATCTCCGCGGCATTCAGCATAATCCAGCTCCCACTCATGTGGTGGCTTGCCTGCGAGCTCTTCCGGTCCAAGAGGACCGCCGCATACGCGGTAATACTCCTTGCGCTGTCCCCGTTCCACGTACTTTACGCCCAGGAGGCGAGGTCATACAGCCTCTGGGGGGCGGCGGTGCTTGCTTCAAGCCTGATGCTCGTTAAGGCCATGAAAACCTCCGCCAAGACGCACTGGGCGCTATACGGCGCAACCGTTGCTGTCGGCCTCTACACGCACAACTTCTTCCTGTTGACTATAGCAGCCCATGTGACCTACCTCGCACATATTGCCGGCTCCAAGGCGGCCAAACCCATGGCCGCCTCATTAGCCCTCGCTGCAATAATGTACCTCCCATGGCTTCATGCAATATCCGGGCACGCCGACGTGCTGCTCACGACCACCTCATGGACCAGCCAGAGGGCCGACCTGCCAGGCATCATTGCATGGCTCGGCCTGGGCCTGTCAAGCACACTCATAGACTACGACCTCGGCAGCCATGAGCTTGCGAAGATACCCCCCATCCTGCCCCCGGTAGCGGCTGCCACAGCCCTAATACTGTACGCGGTATGGCACCTCATAGGCCATGGCAGACGGGACGCAAGGCTCTTCCTCGCGCTCCTCATGGCATGGAGCCTGATTCCCCTCCTCCTATCAGACCTGGTCGCCGGCGGGATGCGCACATGCGTGCCAAGGTACCTCACACCCCTCCTCATCGGGGCCGGGATGTCCGTGGCCCATCTCTTATCCGAAAAGACGCGCGGAGGTTCGAGACTGTGGTCCGCCCTGTGCGCCGCCATGGTCCTGTCGGCGGTGCTTTCCCTAGCACTCTCGTCCCAATCACACATATGGTGGAACAAATACATGGGCCGGGGCTTCGAGGCCGCAGTCAGTGAAATCAACGGGGCCGACCGCCCGCTCATAGTATCTGACGCGGAGAACGGAGTAATATGGGCCCTCTCCTGGAGCCTGAAACCAGACGTACTGGTGGTTGCGGCCGGCGGCGAAACTCCGGAAATAAGCGCGGACGGGCAAACGGTCTTCCTCTACCGTCCGTCCGATGGGCTGAAGGACAGGATGAGCGCACGCTACACCCTACACCCGGTGAGCGGAAGCCTCGGGCTCTACAAGGTCGCCCAGCGAAACCTGACTAATATTACTGTAATCCCCCATATTTAGACGATGGCGTTCGAGAAGCTCCGGGACGGCCTCCAGGCGGCCGTGAACAACCTCCGGAAGGCGGTGGTCGTCGACAGGAAGACCATAAAGGAGTACCTGAAGGAGATACAGAAGACGCTCATATCCTCGGACGTGAACGTGAAGCTGGTGTTCGACCTCTCAAAAAGGATAGAGGACAGAGGCCTCCTCGAGAAGCCTCCCGGCACCCTCACGCGGAAGGACAACGTCGTCAGGATAACCTATGAGGAACTGTCCAATCTCCTCGGCACGGGCGGCGAACTCGACCTTGCGGACGGGATGAAAGTCCTCCTCGTCGGAGTCCAGGGCTCCGGGAAGACGACACAGGCCGCTAAGCTCGCCAGACACTACAAGAAGAAGGGCCTGAACTGCAAGCTCATCTGCGCCGACACCTTCCGCCCCGCCGCCTACGAGCAGCTGAAACAGCTCTCGGAGGAGATACAGGTGCCGTTCTACGGCGACAACGGCGAAAAGGACACCGTCAAGATAATACGCGACGGCCTCAGGGAGCACAAGAACCAGGGCCTCGTATTCATAGACAGCGAAGGCCGCCACAAGCTCGACGCCAGCCTGATGGCGGACATAAACCGGGTCCACACCGAAATCAAGCCGGACAAGACGCTGCTCGTCCTCGACGGCACCATAGGCCAGTCCGCCGGGGAGCAGGCGAAGGCGTTCAGCCGGTCGTGCAGGATAGACGGCCTCATAGTCACCAAGCTCGACGGCTCAGCGAAGGGGGGCGGCGCCATAGCGGCGTGCGCGGAGACGAAGAGCCCCGTCTACTTCATCGGCACCGGCGAGCACATAGAGGACATCGAGCCCTACGAGCCGAAGCGTTTCGTCGGCAAGATACTCGGCATGGGCGACCTGGCAGGCCTCCTTGAGAAGGCGAAGGACGTCGACTTCGACGAGGAGAGCGCGAAGAGGATGCTGTCCGGGAAATTCACGCTCGTCGACGTGTACCAGCAGATACAGCAGATGCAGGGGATGGGCAGCATGGACAAGGTGATGGAGATGCTGCCTTTCGGCTCGAAGGTCCCGAAGGAGCTGATGGCTGTGCAGGAGGGGAAGATAAAGAAGTACCGGTACGTCATCGACTCCATGACCGCTGCGGAGCGCGAGGAGCCGGACATCATAAAGCACGAGCGCATAGAGCGGATAGCGTCGGGCTCGGGCACGTCGCAGGCGGAAGTCCGGGAGCTCCTCAACTACTACAAGCGGATGAAGAAGATGATGAAGGCCGCCGGCGGCGGCAGGAAGCTGGAGCGGATGATGCGGAAGCTCGGAATCGCCGGCCTCTGACGAGCCGGTTCATGAGCCTCGAGTAGACGTCCTCGACTGCGAAGTGTATAACACTTCCCCACGGCTTCTCGACCACGTTGATGACGTTGAAATCCGCCGATTTAGTTGATTTTTAACCGGTTAATCGCTTAGGATATGGAAACTGCTAATACACCCCACGGGGTCCGGGGCCGCTAACGCGCCCCCGGACTCCCCCGGGGCGCATCCTAGAAGCCGAACAACAGCACGGCGACGCCGTATCCCAGAAGCAGGCCGAGGGCAATCGGCGGCAGGGCCGGCAACGTCACATCCCTCCTGTCCGTCATGTACCACACCAGCGCCGCCAGACCCGCGAGACCGCCGGCGGCAGTTGCCAGGGCGTGGGCCATCCCGTGCCCGCCGAGCACCGACACGCTGAACGTCAGGGGCAGCGCGACGTCCCCGGCGCCGAGGCCCATAGTCCGGCCCCCGACCGGCGCGATGAACATCATCGCGTAGCGGCCGACGCTCTCCTTCGCCAGCGTGACCATGTGCTTCGACACGAAGACCGCCCACCAGTCGTACGCCGCCGCGAGGACGACGAGTATCATGGAAGGGGCGACGCCGAGGGAAGCCCCGAGCATTGCGCCAACCCCCGGCAGGGTGAACAGGAGCGCCATGTCCCCCGTGAAGGGGCTGCTGCGCCTCCACAAAAGGAACGGGACCGCCGCCGCAGGCAGGAGCGCGAAGTCCCCGATGAAGGCCGCGAAGGTGAAGAACGTGCCGCTGAAGAACGACACCATCAAGGCGGCCTTGATGACGACGCCCAAGCCGCGCCTGATCAGGAGCAGGAGGACTCCCGTCCCGACGAGGATGTACAGGAGGACCTCGACCGAAGACCAGGCGCTCCCGGGATCAGAGACGACGGGCGCGATAACCTGCTCCTGGCCTGCCGGCGGGTACATCAGAGGCAGGATGAAGCCGGCCACATAGAGGCCTAGGAGCAGGGTTAGGGCATAGAACGAGGAGACGATAGCCAGGCCCTGCTTGTCAATCATGGTTGAATAGATGGCGGAGCCTGCGATTAAATATCCTACGCGCCACTCCACAGAATGCGGTAGGTTTATATACCCCTCATGCCTATAGTATAGGGCGCGAATTCCCTTGCGCAAAAACACTTTTTCCAAAACTGAGACAACCCCGGAAAACACGGGAAAGTGTCGATTTGGAATCGCCTCACACGAATTCTTGGACGTAGATGGGCGCGTGGCTGAAAACCATCCCAGAGTCTAAGCCTTCACTGTGAGCCATCAAGGAGGACAGGCTCCGCACGGGGCGTGTCTGATTAGTCCATACGTTGGAATAGCCAAACTCGTGTGCGATGAAAACACGAACAATTCCCTAAATTTTGGCGATACGTACAATAAATCGAGTTGATCCTGCTCGAGGTCACTGCTATTGGGGTTTGATTAAGACATGCATGTCTCGGATACGATTAAGGTCCGGGCGGCCAGCTCAGTAACACGTGGACAATCTACCATGGGGAAAGGGACAACCTCGGGAAACTGAGGACAAAACCTTATAGGCGGCAAGCACTGGAATGTCTGCCACCGAAACAAGAAGGCCTGTATTCGGCCAATTGCCCCATGATGAGTCTGCGCCGGATTAGCCTGACGGTAGGGTAACGGCCTACCGTAGCTACGATCCGTACCGGCATTGGGAGATGGAGCCGGGAGATGGACACTGAGACAAAGGTCCAGGTTCTACGGAGCGCAGCAGTCG